>CALUIJ010000135.1 GCA_944320675.1 uncultured Prevotella sp.
GCCATAGGTTCCCGGTACACCTTGTTTATTATTGCAGGCAATGTGAGACCGCTTTCCGTGAGGAACTTGTCACGCAGGCTTTCAGACAGTCCGCCTTTGAACAGCGCGTTCACGAAAAGTCTGCCCAGAACTGCTCCACTGCCCTCGTCGCCGAGTATGTAGCCCAACGGCGGCACGTTGGCCGTAATCCGCCTACCGTCGTACAGGCACGAGTTGGCCCCCGTACCGAGTATGCACGCTATGCCTTCGCCCTTGCAGAACAGGGCGCGCGCCGCCCCGAGCATGTCTGAACTGACTTCTATCTTGGCGGCGTTGGCGAACAGCCGCCTGAAGAGAGCTTCAAGCATGGGTATCTTGTCGTCGCGGCAACCGGCACCGTAAAACTCTACCTCACCGACCGAACCGGCCAAAACGCCTGCGGCGGAAAGCCCCGCCGCTACTATGCGTCCTATCTCTTCGTCGTCTTGCAGGAAAGGGTTGATGCCCTGCCCGGCGACACGGCACACTACGTTTGCACCGTCTACGAAGCACCAGTCGGTCTTAGTGCTTCCGCTGTCTGCTATAAGTTTCATCGTCGATTAAGATTTATTGTATGCAAAGATACAAAAAATAACGTATACAAGAAGAAAAGGAAGCATGGCGGATATGAACAGCCATACTTCCCTTTGATAAAAAAACACCATTCGAGAGTTTTACTTCAAACGCTTATTTGACCAAATACTTCTTGTCCTTTATTATGTAGACTCCAGGCTGCAATCCTTCAAGGGCACCGCCCATGGCCACCCGGGCACGCACGAGACGACCCGAAGCGTCGTAGACGTTGACCGGCTCTGACGAACCGTCGGCAGCCTCAACGCCGGCAATGCCGCTTTCGCCGTCGGTAAACCTTACGTAGTCGAGGTTTACGGTGGCGCCGCCGTCCCCGGCAACGTCGTGCAAAGCTACATAATAAGTGCCGTCAAGGGCAAGGCCGCAACCGCCGAACTCCTTGCTGTCCGCGCCCCCGGCCACGTACAACTCGTCGCCAACCGGAGAGAACACATGCAAAGTACACTCCCTGTCGGCCCTCAACGCAAGGCTGTCGCCCGCCAAACCTTCAATAGTGTACCATACAATGCTGTCGGCCGGCGGCGTTTGCGAGGCTATCGTCCCCTCAAGGTCGGTAAGGGCGAAAGCTCCTGTCACCTCGCGGCTGACGCGAGTGTCGACGAAGCGCGCCGAATCCTCGACCGTACGCCCGTACGTGTTATGGAAGCGTATGTGGAAGTCGTTGACGGCATAAACCATCGGCCGGCTCTCCTCCACGGCGAAGTGGAAGCACTTGCTGCGTATGGGCCGCTCCTCAACGTCGAGCAGTTCGACAAGCTGCAACGGGTTTTCGCGTTCCGCCAGCACCACCGAGCGCGGCTCGGCGCCGCCGTCGTTGAGCCAATAGTCATACTGCACTACGGCTCCTCCGCCCACGGGCGTCTTCACGAAGAACGCCGACATGACGTTAGAACACAGCCCGCCGTCGCCTGCGAGGAAGTAAAGCAGACGGTGGAGGCCGTCGCCGAGCGACGAAGCGTCAACGTCGAAGTGGAACGTATGGCCGTCGGTCGTTGCGGCCTGCTCGTAGTTCAGTCCGCCGTCTATCGAGTAATAGCACCGCATGGCGGCAACTTCGGCCGACGAGGCCACGCGCAGGAAGAACGACTCTTGCAGGCTCGAGGCCGCCCCGCTCGGCGTAACTATCATGGTTTGCGCCTTGTGCAGGCCGTAGGTTATGCCCGTTGCGTCGAAAGTCCAGTTAATCACGCCGTCGTGCGTGGCGACAAGTTCCTGACGGTAGAGCAGCGAGTCGACGAAGAACAGGCACGCCATAGAGTCGATGCCCTCGGTCTGCGGTATCTTTATGAACATGTCTCTGTGTATGGTTGAGGGCGAGTTGCCGGCTATTTGCATCTGTACGGTATGGTAACCGTCGGTTAGTCCGGCCACGTCAATCATGGTTTGACCCGAGCCGGTAAGGGTGTCGCGGCGCGTGTCGTTGTCGAACCAGTAGGTAAACGGCGTTCCGCCGCCGAGCGTCTTCATGAACATTGCCTGGCGCACGGCCGAGGGCGACGTGCCCAAGGCCTGCACCTGAAGCGTGTGGAAGCCCTCGGAGAGGCCGGCCGCGTCGAGCGCGGTGCCGCCGCCGGCAGCAGTAAGCGTGCGCCTTGCGCCCTCGCGGTCGAACCAATACACGAGTTGCGGCCCGCCTTCAGCCGGCGTTTTTACGAACAGCCGCGCCACGGGCGAGCTCCATACGCCCTGTCCGTCGGCCACCTGCATGTATAGCGTGTGCATGTTGTCGGTCAACATGCCCGCGTCTATGCCTGCGGCCAACCCGCTTACGGTCACGGCTGCGTCGTCCCTGCCGTCAAACCAGTAGCGGTATCTGTAGTCTCCCTGCCCTTGGGCTGTGGCGTAAGCCGCGAGCAAGGCTACCGTAATCAATAAGTTTCGCATAGGCCATAGTTGGTGTTTATGTCATTCTTCCCCGTTCACCTCTATGTCAACGCTCAGCTTGCCGTCGGCGGTAGTCTTTTGTGCAACCTCAAACTTGGTTATGCGCGGATTGGTTGGCGTGGCGTCGTAAGGTATGCTGCCGCCGTATATGCCTACTTCCGTTCCGTCGGTGCCCTTCACTATGTTCTTTGCCTCTTCGCTCAGCTCATACGGGTTGCTGTCGGAGTAGTCGCCCAAGAGATTGGCTATGCGTGCGTCGTCTTTTTTAACTTGAACATTGGTTGTGTTTGGAATAT
>CALUIJ010000136.1 GCA_944320675.1 uncultured Prevotella sp.
ATAATCCAAACGGTTGGTAACTGTCATGCCGCATCGGGGTGCGGCATGACAGTTACCAACCGTTTGGATTATAGTAGGATGTTTGTTATTGTATCATACACACATCCAAAAGGTTTGCGGATGAACCCCTTTTGCGGTCCGTCCGCAGTTTACATGATTGAACATGATAAAACGCCTGCGGACGGAAGGCTCTGAAAACAAAAGGTTTACACCGTCGGATGTTTTTCAATATATTATCCCCAAAAATGTGGTTTTTTGTGTAAAAAGAGCAAAAATATTGTTATCTTTGTAGCGTGAATCATGGTGCCGGGCCTGCAACGGGCAAGCGGTGCCGTGCGCAGGGTGACGGTTTGGCTCTGCATACGTTAAAACCGGGGGAACACGTATCCATTCCCTGCACCTTTTGATATAAGACAACGACAGGATACAAGTGTATAACTAAAACGGAGAATATAAGAAACAGACACAAAAAAGACTGAAACGCAGACGGTGGACGCAGTCTTTACGGCCGCCGACGCCACAGAAAGCAGACAACCGAGGCACGGCCTCAAGTTATCAATCCGGCGTTTCCGTTCTTTCATACTTGGAATAGAACATACATAACATATCATATCTGAGCTTTTAGCTCTTGTTCTCTTTCTTCGAATACCGCCAAAACATTCGCATAACGAGAACAAGCGACTGAAGGTTCACGCCTCTAAGGCGTGGGCTGTTCCGTGCTTGTCGTTATGCAGGTCACTTGGCGGTAACCAGAAGAAAGGCAAGTAAAAGAATGGTTGCACGCCTTTTTTATTACCTAAAGTGAAACACAGTTATTTATTACTCGGAGCACTGATGCCCCTGCTTTTGGCATCATGCAAAACAATGAAGTTAGAGACTTCCAGCGTAGCTTACCAGTCGGTAAGGACACGTTACGCACAACCAACGCAATCGTCGCCCATACCCGACGACGCCAAAATTGCCGTGGCCTACACCATTTCAAGCGAAGGTGAACTCACGGCGATAGTCTACAACCGCACGTCGGAAATCATGACCATCGACCAGACGATGTCGTTCTTCGTAAATTCCGACGGCAAATCTACTTCTTATTACGACCCGACGGTAAGGACTACGTCCACTACCGACCTCAGTTCAAAGACCAAGGGCGCCGGCATCAACCTCGGCGCGATAGCCGGTGCGTTGAACATCGGCGGCGTAGTGGGCGACATAGCCCGCGGCGTCAACGTCGGAGGCTCGGGCACTTCGGGCACATCCGTCACCAACGCCACCTACATTGCCGACCAGCCGCGCGTATCCATTGCCCCTCACGGCAACGGAGCGATGTCGAAAGTGTTCAAAGTGACCGGCATCGGGAAGCAGGTTCTGAAAGGCAAAAACATTGTTGCGACGTGCCTTAAGGAGAACGAATCTTACTGCAAGTTCAGCGTCTGCATAACTTATTCGGTTGACAACGGAGCTACGTTCGAGCGGCTTGTCACCGATTTTTATGCCGACTCGATGGTGATAATACCCGTCACCAACCACGGAAACGTGAACGAAGCACTGCAAAAGCTCTACCAAACGAAGACCGACTGCCTGAACGCACCGTGGTACATGATAAACTTCAATTACAATATAGATTATGGGACAAGCGACTTTGCGCGCGGAATAATCTACGATTACCAATAACTAAAACAAGCAAAGATGAAGACTTTTATACGAATTTCATTCCTTTTGACGGTCTGCCTTGCCGTAGCCTCGTGCTCTTCCACGCAGAAAATCACGATTGTAGGCACTCCCGGCACTGAAATACTGAAACATGACTACACGAAAATAGGCGACATACCAAGCAGCGGACAACTGCAGCTTAAGCTCAAAACAAAAAACTATTATTGCCCGTTCCTGCTTTCGCACAATCCGGAAACAGGGCAATATGTACCGTTCGCAATAAACTATCAATACAAAAATTATAAAGCCAAACTGGCTACAGAATACGCATTCTGTTTTGTAGTCATTGGCTGGCCAATGTTTTTAAGCGATATGATGAAGACTACGATAGGTTATAATTTCAAATACCTTGACACCCAAAAGACCAACGACAAGTTCGCCTTCACGGCATACGACAACACCGGCGAAAGACGCACTGTCGGCGCGGCGGCAGGCGTTGCCGCACCGACGGGTGGAGACGCGGCGGAGTCCACGGGAGTGGAACCGTACTCAATGGCAAGGCCGAGGACATCGAAAGCCGTAAGGACGCTTGGTGATTACGGCAAAGCCGTTGCCGGAACGTACCGCGGAACGGGCAAACTCATGCAGGGGGACAACGTGATAGAGAGCTACACCGGCATGACCGTAACGCTTGAAAGGACAGGCAGGAACACCGTGGCGGTGAACGTTGTTGACGGAAACGGCGAGCCTTTCTTCGGCCGTGCTGACACGTATGGCATAAAGAAAGGCTCAGGACAAGGTTACAACCTGACGCTTAACGGCATACCGTCGGCCACTATCAGCGTAGACGGCAGCGGCAAACTCGTTTACCTCCATCCTAAAGTGAGCATAGAAGGGGAGATATACACCCTTGAAATATCTGCGTCGAAAGAATGAAAACAAGCAAGCACGGAGGCATCGGTGATGATTGCCGCGTACCTCATCCGGCTGTTGTTGAAGCGTCAGGACTGCAGACTTAAGATGCATGTTGCCGTGATACGGTAATGCGTTGGTAATCAACATATTAACGAAAGGCGGCCTTTTGCGTTCCAAAAAGCCGCCTTTTAGTTTGCAAAAGACGGCATTTTGCAACCAGGAAGACAGTCTTTTACGTTCTCCACGGCGTGCGGCGGCGCCCTAAAATGTAATAATGATAGCAAAATCAGTAAAACGTGTACAACGTTTTCCGCCGATTATCGCTACTTTTGCAAAAAGAAAAAGCAGGAGGACACATGGACAATATATTCAAGGTAGACTCGGTAGACGACTACAACCGGATGATGGGCATCGAGACGAGGCACCCGTTGGTGACCGTCGTCGACCAGTCGAAGATGGACGGCTTCCCTTTCCAAGGCGAGGTGACATACAGCTACGGCGTTTACGCCCTGTTCCTGAAGCAGACGTATTGCGGCGACATAACCTACGGGCGCATGCCTTACGACTACCAGGAGGGCACGGTTACGAGCTTCGCCCCGGGCCAGGTGGTGCGCGTGAAGTTCAAGCCCGACTTCAAGCCTAACGCCGTCGGACTGCTCTTCCACCCCGACCTCGTCCGCGGCACGTCGCTCGGGCAGGAGATAAACCAGTACTCGTTCTTCGCCTACTCGTCGCGCGAGGCCCTGCACCTGTCAGAGCAGGAGAAGGCCATCTTCAAGGACTGCCTCGACAAGGTACGCCAGGAGATAGAGCGCCCCATCGACGGCCACAGTAAGAAACTGATATGCCGCAACATCGAACTGCTGCTCGACTACTGCATGAGGTTCTACGAACGCCAGTTCATCACCCGCAAGACGGCCAACCGCGACGTGCTCACAAGGTTCGAGGCGGAACTCGACGAGTATTTCCACGGCAACACCGCCCTCGTCAACGGCCTGCCGTCGGTTAAGTATTTCGCCGAGAAGTGCTTCCTCTCGCCCAACTACTTCGGCGACCTTGTCAAGAAGGAGACCGGGCGCACTCCGCAGGAATACATCCAGAACAAGATAATCAACCTCGCCAAGGAAGAGCTGCTCGGCACGGAGAAGACCGTCAACGAGATAAGCTTCAGGCTGGGATTCCAGTATTCGCAGCACTTCAACCGCTACTTCAAGCGCAGCACGGGCATGACCCCGAGCGAATACCGTAAAGCGGAAATGGCGTAATGCCGTCAGTCCTATCCGGCTTACCGGCCCCAAAGGGCTTACCCTACAGGCCCGGCAACCAAAGAAAAACCGAATGCAAATGCACCACACCGACGACGCGACGAACTACGTTTGCGAATGCAACCGCGCCTTCAACGCCGAGACGCGCCACCCCTTGGTCGGCCTGATCGACATGTCGGCCCCTTGCGGCCGCGACCGCATCAGGACCGACTGCTACGGCATCGTGCTCAGGCACCGCGCCGCCGACGGCGCGGAATACGGACGGCGGCCTTACGACTTCTCCGACGGCACGATGCTCTTCGTCATGCCGCAAAAGGAAATCGACCTCGCCGCCGACGACGGCACGCTGCTGATATTCCACCCGGCCTTAGCCAAGTGTACGCCGCTCGGCATAAGGCTGAAGGAATACTCGTTCTTCAAGTACCGCCCCGACGAGTCGCTCCACATATCGTGCTGCGAGGAGAGGGTGGTAAGGCGGTGCCTCGGCTGCCTCGGCGACGAGCTGCGCAGCGGCGTCGACGAGTACAGCAAGACGATAATAAGCAACATCATCGACCTGCTGCTCAGCTACTGCAGGCGCTTCTACGGCCGCCAGTTCATCACCCGCCACGACGCCAACGTAGACTCGATAGCCCGGCTCGACGACATGACCGACGGCTACTTCCTCTCCGGACGCGCCGCCGCCGAGGGGATGCCGACGGCCGGACGCATGGCCAGGCGGCTCGGCATGTCGGCCGAATACCTTAACGACATGCTCAAGAGCGAGACGGGCAAGACCTTCGGCGAATACGTACAGCTGCGCCGCATGCGCAAGGCCAAGGAACTGCTCCTCGCCGGCGGCATGACGACGGCCGGGATAGCCGAGCTGCTCGGATTCTGCACCGAGAGCCTTTTCGCCACGGTTTTCAAGAAAGCAACCGGCTGCACGCCCGAGGAATACAGGTAAGTGAAGAGTTAAGAGTGAAAAGTGAAGAGTGAAGAATCCGATAGTTTTTTACTTTTCACTTAAAAAACTATCGGATTCTTCACTCTTCGTTCTTCATTCTTAACTTAATTCGCTACCTTTGCGCCCAAACTAATCAAAACGCTTAATCATGAAACGACTTTTATCCATGCTGCTGTCCGCGCTACTGTTGTGCGCCGGAGCGGTGGCCGAGAACTATCCTTACCGCTCCGACTACCTCTGGGTGACCGTGCCCGACCATGCCGACTGGCTCTACGAGAAAGGCGAAAAGGCCTGCGTGGAAGTGCAGTTCTACAAGTACGGCATACCGCGCGACGCCGTAGTGGAATACGAGATAGCAGACGACATGATGCCGGCCGACGGCAAGGGGACGGTGGAGCTAAAGGGCGGACGCGCCTCGATAAACGTCGGGACAAGGCTCACGCCCGGCTTCCGCGACATAAGGCTGACGACCGAAGTCGACGGCAGGAAATACGCCCACCACGTAAAAATAGGCTTCTCGGTCGACGAGATACGCCCATGCGTCAAGGAACCGGCCGACTTCGCCGACTTCTGGCGCGGCAACATAGAAGAAATGAGGCGGACGCCGCTTACTTACTCAAAGGAGAAAGCCGAGGAGTACTGCACCGACAAGGTTGACTGCTACCTCGTAAAGGTAAGCCTCAACAGGCAGAGACAGTCGGTCTACGCCTACCTTTTCTATCCCAAGAACGCCGCCAAAGGCTCGTGCCCCATCGTGCTTTGCCCTCCGGGGGCGGGCATAAAGACCATAAAGGATCCGCTGCGCCACAAGTATTACGCCGAGAACGGCTGCATACGCATGGAGATGGAGATACACGGACTCGACCCGCGCCTGCCCAAGGAGACTTTCGACGACATATCGCGCGCCTTCAACGGCAAGGAGAACGGCTACCTCGGCAACGGCATCGACGACCGCGACCGCTACTACATGAAGCGCGTCTACCTGTCGCTCGTGCGCTGCCTCGACCTTCTGACCTCGCTGCCCGAGTGGGACGGGCGCAACGTCGTAGTGCAGGGCGGAAGCCAGGGAGGAGCCTTGGCGATAGTGGCGGCCGCCCTCGACGACCGCGTCACGCAGTGCATCGTCAACCATCCGGCGCTCGCCGACATGGCCGCCTACGCCGAAGGCCGCACCGGAGGCTACCCCCACTTCAACAGGACAAAAGGCATGCTGACCGAAAAGAACATCAACACACTGGCCTATTACGACGTGGTGAACTTCGCGCGGCACGTGAAAGCCTACACTTACATGACGTGGGGCTACAACGACGACACTTGTCCACCCACCACGAGCTACGCCGTGTGGAACACGCTGGCGTGCCCCAAGGAGGCGCTCGTCACCCCGATAAACGAGCACTGGACTTCAGACGCAACCGAATACGGCCAGATGGAATGGATGAAGAAACACCTGGAATAACCTTTAAACGCGGAGCGGGACGGCCGTCGGCCGTCCCGCTCCGCGTTTAAGGGATAAGAAATCATCATAGCTTGTCGTACTCTTCGTCGGTGACGGGTTCGAGCCATTCGTTCGACGCGCCGTCTTCGGCCACGGTGAACGTCACGTGCTGGAACCAACTGTCTTTCGCCGCGCCGTGCCAGTGCTTCACGCCCTCGGGGATTTCAACCACGTCGCCCGGGTTGAGCTTCCGTGCAGGCTTGCCCCACTCCTGGTACCAGCCGGTGCCGCCTACGCAGATAAGCACCTGCACGCCCTTGTGGTGTACGTGCCAGTTGTTGCGGCATCCCGGCTCGAAGGTTACGTTCGACACGGGCACCTTGCCCGAGCTGAGCGGCGCAAGGAAGCTCCCGCCGGTGAAATACTTGGCGTAAGCCTCGTTGGGACCGCCCTTGGGGAACATCGGACGGCCAAGCGGACGGGCCTCGTCGAAATCCTCTCCGTACACCTCGGCTATGGCCTTGCCCGCACGCCATGCCTCTACGTCGCCCACGCGGGCGGCGAGCACGGCGGGTATCGAACGTATCTCGGCGTCCGTAAGCCCCATGTTGCGCGCCCCGCTGACGTGCGACTTCAGTTGCGCCCCGCATCCTTCGAGCGCCGACAGCGCGCTCACGGTGACGAGTTCGCGCTGCGCGTGGGTCAGGTTGTTGCGTGCGAAGATGTCGCCGAAGAGGTGCGCCTTAAGGTAATAGTCGGTAGCAGGGGCGAAAGTGTAGTCGAACGGGCGTCCCGACAGTTTCGTCTGCACCTCGGTGCCCTGCCTCAGCGCGTCGTAGCCCTCGGGCAACGGGTCGGCGTCGCGGCCCTCGGGGTCGTCGATGCCGCGCCGCTTGCGCCCGTCGAGCACGCTTTGCAGCGTGGCGAGGGCGTTAAGGCTGCGCGGGAACCCCGTGTAGGCGTAAAGTTGCGACAGTGCTTCCTTTACCTGGCTGACGGTCAGTCCCGCGTCGAGTCCGCCGCTTATGGCACCGGCCAGACCCTCAACGTCGCCCTTGGCCTCAAGGCATGATATGGCGACGATGTGCTGTTGTTTTTCGTTAAGTACGTTTTCCATATTCTTTTGAGCTTTTAAGGGGCAGCAGGCGAGCGCCGCCAGCGCCGCCGCAGCCATTGTCTTACGTATCCTTTGCATGTGCGTTAAGTGTTTGGGTTTACGCCGCAAAGTTAACAATCGTCCGCGGTAAACCCCTTACCCGTATTACGGACAGATGTATCAGTTTTACATTTTCCACCCTGCCGGCGGCCGACGAAAAAGGCGCAGGGGTGGCTTCACAGCCGCCCTACGCCTAAAAAAACTTAAACAACCAATAATATCGGATGCGCCGCAGCGGGCCTGCACGCATCAGTATGCTTACCGTCCGCCTTGCGGCGGAGCGTGCCGCATCATCTTATGAAGAGCAGCTCGCGGTACTTGGGCAGAGTCCACAGTTCGTCGGCCACGATGAGCTCGAGCTTGTCTATCTGGTAACGGATTTCCTCCATCTTGGGGGCAACGGTGTCGTGGTAGGCTATGGCCTTTTCGCGCTCGCTCTCTATGCGGTTGGCCACCTTGCGCGCCTCTATCAGTTCCTCCACCCCAGTCTCGATGAGCTGGGTGCGCTCGGCTATCTCCTCGATGAGCTTCATGTTGCGGGCGCACAGCTTTTCGGCTTTCTCCACGGGGAATATCTGGCGCATGTCCATTACGTTCTTGGCCAGGCGGCTCTGGTAGTGCGTGGCCACGGGCACGATGTGGTTCATCGTGATGTCGCCCATCACGCGGGCCTCTATCTGTATGCGCTTGGTGTAGGTGTCCCATTTCACCTCGTTGCGGGCCTCAAGCTCCTTGCGGTTCATTACGTTCATCGACTCGAACATGCGCACGGAGTCGTCCCTGAGGTAGTTGTCGAAGATAAGCGGGCAGCTCGTCTCGCAGTCGAGCCCGCGGCGCTTGGCCTCCTCGACCCACTCGTCCGAGTATCCGTTGCCGTCGAAGCGTATGGGCTTGCACGTCTTGATGTCCTCGCGCAGCACGTCGACGATGGCGTCGGTCTGGTCGTGCCCGTCGGCGATGAGCGCGTCGACGCGCCGCTTGAAGTCGACGAGGGCTTCGGCCACGGCGGTGTTGAGCGCGATCATGGCCGAGGCGCAGTTGGCCTCGGAGCCTACGGCGCGGAACTCGAAGCGGTTGCCCGTGAAGGCGAACGGCGACGTGCGGTTGCGGTCGGTGTTGTCGATGAGCAGCTCGGGAATTTCCGGTATGTCGAGTTTCATGCCCTGCTTGCCGGCCATGTTGAAGAGGTCGTCCTTGTCGCTCTTCTCGATGTGGTCGAGCAGTTCGCTGAGCTGCTTGCCGAGGAACGACGATATGATGGCCGGGGGAGCCTCGTTGGCGCCGAGGCGGTGGGCGTTGGTGGCGCTCATTATCGAGGCCTTAAGCAGGCCGTTGTGGCGGTATACGCCCATAAGGGTCTCTACGACGAAGGTGACGAAGCGCAGGTTGTCCTCGGGAGTCTTGCCCGGGGCGTGCAGAAGGACGCCGGTATCGGTGCTGAGGCTCCAGTTGTTGTGCTTGCCCGAGCCGTTGATGCCGGCGAATGGCTTCTCGTGGAGCAGCACGCGGAAGCCGTGCTTCCTTGCAACCTTTTTCATCAGGGACATGAGGAGCATGTTGTGGTCTACGGCGAGGTTGGTCTCCTCGAACACCGGTGCTATCTCGAACTGGTTGGGCGCCACCTCGTTGTGCCT
>CALUIJ010000137.1 GCA_944320675.1 uncultured Prevotella sp.
ATTCCGGGTCTAAGCCCGGAATGACGGTATGCCACAGACTTCTTAGAAAAGGATGCAAGTAAGTATTTGGCCGATTGCGGATATTCATTTAATATTTATTCTCATCCAACCGATTTGCGGATGAACCAAAAAGGTTAGCTTTCACGCTCCGAAAGGTTATCTTTCGCAGCGTAAAAGGCTGTCTTTCGCAGCATGAAAGACAGCCTTTTACAACACATTGGGTTTCAACATATTACGCACGCAACTGGCATACGCCGCCGAAAGGCGCGCAAAAAGGCGCGGCTGCGCCCGTAAGCACCGCCACGCCTTGTATCAAGAGAGAGTGTTTTTACTGTTTCCCGACTTTCTTAGTGGTAATTATGATCACGCCGTCCTTTGCCGCGTCGCCGTACTTGTCGGTGATGCTCTTGGCGTCCTTCTTCACGGTTATGCTCTCTATTTGGTCGGCCTTGAGGTTGGAAATATCCTCTACATGCTTACCGTCAACAATGTAATACTGATTGCCTTCCATCCTTACGGTCTGCATTCCGGACGAGGCAACCACCTTGCCGTTTATTGTTATCACACTGCCGTCATACTCGTCAGGCCGCACATTGCCGCCATCGAGGCCGACGTCCTGGCGGAACGTTATGGGCACCATGTACCTCACGGCCACGGCCTTGCCGCCCTGCTTGCCGGGAATCCACTTCGGCATGGCATTGATTACGCGCAAGGCTTCCTGGTCGAGCAGCGGGTCTACGCCGTGCACGACCTTGGCGTCGCCCACCGTTCCGTCGCTGCCGATGACAAACCTGACAACGACGCGCCCCTCGACACCTTTCTTCGCGGCCTCGGCCGGATACCTGATGGTCTCTCCGAGCCACTTCGCCATCGCGACCTGGCCGCCCGGGAACTCAGGCTGCTGCTCTGCTATGTCATACACCTTGTCGTCGGGCCCCGGCACGCCGGCCTCCGGCACGGCTTCGGCCGGCTGCGCTTCAGCGTCAGACTGCGCGGCTTCGGCTTTCCGCACGGCAACAGCCGCCGCAACGGTAGACGGCCCGGCGACCTGCGTCTCCGCCGCAGGCACCACGCTACTTACAAGAGCGTTGCTCTCATTCTCAATCTCCGCGCTCAGGCTCTCGGCCTTAGGCGTTGCGAAAGCAGCTACGGCGAAGGCCGCAACCGGGACGGCGAGGAGGCTTCTCCCACGCCGCCACGGATTTGATTTCAATTTTTGCATCATAGTGATTCGTTTATTTAGTGAACATTGATTAAGGTTGTTTGCCATAGAAAAGAGCTTATCGCCCACGGCCTTGCGTATAAGCATGAGCTGGTAGGAGCGGGCGTCTACGCCAGAGGCGAGCACGGCCCGGTCGGCCTCATACTCGTGGAGGTCCTGCAGCTCGGCCTTAAGCAGCCACGCGGCGGGGTTGAACCATTGCGCCACTATCAGTGCGTCGCACAACATTATGTCGGCCGAATGGCGGCCTGCCACATGGGCGCGCTCATGGGCGAGTATGTATTCGGGACTGCCGGCATAGTCGGCCTCGCTTATGACGATGTTGTTCATCCAGCTGAACGACGGCACGTCGCCCTCTACCACGATTACGCACACGCCGCCGTCGCGGCTTACAACGCGGCCGCCGCGCATCAGCCTGACGAGGCTGAAGAGCGACCACGCCCAACGAAGGGCGAAAAACGCCACACCTATTATATATACGGGAAGCACGCCTGGGCCGCCGTCATGCTGAAGCCGGAGGGTTCGGCCGTCACGGCCTCTGCTATAACGCCCTCCACTACGACGAATCCGCCGAGGCCGGCCGTCGGCGACGCGGTGCTTACATGCACCAACGGGAGCAAGAGCGACGTGCCGATGATGCATAAAACTACGGCGCGGTTGAACCCATAGAACGTCTCGCGGCTCAGCAGCAACTTGTAGACAAGGTAGAACGCCGCGAGGCACAGCGCCACCTTTAGCGAGTATATGAAAAACAGTCCCATAGTGTTTTTTGCGGTTTTGAGGTTGTGGGGTTATGGAGTTTTACGGTTATGAGGTTGTGGGGGCGTAAGGTTTATTGCGGTTATGAGGTTTTACGGTTATAAGGTTTTACGGGTTTCGGGTTATGTGGGCGTACGGTTTTAGGGTTGTACGGCCGTTAGGTTATGAGCGTTTTACGGTCATAAGATTGTTTGGTTGTAAGATTTTTGCAGCCTTTTTCACCTTTTCACCCTTTCACCTTTTCACCTTTCACCGCCTTCCTCTACTTTTTTTATAAGCTCGCGCAGGTCGTCCAAGGATACGTTCTCGTCCTTGACGAGAGCCGATACCACGCCGAGGTACGACTTGCCGAAGAACTTGTCGACAACGTTCTTCAGCGAACCGCGGCGGTAGTCGTCGCGCGAGAGCACGGGGAAATACTTGTAACTCTTCGCCGTAACAGCCTTGTGCGACAGGAAGCCCTTGTCCTCAAGTATGTGTACGAGCGTCGACAGCGTGTTGACGTGCGGCTTCGGGTCGTCGTAAAGGGCCTGAAGCTCGCGTATGTGCATGCCGCCCTTGTCCCAGTAGCGTTCCATTATCTCTTCCTCTCGTTTCGTAAGTGGTTTCATCTCTTCACATTTTACAGGGTTGATACTTTCTTTTAGCTTCATGCCGCAAAGTAACTAAAAGTTTTAGTAACATCCAAACGTTTCGCCGGAAAAGTAACTAAACGGCATAGTTATTTAACTAACGTTATACGTTCAAGGACGGAAAAGCCGTTCAAAAGTAATCCTCACCTTCCCACCCTCTCACCTTCCCACCTTCCCCAAGGCAATATCGGGCGGCAAAATGCGTTATAAATACGTATGCAATGGACTGACAGAATACGCCATGTGAAGATAATCCTCGTCGTAGCCGCGGTGGTGATAGCCGTGGCCTCGCTCGTTGTGTCGAACGCCTTGGTGCGCGAACTGGCCGACGAGGAGCGCAACAAGATGGAAACGTGGGCAGAGGCGATGAGGGCGCTCAACACCGCCGACGAGAACACCGACCTCAACCTCGTGCTCAAGGTGATAAACGAGAACCACACGATACCCGTAATCGTGACAGACGCCGACGGCAACGTGCAGACCTTCCGCAACGTAAAGCTGAAAGGGGAGACATACGAAGACAGCATAGCGCAGGCCGGAACGGCGAGCGCAAGGCTGCTCGACGAGGGACGCTACATAAGGATAGCCTTGGGCGACGACGCCGAAGACGGCTACATCAACGTGTGCTACGACGACTCGGTCATCCTCAAACGGCTCGCCGCCTACCCTTACATACAGCTCGGGGTGGTGATGCTGTTCGTCGTGGTGGCCATATTCGCCCTGCTGACGTCAAAGCGCGCCGAGCAGAACAAGGTGTGGGTGGGCCTGTCGAAGGAGACCGCCCACCAGCTCGGCACGCCCATATCGAGCCTGATGGCGTGGGTGGAGATACTGAAGGAGAACTATCCCGACGACACCATGATACCCGAAATGGACAAAGACGTGAAGCGGCTCGAACTGATAGCCGAACGCTTCTCGAAGATAGGTTCGCTGCCCGAGTCGGTGCCGGCGAGCCTCAACGGGGTGATGGCGCACGTAATCGAGTACATGGACCGCCGCACTTCGTCGAAAGTGAAGTTCGTAAAAGACTTCCCGCCCGATGACATAACCATCAGGATCAACGCCGCGCTGTTCGAGTGGGTGATAGAAAACCTGTGCAAGAACGCCGTCGACGCGATGGAGGGCAGCGGCACGATAACCCTGCGCATGGAGTCGACGGCCGACAGGGCCGTGATAGAAGTGAGCGACACCGGCAAGGGTATACGCAAGAAAGACCTGCGCAACGTGTTCCGCCCGGGCTTCACCACGAAGAAAAGGGGCTGGGGACTGGGCCTCTCGTTGGCAAAGCGCATAGTGGAGGAATACCACAAAGGGCGCATCTACGTAAAGAGTTCGGAACCGGGCAAGGGAACTACGTTCCGCATAGAACTGAGGAAATAATGCAGCGGCCGCATTGCGCCGCTTTGCAAAAGACCGTGTATTACGCCATAAAACACGGCAAAACGCACGCTAAAAGGCCGCCTTTCGCAACACGGAAGACGGCCTTTTGCAACGCCGCCGACAATACGCTGACTACCAACACATTAGCAACCGCCATCCGGAGCACCGCCTGAATCAGCCACGGCGGTGACATGGACCGCTACGTCCGCACGCCCCGAATTACCGCATCTCACGGTAAGACACGCCCGCGCAGGACAATATTTTGACGCTTGTCCCCCTATTGTCCCCCTCTATTTTTCTGCCGTTCCCTTACAAAACACTAAATTTGCAAGCGGATTAACTTAAAAATCACAACAGTATGAAAAAGATTCGCTACATTTCATTAGCCTTAATGGTCGCCTTGGCGGGCGGCGCACGGGGACAGGACAGCCCCGGAACCTTGCCTCTGCCGTACACGTGCGACTTCTCTTCGACTGAAAAACTGGCCGAAGAATGGACGGTGGTCAACAACAACGACGACTACATGACGTGGGAGTTCGTAGACTGGAACCCCGGGCCCGACGGCAATCCGGGCTGCGCATACTGCTCGACAAACTCGGTGACGGGCAACGACGACTACCTAATATCGTCGCCGCTGGCCATGAAGGCCGGAGCCAACCATGTCAAGTTCGCCGCCAAGGGAGTGCGCGAGGACGGCCCGGAGACTCTCGAGATATACATCGGCACAAGCACTGACGTAGGCAGCATGACCATGCTGAAGGCGTACACGCTGAGAACGGCGGAATGGCAACAGAAGGCGTTCAACTTCAACGTCGACGCCGACGGCACGTACTACATAGCCATACGCTCCACTTCCAAGGACGGATTCAGCACATATCTTGACGACGTAACCATCGGGGCGGGCGAGACCGAGCTTACGCCGGCCTTGGCCGTAAGCGGGATTCTGACCCCTTACTCGCAGTGCGACTACTCGGCGGAAACCGTCATCGGCGCACAAATACGCAACACGGGCACGGGCGACGCGGCAGGCGTTACGCTGGCATACACCGTGAACGGCGGCGCAACCGTCACCGAGACGTTCGACACGGCGATACCCTCGGACAGCACCGTGGCGCTGTATTTCAAGACACCGGCCGACATGGAAGCCGAGGGTAGCTATACAATAAAGGTTACGGCGCAGTGCGGAGAGAGCCGGGCCGAGGGCGAGAAGAGCGTAAGCCACAAGGCCGTGCTCGAGCAGTTGCCGCTGGAGTGCGACTTCAGCCAAGGCACCGGACAGGACTGGGAGCCATACACCGCAGGCAGCTGGACGTTCGACCAGTTCGGCGGATGCTACTCCAACTCTACCACCGGCATTGAGAACGCCCTGTTCTCGCGCTGCATCACGGTAAGCACTCCCGTCAGGCTGAAGCTCGCCTACTCGGGAGGCATGTTCGCCGACACGTGCTCGATGAAGATACTTCTCGGCCCGGCAGGCACCGACCCGTCGACGTGGCGCACCGTGTACGAGGACGACAAGGTTGTGCGCGACGGTGCCGAAAAGGAGTTTTCGATATACGACGTGGAGCCGGGGCAGTACACCTTCGCGATAGTAAACTGCAGCGAGTCGAACGACATACCGCTTAACGTCTACCACATAAGCATCAGCGGCATATACGACTACGACATACGTGCCGTAGAGGCGCGCACGGCGTTGGCCGCATACACGCCCGCCGGGCAGTTCAACGGCACGGGGACATACGCCGTGACGGTTGAAAACCGCGGAACGGAGGCCGTCGGCAAGGTTACGGTTTCCGTGGGAGCGGGCGGCGAAACGTGGTTCGGCAGCGAGCAGGCGGTAGACCTGAAACCCGCCGGAACGGCGTCGGTGGCGGCTGAAGGATCCATGCGCAAGGCCGCAGTAGGCGACGTTGTGAAGGGCATATTCATCAAGGCCGGCATAGAGAACGAGAAGTACGCGGCCGACAACAGGATAGACTTCGCCGACGTGAACGTGACCGACAGCGTGTTCGCTACGGAGAACATAACCGACTACACATACGGAACGGGCCAGTCGTACCAGACGGCCAAGTTCGGCAACGTGTACACCCTTAACGCCGTCGACACGCTTACGTCGGTGACGCTGGGACTGGCCGACGACCCATATTACATCAAGCGCGACATCGGCGTGGCCGTTTACACGCTCGAAAGCGACGGCCACAAGATAGGCAGGAAGATATTCTCGACCACCATCGAGCGCGGAGCGGAAGGCGGAATGAGGACGTTCGGCTTCGCGCCGCGCCTGCTACAACCGGGCAGCTATTACGTAGAGGTTGAGCAGATAACGCCCGACAACGTGGGCATACTGACCGACCCGAACAACACTTCGTCATCGTTCTACCAAAGCGACGGCGACTCGCTCTACACTATAACCGGCACGGGACCGATAGCCCTGCGCTTGAACTTCGGCCACGGAGCCGAAATCCACGAGAACGACGTCGCCCTGCGCGAGTTCACCGCGCCCATAAAGGACAAGGCTCTCTACGGCAGGAACGACTCGGTAGGCGTGGTATTGGAGAACGTCGGCACGTCGGCCGTCGAGGACATGAGGGTCGTATGCCTCGTAGACGGCGTTGAAACGGCCGAGACTACGGTAAGCATGTTGCCATACGAGACGGTCGGAGTAATGTTCAACGGCATCGACCTGTCGGCCCCAGGCACGCGCACGATAACGGTGAAGGCCGTGTTGGACGGCGACGAGAACCAGGCCGACAACACCATTGAGCGCACCGTAACGGCCCTGGAGGAGGCCAATCCGTACAAGCTCGACTTTGAAAGCTGCGACGACTTCGACTGCGGCACGATGTTCAACCCGCGCTGGCGCACCGTAGACCGCCTGGGCCTGATGACAAACGCATGGTCGTTCTACGACTATCCGCACAAGGAAGAGCCGGTAGGCTTCATCGCGTTCAACATCAACGCAACAACTCCGCCCATCACCGACATACCCGGATTCTATCCGCACTCGGGCGAACGCTTCGGCGCAGCCTTCGCTACCGGCTACCAGATGGAGACCGTTGAAAGCGACGTATGGCTCATTTCGCCGAAACTGAAGCTCGGCGACGGTTCGAGCCTCAAGCTGTTCGTCAAGACTTACGAGATAGGATATTACAACAAACCCGAAAGGTACCGCCTGCTCGTATCCGACACCGACGACGAGTTTGACAGCTTCACCGTAATCGGAGGCGACCGTGAAGCAGCCGCAGACGAATGGGAAGAAGTCAACGTAGACCTGTCGGCATACGACGGCAAGGAAGTTTACGTAGCGTTGCAATACATCAGCACCAACACCGAGGGCACCGTAATGATGGTTGACGACATAGAGGTGGTGACCGACCTTACCACAACTTCTATCGACAAGACCGTAGGCAAGGACGGCGGCATAACGATAACCACAGCCCGCAACGGCATAAGCGTCAACGCCGCGGAGGAGATAACACACGTCTGCGTGTACAGTCCGTCGGGACAAATGGTTTACGGCGATGCGCCGGGAGCACGCAGCCACGTCGTTCCATCGTCGGCACTTCCGGCAGGCCTGTACGTCGTCAAGGTAGAGACGGCAAGCGGCTCGAAGACCGCGAAAGTCAGGATGTAAGGACAAAAAAGCGGTCGCCTGACGGCAAAAAGCCACCGGCGTAACAAGCGCCGCCGACTGATTACACTTTGTTTTAACAACAGGCGCTAACCGCCTGTAAACCAACACCTTTGCGAAAGGCCGCCTTTTGGGACGTAAAAGGCGGCCTTTTATACGCCGAAAGGCCGTCTCTTGCAGCGCAAAAGACGGCCTTCCGGGTTCATCCGCAAACCTTTTGGATGTGTGTATGATACGACATATAACAAACATCCCCTTTCAATCCAAACGGTTGGTAACTGTCATGCCGCACTCCGATGCGGCATCCAGTGTGTGCGGCAACGTTGGCAATCGTGCGTGTCTTCGTTCCGGATGCCGCATCGGGGTGCGGCATGACGGTTACCGACGGCTTGGATTATAGTAGGATGTAGTCATAAACAAAAAGGATAAGCGTATGGATTAATATTTATGAATATCCGCAATCGGCCAAATACTTACTTGCATCCTCTTCTAATAAGTCTGTGGCATACCGTCATTGCCTTAACGGCGATTTTCAATTCCGGGCTTAGACCCGGAATCCAGGAAACAAACTTTCGTCAACAACTTAGTTGCATACACTGGATTCCGGGTCTAAGCCCGGAATTGAAAATCGCCGTTAAGGCAATGACGGTATGCCACAGACTTATTAGAAGAGGATGCAAGTAAGTATTTGATTCATTTAATATTTATTCTCATCCAACCGATTTGCGGATGAACCTATTTACACTTTATGAAATATAATATCTTCGAAAGACATCTTTTGAATTATGGCAACAGAGGCAAGCTGCCTTATTACAAATTCGGCGGCCGCATACTATAACAAAGAAAAAGATAATTGAATCATCAAACAATAACAATATGAACCATTATAAAAAAATAAGAAAAAATCATGATATTTCTATTTTTATTTGTACTTTTGCATTGTCAAAGAGATGATGATAGTAAATTATTGAATTTAGATGAAGATTTCATATAGTCAGATTCTGTGGTTTCAATGATTTTCAAATATGTCAAAACGCTATGCACCAGGCATTTACGGACAGGATAAATGATATGATATGTTCGATTCTTGGTTGCACCACGTAAGAAAACGCTGATTACTTAAGACCAAGTAGTTGGCGTTTTCGTTTTTATCATCACACATGAGAACCATATTCACATACATCCGCTTCTGGCTATACATAGCATTAGAGAAATTCGGGCTCAGGCGTTCTTCTCCCTCCCCACGTTCAAAAGGAAAAGAGGATTGCCGATGACATACCTGCGCCACATCCGCCGCGGTTCCTTCACCAAGCGGTAAAGCCACTCGAGCGAATGGCGCTGCCACCACTCGGGCGCACGGCGGTACGTACCGGCGAAAAAGTCGAACACGGCGCCGATTGTTCCTACGTGGCATCGTATATCCAGCTCGTCCCAATGGCTGTAAGTCCACTTCTCCTGCTTCGGCGCGGTCATACCGATCCAAAGCAAGTCGGGGTCGGCATCGTTGACGGCCTTTACGATAGCACGGTTGTCCTCGTCGCTGAACTCGGGCTTGTAAGGCGGCGAATACGTAACGACCTCGATGTTGGGATACACCGTCTTCGCCCTTTCCACTATGAGCGCAAGCACCTTAGGCGAACTGCCCATGAACATGCAGCGGCCGCCCTTGGCGTTGAGCCGCCCCATCTCAAACTCGAACAAGTCCCAGCCGGCCACGCGCTCCTTAGGCTGCGACTTGCACTTCAGCCACCGGCAAGCCTTAACGATGCTCGCCCCGTCGGGTATCAGGTAGTCGCCGTTCTTCAACGCCTCGGCAAACAGTTCGTCGCCCTGCGCCGTGTTGAACGAGTGCGCGTTTATCGTGTTTATCAGCACCTTGCCCTGCGGAATATCGCGCAAGGCGGCCTTAGACTCAAGGATGGTCAAGTCACTTAGTCTTAACATAATAAGAAAAAAGATGTATTTTAAAATGCTTTAAGGCAAACAAATATTAAGGAACGAAACCATATACGGTAAAAATACTTCACCGTTTGGACAGTTCCTCATATATCGAACCTATCTCTTTGTTTACCGTTTCAATATTGAAAGTAGTCCTAGCAAGTTCAAGCGAACTACGAGCTATCAAGTTGCGCAGATTCCCATCGCATATCATCCTGCTCATCCTTTCGGCCAACGCATCAGTATCACCGGGATTGAACAAGAGCATGTTAACGCCGTCAACGGCCACATCAGGTATTCCGCCTACAGGAGTGGTTATCACTGGCAGGCCGTAGGCCCAAGCATCAAGCACCGCCATGGGGAACCCCTCGGCATAACTCGGCAAGCAGAAAACCGAAGCCTCCTTGAACGCCTTGTCCTTAGCCTCGCCTGCCACCCAACCAAGGAACACCGTCCTGTCGGCAATGCCGAGCCTGTCGGCCAACGCCCTACCCTGCTCCACCTCGCCGTTGCCGGCAAACACGATACGCCAGTCAGGATAATCGGCGGCAATCTTGGCGAACGCCTCTATCATGTCCTTATACCCTTTGCGCGCGTTCACCGTACCGGCGTAAAGTATATACTTCCGCCTATCATACTTCTGCGGAAACATTTCCGCCGTACAAGGATTATATACGACGCGCACCTTGTCGCCCAAAGAGAAGGCATCGTTCACATACCGTTTCCACATCTGCGACAAGACTATCACCACGTCAGCCCTCGTAAACAGATACCTATACACTTCCCTGTGTTTTCCGTTTATCGTCGTCTCAGGCGAAAAAGCATGGAAATGCACAACAACCTTCTTGCCGGCCAACTTGGCCAACGGCATGAACAGACACTTGCGCACGGCCGACGGCGGCTCACTCATGTGGATATGCACAATATCGTAAAAAGGCAACAGCACGGCGAACTCAAGCCATCCCCTTACAAGGTACGCCAACTTCACCAAAGCCCCTTTGTCCCTGTGCGTCTCTATCCAGCGGCAATGATACTTTTTCCACTGTCCGCCTTTCTCGTGCGCCTTCACTACGGATGTTATTCCGCCACGGGTCTTGCGAGACGTGGCTACTACTAAGACTTTTGTCATAATCCTACGAAAAGTTAGAAGCTTTGTTTTAGGAAAAAAGAAATAAATAATGACTTATTTCAAAGGTATCATTTTTGCAGGAACTCCGACAAGGACTGCATTTTCAACATCACATGATTTTGTCACCACAGCATTTGCTCCAACCTGAATACCATTAGCAAGCTCAACAGGCCCAATAACCCTTGCCCCGGAAAAAACAGTTACATTGTCACCTATTATTGGAGACTTACCATGTCCTGTTCCAACTGAACAAAATGGATATATTGTAAAATTCTTACCAATTTTACTTTGAGAACTAACACGTGTTTGAGCCAAATGTTGTATTTTTAAGCCAACGTCAAAAACATTAAGAGGTATGCTAAGACCATGTTTATATTGCAAATACCGTAATCCGGTCTTACATATTACGGCTCGGAATCTTTTTCCTGTATTTAAATAATATTCTGTTTTTCTAAGTAGTCTTATATACTTATAAAGTTCAGGAGATTCATGTATAACAAAAGGGAAGTGCGATAAAAAATCGAACAAGCACTTATTCATATTGCCTCTATACAATGTCTTTTCTATTTTTAGACATTTACGCAACTTTTCTTTAGAATCAATCATTTTTTATTATATTTAAACTGAGTATCAAACTTCATCCAATAAGACATTCCACATTTCAACAATACGTTTCTGATTATATTTATTTGCTGAAGTCTTTATAGCGCACTCTGACATGATATCGCATAAATTTTCATCTTTCATCAAAAGTGACATTTTGTTTATATACTCGCATTTGTCATGTAATGGGATAATAAAGCCATTTTCTCCATCTTGAATAATATCATGTACCGCTGCATAACTATCATAAGCCAAAGGTACACAACCATAATATTGAGCTTCTATGAGCGTCATCCCAAATCCCTCCCATATACTCGTCATCATAAAGATTTTTGCTTTTTTATAATAGTCTTGTGGTGTTCTACTACTACCCGCAAATGAAATCCGAGGTAAATGCATTTTACTTGCCATAGACTTATATGTTGTCAAATCAGGTCCATCTCCAACTATTTTCAAATTCCAATCAGGATATTCGTCTGCCAAAACATGCCACATCTGTAATACATTAGATATACGTTTTTGCTGTTCAGCCATACGAGAAACAACAAGAACAGTTTTCTCTTTCCTTATATTACCTTTCGTTGTTAAATCCATGAAAGGACAAGGATTAGGTATTGCACTTAATTTACTTCCGTCTACATCGTTTAACCTACAAAATACGGGTTTAAATGCTTTTGACAGCAAAACATATTTATCCGCCAATTCATACATCCCAACCTGATTAACTTTATACGGATTACCTTTCAATTTAAACAATAAAGACCGCAATAATTCTTTAAAATAAATCCTAACAAAAGTACACCCCCATTTATTCTTATTAACCCACATATCAGGACTTCCATGCAAACATGTTATTATTTTAATCTCACATGTGGATTTAAGACTTTTATATATTTTCTGAAATCTAGGAATGTGTATATTTTGACAAATCAGTATTTCAATATTATTAGTATTTATAAAGTTCTTAAATGCAGTCATTATTGATTCATCAGAATCATGCTGATTGAAATGGAACTTATAATCGGCTACTAATGAAGCATCATCCTGTCCATAAAATGCATAATAAACAACATGCCCGGTTTTCCTTAACGCCTCACCCAATACATAAGTAACTCGTTCAACCCCACCAATAGTTGGAAGGAATTCCCTTTCTATAAAAAGAATATTCATTACTTTAACATTTTATCAAACATATCAATATACTTCTTCACAATGATAGGTTTTGCATATTTTTTTGAAATATGCTCTCTCATTTTCAAAACTAATGCATCATAATCAGTTCGTGTCCTATATATGCAATCCTTCATTACTTTTTTTAAATCTTCAACACTCTCTGATTTAAAAACAAAACCATCTATTCCATTTTCAACTTCATCAATAAACCCTGGTAAATCTGAAACAATAACAGGCGTATAATAATTGTACGCACATTTCAGAGCACCACTTTGCGACATATTTTTATAAGGATAAACCGCATAATGATTATATGCGAACAAATTAGGAATATCTTTATTCAAAACACTTCCAATATAAAGCTCAAAAACCTCTGGATGTCTGATTTTCTCTTTTATGTTCCATTTCACCCTTTGCTCTCCATTTATAGATATTTTAAACCCCCTAACTCCATCCTCAAACAATTGGTTTCCTGCTTCAATTAAAAGTTCAATATTTTTTTCCATGTGTATTGTTCCAAAAAAAACAAATCCAATACAATCCTTGCGCTTTTCTACTGTTGGTTTTCCAAAATCTTTCAAACACAAAGGTATGATTGTCACATCTTTAGCAGGAAAATTCTCATTAAAGAAAGTTGCCTGATAATTTGAAAACATATTCACATGTTTAACCGTTCTAAAAGCTTTATAAAACCAAAACTTCGTAAGAAAAGCAAAACTCATACTTGCTGTCATCCTACCATCATGTGCCGTAACGATTGTTTTATCTTTGGGCAACCAAAAATATAATGGCAACATATACGGATTTGACGGAACCACATTAAAATAAATTATATCAGGTTTTTCTCTCTTAATGATTGATTTAACACGATGATAGAAAAGTAAAGTTTGTGGATAACGTCCTCTTGATTTATTATACACAAATTCAATAGACACATTATCACATTTTTCATACCGCTCAAATGAAGATTCATTAAATCTATTTCCCTTATTATTAAATAAGACAATCCAATGAATATCATAATCGGTTATTTCCGACACAATAGGTATGTCTACATCTATGAAACAATCAGGTGTAACCCAACAAATTTTCTTTTTCATAATACCATTTAACTGTTATTATTTCCCAAATAATATACATAAACACATTAATGCCATCTAATATGTAAAAAAGGCTTAACGATAAATACTTAGAAGTCATTTTCTTCTTCGAAGCATCGCAACATCAATCCATTTACCTATAAGCACATGTATAGGTAAACACAAAACAAATACGGATACAAAAGTTATAAGTGTAACCATAATTTGACTCTGATTGTCAACAAGCGAACTTACAAATGTGAACAACAACATTTGAAGTACATATATCTCCAATGAATACTTACCCAACCATTCAAAAAAACGAATTGCAACAGACATATCATGTCCCTTTTCATTCAACACATTAAAGAAAATACAAACAAGCGGCATCATTATAAGCTTATACACAATCTCATAATAAGCATTAAAAAACTCACCTTTGTTTTTCAAGAAATATATAAGTGTCAAAATACCCCCGATTAAAAAGTAAGGTATTACACCTAATCGCACTTTCTTTACAGCCATATAACCAAAGAGCATACCTATCACAAATATCGGGAACTTTGATATTCCTATTCTTGTCAATTCATAATAATCAGAGAAAAAGCAATATAAAACAGCGTTCAGAACACACATGGCAAATATAACGACAATACCTTTCAGCCAAATATCCTTATTATTCAACCCCTTAAATATAAACATATAGACAAAAGGAAAAATCAAATATAAAAACATTGAAACTGAAATATACCACATTCCGTCATTTCCAAAAAACCAGAACCACAATGCGGTCTCATGCAATAAAAAATCACCAAACGGCATATCTTCACATACCAATCTATAAACCAAGAAAGGTAATGACATAATCATAAACGGTACAACCAACCTAAAAAAACGTTTCCTATAGAATTGGAACACATCGTTTCTCTTTGTATATGAGAAAAACAGTCCAAAGCCTGACAAGAATAAAAATCCATCCGTAAACGCAATACGGGCAAAAGGTGACAACACTTTTGCCAAAACAGAATCTCCAAATCCCGACCAAGCCAAACCATGCAAAACTGAAACACCTAATATAGCTATTCCCATTAACAAGCCCCTATACGTTGAGAATAGATCCACATTAAACTTTAAATCCCTTAAATTATACATCTTTCACTTCAAAAAATTTCATTATCACAACCACGTATCAAATCCTCATACTTTCATCTATCATATCAAGCAACCGTGCCGATTCCGGAAGTTCTACTTTCCTGCAAAAGAAAGCGTCGCTGCTCATAACGTCGTCAAAGTCTTCTTCATTAAGGGTGTAAGGCCGGCGCGTCCCCACGTCGGAAGTACGCCTGCCGGGCTTCCAGCTTACATACCTCAGCGGATGCCGCTCATCAAGGTTCAACTCATCAGCTACAGGATGAAGAATTGTTGCAAAAATAAGTTCGTCGGCACAATACGTATGGTTGAAACGGGCTAAGTATTCCGGATGACTTTCTATGTATTCCAACACGTAATCCACTATTGCCGGAGTCCAAGTAAACCAGCTCCACCCCCGAAGTCCTTGAACGTCAGGGCGTTGCACCAACCTTGAAATTATTTGTCTTAATACGCTGTGGTTATACACACGGGCGATAAACGTATGCGGATTGTTGAAATGCCACAAGTTCACGCGCATAGGATACTTACCCGACATACACTCGGCGTTATATTCGTCATCCTCTATCGCCATAAAACCTTTGTCGGTTTTCTCAAAAAAAGAATCAAACTCTGCGTTTGAACGAAGAGGATAATCCTGTCCGCTCAACGAATGGACGAAAGCGTAATCAGGCAACATCCTTTTCACCATACGCAACAAATCCAAAGTACACAAATATTGGCTCCTTCCACCATGGTGTACGTTCCAACGCGGAGACATGAAATGAACATTCGCCACATCCTTGACGGAACTCTCGAAGTCATCAAAGTTCTTCACTTTTGCGTCAACGTTGACGAAGAAATGGTGGTTCTCACCGGCCAAACGCCTTACTATCCGTGAAAACAATTCAGGCTGCTTATGTACTTGGAATATAAATGCGTGTTGCTTCATACTTCTTATTTTATACCGAAACCGTCAACAGCCTTGCGCAACGCTTCGATAAAGCCGCGCCCATAAGTAAGGTCTGGCTCCATGAAGTTGCCCTCGCCCCATTCGTTCCACGATTTCAGGAATAATATCTTATTCTTCTTCTCCCTGACGGCATCAAGAGCCTCAACGGCATGCTTATAGAAATATTCGGGAGTGGCGTTAACGAAGAAGCTCCCGTTCCAACCACTGCGCGGCGTATGGTCCCACTGCGGCACCAACGACGGTATTACATTCTCCTCCCTGTCCTCGTCAGTAACCAACAACGGATAATACTTCCTGTAATCTGTCATGAACGGCGGACGGTGAAGAACAGTGCCTTTAATCCTTTTCAATGTCTTATAAATGCCGCGCCCCGCGCGCCCCATGTCCCTGAGAGCTTTATTCGTTATACCGCCAAGCCGCTGATATGTCACAGCGTTAAAGCCTTTGGCCAACATGTCGGTCTTTCTCGTGTTAGGGCTTGAAATGTTCGCCACAAGATACAAGTCCGTGAAACCGGATTCTTTAGTCCATTTCCTGAAATTATCCAAATATTCCTGCGGAATGCCCACCGGGTCAAAAATATACAACAACGGCGAACCATCCACCTTCACATACCTTTCATCCTTAAAAGCACGCAACAAGAAAGCAAAATGCATCTTCTCGTCATCAATGCCCGGATAAGTCTGTTCTATCAGCAACTTGTTCGTTGACGTCCCGTCGCTGTTCCAGTTCTTGGCGTACCACGAATGGTTGGCCCAGCCAAGACAAAACGGGAAGTCGGGCTTGCCCATGTTCAGCACTTCATCGAATATGTCGGCGATAAGCCTGCGCCCATTGCCAAACCAATAATGCCAATAACAAAAAGCCGTAACGCCTGCGTCCCTTGCCATCCTTGCCTGCTGCTCCCTGATAATGGGCAGACGCAAATCGTAATATCCCAACTCCGTAGGCACGCGCGGCTGGTTATGCCCCTTAAACAAGGGCTTCGCCTTGCCGACGTTCGTCCACTCCGTAAAACCCTTACCCCACCACTCGTCATTTTCCTTGAACGGATGGAACTGGGGAAGATAGAATGCTATGATTTTCAATTTATCGCACATTTCTCGACATGAAATTATACACAATCAAAAATAAGAAATTAGGAATCAAAAGGATTTGAAGAATGTATGCCTTAAACGGCAAATACATTATACCAAACTCCAATACCAAAATTATCAATGCAAAAATGGTTATCGTACTAAAACTATATACTTCTCTTTTTATCAATTTCCTTATATACCATTCTAATATACAGCAAAAAGCAAAAGCGTATATTACCGTCCAAACTCGTCCGAAATCAAAATAAATATCACCTATCCATGAATAAAATATCCTATTAGGAATACCCAAACGAGGTTCCCAATATTCTCTTCTTTCTTCAAGATCTGTTATAGGATTCATTCCTAATAGTTCTTTCAACAAGCCGAAAGCATTATCACCGTTCATCGTTACGTCAACATTCCAAAGATATTGACAGAAACGAATAGGAGCTTCACCGGAATAAAGAGACAACCATGTAAAAATATCTATATTTTCATTTGCTCCGCCACTGTTAAACCTAGCTATCGTTATTATTACTAACGAAACGACCAATATAGGCAACCCTATTGTTATTATCTTAACTATTTTCTTTCGCACATTTGACGGTAAAGATGCTTTGAATAGTAGAAATACTATAAAGAAATACATCAAATTTCTTACGATTCCAACCCTTGAAGCTCCAGCGTATGCTTCTAATATTGATGTTAAAAAAGCAAGCATGGCAATCCATGCATACTTACGGTACTCTTTACCTTTTCCATACAAGTAAAAGAAAATAATCGGCCATATATAAACAAACCATCTGCACACGGCCATGGTTTTTCTTCCTATAAATGACAAATGCGAACCAACAATATCTTCAGAGGACTCATAAATTGAACCTAATGATGTTGTTTGGGTCTGAATGGCAATATATAAAATTTCCACAAAAGCTTCCAATACGAATGGCGACATTAATTGCATAAAAAGAACAATAAACGCACCACCTCTATTATTTGCCTGAAACCTTAAGCCGTCCAACTCTTTTGAATGCACATAAATAGGAATCATACATATATTCAGGCAAATAAATAAATATACCAACGGTGGCCATTCTATATCTTCACCGGAAACAAGGATAGAACCTAATCCATTATAAAAGACTATCGAGGTCAAGGCGGACACCGTATAAGTAATCAACAACATTCCCCCTAATCCTACTTTTTTAGTCTTTAACAAATAAATGACTAAAAGAGCTATCCATGCTATTGCATAACAACCTAAGTATATGTTACTAAAAAACATTTTTACAGTTTAATTTATACATCAACATTCCACCTACATGTGTCAAAATTTGTAATGTCTTTACTCATATAAGAAATAGCTATTACTGCACTTCAAGTATAATGGACAAATCTTAACTTGGCAACATCAACCATATCAATTATGAATAAAAATATAATCAATAGTAAGCAGTAAAGTAATTTAATTGACGAATATGGAAACTACTTTTTGCAAAAGGGAAAAGCCTTAATTCATTTTTACTAAATCAATTATCTTGGAAGCGTCCCATGCTTTCATACGATATTCTTTCATCTTTGTAGATAGAAGTTCTCTCAAATTAAGAGCATTCCCTAATGTATATAAGAATGCATTGAGTAATTGTCCATTATTTATATTTACGCTATCAACTATTGTTTCTTGTGGCATTTCAATATCCTTGGCAATACCTCTTGATTTAATTGAGTAGCCAATAGCTATTGCTGGTGTTTTAGTGGAATAAGCTGAAATAACGGCGTGTGTACGCCCACCAATAAAACAGTGGCATTTAGAAATCACATATCTAATCTGACAATAATTTAAATCATCAATATCAAGAACATGTATTCTATTTGAAGCATATTTCTCTTTTATTAAATTGCTTACAATCCGATCATCCTGCCCTTTCCACAAAACATGCGGGATAAGTAGAATTTGATAATCGGTTGATTGAAGTATATACTTTATGAGAATATCCACTTCTTTGGCAAAAGCTGAATTTAAATCAAATCCACCCATTACATAATTGCTTAAATTAACACCTATCACTTCACCTTGCAAAAAGCATGCAGGAAGTTGGCAAGGAATAGGCTCAAGAACAAAAGCCGGGTCTGGAAATACTGAGACATTATGAATATTATGGCCGGCTAAAACTTCCTGTGTCAACGTTTCGCGTACATATATGTGTGAGAATTGTTTGAGTGCATGTAATTTGCGTTGAGTAATATTCTTCTCTCCAATTGAGCACCCCCATAAAGTGGAACGAATACCACGCTTATGTAAATAATCTACAGTATAAATAACTTGATTTTCATTGTAGCACATCATGTCTCCACCTGTGGAAATCATGATGTCATCTTTATTCATCTGATCTAAAAATGGAGTATATTCATACTGATAGATAAAAGACTTTCTTTTCCATTCTTCATGTATCACGCTTTTATACATTTTATTTTTAATACGAAACGGTATACCCCTTTGACGCATTGGTTGCAAGGTAATATAGTCATCAACTTTTAATCGATGATCTAACTCCATATCTGTACTAAGCCCTATCAGATTATCTTTATTCTCTTTTAAAATTAAAGCTGTGCCCTTGGCTATAGCTTCACACCCACGATTACCGCCATCTAAGTGGATAGGAAAATAATATTTCATACAATTATTTTTTCAAGATAGATTTGATTGTATTGATGCCGGATTCACCCAATAAGCCCTTTGCAATCCTTTTCATATTGCCTTTTAAACTTGTATCTATTTCTATATTCCACATTTGCTTTAAAGCCTCATCTTCATCTTTCACCTGTGTAAAAACTTCAAACACAATAGGTTTTTCTGTCAATTCCGGCGTAATGAAACGAGAGTATACAAGCTCAAATTCTTTCTTATTTGACGCTGATAAGTATTCATATCCTAAATCTTCCACATAATGGCGAACTAAAGTTGATGATTGATGTCCAAAATGATCTTTTGCAGATATATATGATTCTATATCATTCACACAAGTAACAATATTTGTTTGCTTGAACAAGAGGAATTCAGCCCCTAACGAATTGTTTATCAATAAAACTCTTAGATTATTTCCAATATGTCGATTCCCAAGAGAATTCATGTCATAAAAGAAAGAGAGGTCACCAACTATGCCAAAATAAAGTTTATCAGGATGCAATAGTGAAGCACCTATAAGAGAAGAAAGGTTTCCATCAATACCAAAACCACCTTCATTACAGAAAGTGTCAATACTTTTATCTATATGGAAATATCCCCAAGAACGTAACGGGCTAAGTATGCCAAGATGCAATACACAACCATGGGGCAATTTGTCATGTAAGCGTTTTGCAACCCAAAGATGAGAGAAAGGCAATTCCGGTACACAATTCCATAATCGTTGCTGGAATTTCAGACAGCTATCTAAATAAGAACTATTACTATTTGCTTCTGCATGGTCTGCATAATAATTGAAAAAACTCTGTTCGCGCATTTCAAATACATTCGTCAGCTTTTTATAGCGGTCAACAATCTGCCCATCTTCCGCTACACGCCACACCTCTTTCGGTTTTGAAACAATGCTCGGGAAATCGCTCATATTGCCGATATGAATTAACAAATCCGGCTGACAGTTATTGTCATCAATGCTTTGTTGGGCTACTAAATTATAAGCAACCTTATATTTACTTTTATAGTTTGCTGTCGGTTCTGTAAAAATGACAGCATTAACCACATGACAAAATTTATCTATAGCTATTGTTTCTTCTTCAGTCCACCTGATATGTGATCCGCAGAATACGGCAATCTTTCCTTGTGGCAAAGCAGGTAATACGTCTCCCATGGTAAATCGCCTAATCACTCTTTGTTTAGGAAGTTCCTTTACTGAGTAATTACGTGAATAGGTTGTTGTCAAATTAATATGCACTGGGCCACCACCATGATGTCTTAATGCAAGAATAGCCATGTTTGCTTTCACATTACAATTCCAAGCATCATTATCATCTTTTATTGTTTGCAAATGAGTACTAAAAACCACTGTGTCTTTCGGCTGACACGACCTATCTAAAACTTGCGTTACAAGATGTCCTATCTTACTTTCGTCCTGTGTGGAAGTTACAGCTAAAACTGGCAATTTACGGTAATAAGCTTCAGTTAAAGCAGGAAAATAGTTTCGTGACGCCGTTGCTCCTGTGCAGCTAAGCACAACAGGCTCCCCACTTTCCGCCGCCATACCGCATGCCATATAAGCAGCAGAACGTTCATCGACACAACTGTACATCTCAAACCACGAATCCTGTTGCAGGCTTCCGACGAATGTGACATTCGTTGAACCTGGAGAAGCAATCACCCTCTTTATTCCATGTTCTTTTAATAGCGCAATAAGGATTTGCACATTGCGCTCATTGGTATAGTATTGTTCCATTTTTGCTCTTTTATTTTTAGAATTTGTAATTAACATCATCGAAAGTTATCAAACCCGCACCACCTGTCATACAAACTATATCTCCCACAATTGTCTTTCCCATATCACTTACCAAGAACACTGCCATATTGGCTATTTCTTCAGGAAGCGCAAAACGTCCTAATGGATTACGTTCGATTGTTAGGTCGTCTTTCTTATCATTCAAAAGCATAGGAGTAGCCGTTGGGCCAGGAGCGACTCCATTTACTACAATTCCATAAGGAATAAATGACTTAGCCAGTCCTAAAGTCAATCCTCTTATTCCCCATTTCGACATGGTATAAGCTGACGATGCCGGACGAAAAGAAGATGAAGAAGCTATATTCAAGATATTTCCACCAATGTTTTGCCGTTTCATATACTTACCTATTGCCTGTGAAAGGAAAAATGTTCCTTTTAGGTTAGTATCCATTATCATATCATATTGTTCCTCGGCCACATTTGATATGTCGCCACCTAATACGCCCGCATTATTAACCAATATGTCTATTCTTAAATTCCACTGTGATGAAATCTTTTGTAATGCTGGTTCAAAACTTTCAACACAAGTGTTATCAAGCACATGCCCATATACTTTTTCTATACATCCCGTAGATGAGCGTAGCATATCACAAGCTTGTTTAATACGCTTCTCATTACGTCCCGTGATAATCACTGTTGCTCCGCTATTTAAAAAATGTTTTGCTATATAAAAACCTATTCCACTTGTTCCGCCTGTTATTAGCGCAACACGTCCGTTCAAAAGTTCATTTGGAGCTAATGTAACAACATTTGCTGTTGTATGAATAATAGGCGCCCCTTTAAATATAAATCTTAGCCCACGCTTTATATAATTTTTTACAGACATAAATAACAGTACTATTTATTAATAAAATTTTTCCGTATAGAACATAACTTGTTAAACACTAAGACTCTCTCAGATTTTTCCAATCCAAGGAAATAAATGCTGCCGGCTAAAACTATTATAGATATTAATCCTGTAAAAATAAGGCGCATAACTGATTCGTCCATAATATAATAAGGTAGTGAAGAAATCATAAATGTAATAAATGTCACAGGAAATATTCGGCATAGTGTTTCTTTCAAAAACATCACTACAGGAAAGTCTATCAATTCTTTTATTATATACAATTTTACAAAAATCAAAATTGAATAAATGATTATGAATACAATGTATGAAGTATAAGCAGGGAAACCCATCCGGAACAATGCATAAGAAATGAAAAACACCAATGAACCGATAATTCCAACCCACAAATAATACTTCTTTACTTTCCCTGTAGCCCAACAAGCATTTGCTGTGGAATTTCCCAATATATCGCAAAGAGTACCTATCATGGTCAACCTGAGAAATGTTGCAGTATGTTGAGGCACATTATCCAGCCAAAGTTTCAGGATTATATCCGCTTCAAACATGAATGGAACGGCAAAAACAAGCATAAGGAAATAAGAATATTTTGCTCCGCGACAAACCAAAGTATACATATATTCCATGTTACCAACCGCATACGATTTAGTAATTTGTGGATTTAACGCTGTCGTAAAATTTGTGACAAACTGTCTTACGACACTTTCCACTTGTGTTGCAATACCGCGTGCGGCATTTACAGTCACTCCAAAGAATATATTCATGGCCATATTAACCCCTTGCGTATTAAACAAGTAAGCAGCACTTCCTATTAAATTCCAACCTGCAAAACTTGTAATTTCTTTCATCATTGGTTTGTCTATAATCGGCAGATAATGACATTCAGGGAAATGTTTTCGACAATAAATACCGTAAACCAATCGAATGATCAACCCAACTACAACGAATAAGATTGAATAAGTAATAAGTTTGTCTATTGGAGAAATATATAATACATAGACTATCGCAAGTTTTAATGTCACTTCCAATATACTGATGTATGCAAAAGCGTTCATCCTTTCATGGGCGATAATAGCTGCATTATATGGCACGCTGATCAAGTTCAATATAAATGCCATGATAGCACATTGGAAAGTCCAATTGGCAGCATATATTCGATCTGTTGGGATATTCAGTTTATTGTTAACAAACAATATACCTATTACTTCAACCAAAACCAAAACAGCTATTGATAATAATAATTGGACATTTACACTTGTAGAGAATATATGTTGTAATCGCAAACTTTCCCCTTTGCCTAATTCGTAGGTCAAATAACGGCTGATTGCTGCTCCTAATGAACTTGTAAAGAAAGAAAACATAAGAACAAATCCGGCCACCACATTATATACGCCATAATCTTCAACACCTAATGTCGCTAATATTACACGACTCGTAAAAAGACCAACGATTATGGTAAATATCAGTCGGATATAAAGCAAAAGAGTGTTCTTTGCTATGCGTTTGCTGTTTTCTTTGTTGGATTGTTCCATTTAATATTTTACACTCTATATTAGATCATGCTTCAAAAAAAGATATGGAAAAGCATACTATACTGAATTGTATTAAAAATAATCGCAAAATTCATACGTATCACTTTTTATATAGATAGTACATTAATAAGTATACAATTCTGACTGCCCTAACTTTACAGGCATCATGCCTGTAATAAGATTAAAATATAGTTTGTATTTATAATCTATTCACACTTATGTTGATGGTTAAAGACATAAATGTTCCATTGTCACGGTTATCTATGACTATCTCAATGAAGAAAATTCTTGATGTCCCATGATTGAACATCCATACAATTTAAATGTCAAAAAAAGAGGAAGCGAACATTCTTCCCGTCTTGCCTAAACTAAAAGATGCCAAAGCAACTGTATGAGTTCCAACACATCTCTACCGTGGCGGCAGGAGCATGAGCCATTCTACCCAAGGGAAGCTTCACGCGCAAATTGCGTGCGCCGATTGCATAATTCTCCTTGATCACTATGATCTTATTGAGAGGCTCTTGTACAACGGCATTTTACCGGCCTTACTGCGATACATTATCGTGTCTATAAAATAAATTTCGCCGCCTTGCCCCATCAACACATTGCATCATCGGCATAACGGAAATCATTCAACTTAAAAACCGTCTTACGGTCAGTCGACATGTACACTTCGTTCTCCGACCCCCTGTCGACATACACGCCAAGGCTGTCAGGACTTTCAATCCAACACTTTGCTTCTATGGCAAACTTGTGGAGAGCGTTGACTTGGACTCCCTTGCAAAACGTTGTTCCCGCAACCGCTTGAACTGAAGCAAGCACTCTTGCAGCGACATCGGATGCCGCCGCCAATAGTCCACCGAACGCAGTTTCCTCTCGATGGCCGCCCTGTGGTTGTTGTTGATTTTTACTTTCATCGTGCATTGCTTTAATTAACGTATTGCCCCCAAAAACTTATCTGATTGCAAATATAATCATTTTTCTTCACCCTGACAACCATATACATATAATAAATGTATATTATCACAACAGCTGTATGAACTCCGGCTCCACCTCCACCGTGGCGGCGAGGAGCGTGGGCAGTTCTACCAGGAGGCGCTTCACGCGCGAGCCGCGCGTGGTGACGAGACAGCCCTCGTAGCCGTCGAGGCGGCCGCCGATGATGCGTATGCGGCGGCGGCGCATGTCGGGGGTAACTTCGTCGGGGCGGTAGTATTTCGGGGTGTCGGCCGCGCTTACGGCGTCGATGAAGCGGCGCATGTCGGCGTCGCGCACGGTCATGGGCATCTTGTAGCCGCCGCGTACGTAGCGGTATTGGAACGTGGGCACGCGGCTTACTATGCGGTCGACGACGGAGCGCGGGGCGCAGACGAAGAGGAGGTCGTGTATGACGGGCTGCCAGAGGCGTTCGCGGCGGCCGCACACGGTATGTATCTTCCACACCATGGGCGTGAAGTTACGTATGTCCATGCCGTCGAGCAGCTTGTAGGCGGGCAGGCGGGCGTTATGCCGGGTGAGGTCGCGCATGACGAACCACTTGGCCTCGTCGCCGGCAAGAAGCTTTTCGGCCCGTATTTCCGCTGACAGTCTTACGTAGTCGGGCGCAGCGTCCATCTTATGAAGAAGGTAATTCGAGCTATTCCCGCATGTTGCCATAAAACGTTGGACAACAAGCAGTTATGCGTAGCGTCATAAAAAGTAAAGGATTCTCCACCGTCTCTGTTCGTCATTTTATGTTGGCCGTACCGCAGGGCCGGGCTGCCTATTGCGCCAAGCGCGGCTGATACGTTGAATCCGTGCATGCCTGACAAGTCAGTCAGAAATGCTTTTGGGTGCAAAGTTACGAAAAATACTTTAATATGAAACTTTCCCGGCGTTAAATTTTCAGTTTGTCCGATTTTTTTGCTTCCATCCCATAGCTTCGCCTGGCAGGTGCGCCCTTGCGGCGATGTCCTTTTTGTACGCTCACGGCCTTACGGCGCATTTCCGGTTAACGCCATGAGAGCGTGGTCTTTCCGCCCGAAGGCGGAATTTGCACGAATTACGGTGAAATTTATGTTAAATGGTAACATACTGGTTATCAAGTTGTTATCAGCAAAGAGACATGATATGGGATGAAAAACGGCGGCGCGACGGGCTGAAAACGGCGTTTTTGCGCTGCGGCAGGCCGTTTCCGGCTGCGCAAACGGTAAGGTTTCGGAGCGTAAAAGGCCGTCTTCCGCCTTGCAAAAGGCTGCATTCAGCCAAGCAAACGCCCTGGATACGGCCTGAAAGGGGCGTAAATATGGGAGTGAAGCCGCAGGCCGAGGCTGTTTCGCGAAAAACTTTTGTCATAAGTTTTTACTTTCGGCCGCCCTGCGGATGTTCTTTTCCTCCACAACGGCAACCTTTTCGTAGAGCGGCGGCGGCACGCCCGAGCCTGTCAGTACGATGCCGGGCCGCACCGCCGCCGCAAAAGGCCTGCACGGCTGCTGCAATCGTTTGCATACGATTTTCGGCCAAAATGCGCGTCCGCGCGCGCCTTGTTAAGGTTAAAAGGATTACATTTGCGCCGTTTATTGAAAAACCAATACCATCATGAAAAAGATTTTCACAACATGCATTTCCGTACTCGCCGCTATGGCGGCCATGGCCCAGGGCTGGCCGTCGAAGTACGGCGGAGTTATGCTGCAGGGGTTCTACTGGGACTCTTACGCTGACACGCAGTGGAGCAACCTTGAACGGCAGGCCGACGAGCTGGCCGAGTTCTTCAGGCTGGTTTGGATTCCGCAGAGCGGGAAGTCGGCCTCCGACCCGTCGATGGGCTACAACGACCTCTACTGGTTCAACGACTACACAAGCTCGTTCGGCAACGAGGAGCAGCTGCGCTCGATGATCAGCACGTTCAGGCAGAAGGGGCTCGGCACGATAGCCGACGTGGTGATAAACCACCGCTCGTCGCTGGCGGGCACGTGGATGAGTTTCCCCGAGGAGACTTACAAGGGCGTGACGTACACGATGCTGCCCTCAGACATCTGTTCGAACGACGACGGCGGCAAGGCTGCCGCCCAGGCCGAGGTGAAGCCTACGGGGGCTTACGACACGGGCGACGACTTCGACGGCGCGCGCGACATCGACCACACCAGCGCCAACGCGCAGGCCGTCATCAAGGCTTATCTCGACTTCCTGCTCAACGACCTCGGCTACGCGGGCTTCCGCTACGACATGGTGAAAGGCTACGCGCCTACGTACACGGGCATGTACAACGCGGCGGCCAAGCCCGAGTTCTCGGTCGGCGAGTACTGGGACGGCACGCAGAAGATACAAAACTGGATTGACGGCACAACGACCGACGGCGCGGTGCAGTCGGCGGCGTTCGACTTCCCGATGAAATACCTGCTGAACGACTGCTGCAACCAGGGCGGCAACTGGAGCACGCTGGCCGGAAGCTCGCTTACGGCCAGCCCCTCGTACAGGCGCTACGCCGTCACCTTCGTCGACAACCACGACACTTACCGCGACCAGAACGCCCTGACGGGCAACATCGCGGCGGCCAACGCCTTCATACTGGCCATGCCCGGCACGCCCTGCGTGTTCCTGCCCCACTGGCAGGCGTACAAGCCCGAACTGAAGCAGATGATATACGCGCGCTACGCCGCAGGCATAAACAACGAGAGCACGTATGAGACGATGGCGCGCCTGCCTGAGCAATACGCCGTAAAGGTGAACGGCGCGGGCGGCAAGTCGGTCGTCGTATTGATGGGCTCGACGCAGTGGCCGCGCTCGACGGTCGACGAGGGCGACTACTTCCAGGTAGAGGCGGGCGACAACTACGCCTACTACCTGTCAAGAAATTCTGAGACGGTATGGGCCGACATGCCGTCGGGCACGTACGACAACGCCTTCGTCGTGAAGCTCAACGCCGTTACTACGGCCGGCGGGGCGCAGCTCGTCTACACCACCGACGGCACCGAGCCTACGGCGGCCAACGGCACGACGGCGGCCGACGGCTCGACGGTCGGCATAACCGGCGACACTACGCTGAAAGTGGGAATGCTCGTAGGCGGAGCCGTAACGGGCGTGATAACAAGGACATACAAGGTGGCAAAGTTCGAGCCGCACGACATAACGGTCTACGTCAACGCCGACAACGTGGGCTGGGGCAACATGAACTACCACACGTGGGGCGGCGACAACACCCACAACACCGACTGGCCCGGCACGCGCGTGGCGGCCACCACCGTGATAGACGGCAAGACGTGGTACCACAACACTTACCGCCTCAACTCGTCGACCGACTACGTAAGCTTCGTGTTCAGCACGAACAGCGGCAGTCCGCAGACAGTCGACGTGGTGAACGTAAAGACCGACAAGTTCTATGAAATATCCGCAACGCAGTCTAACGGCAAGTATCTCGTCGACGACGTGACCGACCAGCACGCCACGGGCATCGGCACCGTAACGGCCGGCAACACCGCCGCCACGGCCGACGCCGACGTCTACACCATTGACGGACGCCTCGTGCGCCGCTGCGCCGAAGGCACTACGCCCGACGAAGCCGTCGACGGCCTTGCGAAAGGCATATATATAGTAGGCGGTAAAAAGGTCTTGAAAAAATAAGAATCAAGAGTCAAGGATTAAGAGTTAAGGGAAATACCATTGCCGCTTTATGGCACAAACGTGTCTTTAAGCAACAATGGTATTTCCCTTAACTCTTAATCCTTGACTCTTGATTCTTAGTCCTCAACCCGACGAAGGCTTACTTTCCGGCATCCAGCATCCAGTTGCCCTGCTCGTCCTTCAACATCGGATAGTCCTCCTCTTCGGTCTCTCCGTTGCCGTATTCCATCTTAACCTTCACTACGGCTTTGCTCCCCTCGGGGTCGATTGTCTCCGAGATAATCTCATACGACTTGAAACCGCCCTTCTTGGCATACTCCTTGTCGGCCTTGCCTTGCATCAGTCCGGATAGCGTCTTGCGCGTAGCCTCCGGGTCTTCGCCCTCCTTCGGCGTCACGTACACATACTTTACGAACTCGTCGTAGTTCTTCTCTTGCAACGCTTTCATAGCCTTGTCGGCCACATCCTTCGGCGTATTGCCGCCGCCGCATGCAGTGAACGCGAACACCACGGCCATGATGGCCATAATTGATAACAGCTTTTTCATAAACTTAAGTTTTAGGGGTTAGTAAATAATTAGAATGCAATCACTCTCTTAAAGTTGCCGTTACGGCTCAAGTCCGACGGCAGTATGCACCTCAGGCGCATGCCAGGCAGGCGTATGTCGTGGCGCGTATCGCCGGCTATGGGCAGTCCCGCCTTACGGTAGACATGCTCTATCAGCTCGCAACAGTACATCTCGGTAGTGTCGGTATCATCGTAATCATGGTCGAACAGGACTCCCCTCCTGTACACGTCCATCGCATACCGCGCCGCGGCCGCGGCCACGGCGGTGTCGCCCTTAAGGCGTTTCACCTCGCCGATCCCTGCGTTTACCGACAGGAAAAACTTCTCAGGCGTCTCCATCTTCACACGGTCGGGGTCGCCGTAGAAGTCGGGTTCACCCGGCACTGCATGGACAACCATCATCACGCCGCACGAATCCACCACGATCCCGACGTGCGAATATCCGCCCCGTTTGTCGGCCATCAGCACCGCACGGCTCGTCAGTCCATTGCCACGGCGGAACACCAAGTCGCCCGCCTGCAAGCTACAGTCCTCAGGCAGGATGCTTCTGAATCCGTCCCTGCCGCACGACAAGACAACAAGCACAAGCACGGCAACAATGATGAGAACGTTTTTCATAATGGTCCATATTGCCGCAAAGATAATGAAAAGTATTGTTATTACAAATTTTTAGTTGATAAATATCAACATAAAGGCCGTTTTATGTTATAATAACAAAAAAGAACCTACGTAACGGGAACAAAAAGCGGCGAAAGGGGACACTCTCCCTTTCGCCGCTTTACATGCCTGCACGGCGTGTCAGAACTCAAGTATCATCGTCTGGCGCGGCTCCAACAGGACGTCGCCTGACAGTGAAACGGTGTTGCCGGTAAGCACGTCCTTGGCCGCAGTATTGGCTCCGATCACCTCTGCGTAGCGCTTAACGGCGAGCTTTGAAGCCTGCTTAGTGCCGTTGACAACAGTCATGACGGTCTTTCCGCCGTACTGGCGTGCTATCACGTAAACGCCGTTGTAGGGTATGAACTGCTTCTGCGCGCCCTTTATTACCACGTCGTTGCCCTGGCGCCAATGGAGCAGACGGCTCAGCCATGTGAACATTGCGTTCTCGGCCTTGGTGCGTCCCTCGGCGGTGAAAGCGTTCTTCGTGTCGCCGGGGAAGCCACCGGGGAAGTCCTTGCGCACGTTGCCGTCGGTAACTTCCTTAGTTCCGTTCATCAGAACCTCCGTGCCGTAGTAAAGCTGCGGAATGCGGTTTACGGTCAGCAGTATGGCCAACGCCTGCTTCAAGGCCGTGGAGTCCTTGCCCCTGCCGAGGAAGCGGTCGGTGTCGTGGTTCTCGATGAAGGCCATAACGCTCGACGGATTGGGGTAAAGGTAGTCGTAAGCGAAGTTGTTGTAAATGCGGTTCATGCCGGTCGAGAAGCCGTCGGTGTCCTCACGCTTAGCCTGGTTTATCTTGTCGTAGAAGCTGAAGTCCATCACGGTCTTAAGGTTGCTGTTCTTCTTCGCTATCTTAGAGTCCTTCTGCCAGGCGGCGGTGTAAGGCGGCTCGGTCACCCACGTCTCGCCCACGACGTTGAAGTTGGGATACTCCTCGTTGAGAGTCTTCATCCACAAGGCCATCGCGTCGGCGTCGGCATACGGGTAAGTGTCCATGCGGATGCCGTCGATGCCGACGGTCTCTATCCACCATTCGCTGTTCTGAATCAAGTACTTGATTACATGGGGGTTCCTCTGGTTTAGGTCGGGCATGGTCGGCACGAACCATCCGTCGACCGTTTCCTTGAAGTCAACGTCGCTTGCATAGGGGTCGACGATAGGCGTCAGCTTGTACGAAGTCTGCAGATACTTGTCGTTAACCTCGGGTTTCGTCTTGTCGGTGCGTGCGTCGAGCCACTCGGGAGTGTTGAGCCAGTCCTTCGAAGGCATGTCGGCCACCCACGGATGCTCGAACCCGCAGTGGTTGAAAATCATGTCCATCACGACCTTCAGGCCGTTGGCGTGGGCCTCGTCGCACAGCCGGCGGTACTCTTCGTTGGTGCCGAAGCGCGGGTCGACGCGGTAATAATCCGTCGTGGCATAGCCGTGGTAGGTGCTGCTGCCGTTGCCGTCGGGCGAATTGTTCTCGAGCACCGGTGTGAACCAAAGCGCCGTAACGCCAAGCTCCTTGAAGTAGTCAAGGTGTCGGCGTATGCCCTCCAGGTCGCCGCCGTGGCGCAGGCTGGGCTGCGAACGGTCGATGATGTAAGGGTACAAGCCCTTGACTTGGTTGTTAGTAGGGTCTCCGTCGGCGAAGCGGTCGGGCATAAGCATGTACAGAACGTCGGCGTTGGTGAAGCCCATGCGCTCCTCTCCGCGCTTCTCGCGCGCCTTAAGCTCGTACTTGACCTTCTTCTTCGCCTTGCCATTCTTGAACTCAAGGGTCATCTCTCCTGGCTGCGCGCCCTCCAGATTGAGGTAAACGAGCAGGTAGTTGGGACTGTCTACGCGCACGATGCTGTCCACACGCACGCCTGCATAGTCGGTTGTCACGTCGGCGGAGCCTATTCCTTCGCCGTAAACCATCAGCTGGAGCGACGGGTTCTTCATGCCGACAAACCAGTTGGTAGGGTCGATGCGGTCAACCTTGACCGCCGCGTTGATTGCCATAACGCTTAAAATCAGACTTAAAGATAAAAGAAGTTTTTTCATATTGTGACTGTTTTTTATTCATGCAATATTACCGCCGACTGCGCCGGAACGCTGACTTGAGAGCCTGTTACGGTGCCGAGTCCGGCCTCGTTGATTACCCCGTCGCGACAGACTACGGTGTAGTTGCCCATCGGAATGTCAACGCTGCGCGCCTGTTTGGCGGAGTTCAATATTACGGTTATGTTCTTCCAGGAGTCGCCCTTGGGGTTGCCCTTCAGGCGGAAGGCCACGAGGCAGTCCTGCACGGGCAGGAACTCAAGGTGCTTGCGCACGCATTCAGCATCGCCGAGGCGGAACGCCGGGTGGTTCTTTCGCATGGAAATGAGGTTGCTGTAATAGCTGAACACCTGCGGATATTTCTCCAAATTAGTCCAATCCAGACGGTTGATGCTGTCAGGGGAGTTGAAACTGTTGTGCACGCCCTTCTTGTCTCGCAGCATCTCTTCGCCCGAAAGGATGAACGGAACGCCCTGACTGGTGAACACAGCGGTCTGTCCCAGAAGGTCGAGACGTATGAGTTCGTCCTGCCCGATGCCGGGAATGCTGGCGCGTAGGCGGTCAACAAGGCACATGTCGTCATGGCAACTGACGTAGCTTATGGCCTGCCAAGGCTGCAAAGCCCATGCCT
>CALUIJ010000138.1 GCA_944320675.1 uncultured Prevotella sp.
CGGCCCGGGCCTACCGCATGAAGTACCTCCTGATAAACGACACCACCCTTTCATACGGCGAGTACATGCGCCTGCGCGACCTTGAGCGCCGCTATCTGCCGGCGAGCGTCACCGGCGACGGCGGCGGACGTGGCTCTTCGCTTGTGCCGTTGCTGGCGGCCGTGGCCGGCGCCGTGATACTGTTGTTGGCGCTGAGGCGGCGCAAGCCGTCGCCGCCGGCTGACGGCGGGGTCGGCGGAGGAGCACATGCCGGGCCGCAGCCGAAACAACACGCGCAGGTCGCAGCCCACGCCGAGCCCGACGAAAAGACTCAGGAGCTGGCGCGGACGATAAGGCGGTTCATGGAGACTTCGTCCGAGATATACGGCCAGGACTTCTCGCTTGAGAAGCTGGCGGCACGCCTCGGCACCCACACGCGCACCGCGTCGCGCGCCATAAACGACGTGTTCGGCGTGAACTTCAGCACCCTCCTCTCGCAATACCGCATAGAGGAAGCCTGCCGAAGACTCTCTTCGCCCGATTACGCCAACGTAACCATACAGGCCGTGGCCGTCGACCTCGGCTTCAAGAGCCGCAGCAATTTCGCCATAGTGTTCAAGAAGTTCACCGGCGTAGCCCCCAACGAATACCAGAAGAAAGTACTCGGCAAGAAGCAGGCCGGCGGCGGCCACGAGACATGAAAATGCGCTAATTTGTTCTAATTTCCGAAATACGTTCGTGTTTTTGTTGCTTTTTCTTGTTTTACACTTACGTTTTATTGATATTTGCAGCTGTTAAGTTTTAATTTAAAACACACGGATTATGAGTAACTTTACAGTGCAAACCATCAGAACTGCGGCCTTATTGTTGTTTGCCGCAGTGTGTACGGCGGTTCAGGCCGACGGCCCGAAGCGCATAGTAAGCGTGCAGAAGGCTAAAAAGCACGTAGTTTTAAAGAACGCTAACTCGACCGTTACGCCGACACCCCTAAAGACACGTCCCAACAAGGCGAGCACGGCCCAGCGCGACATACTCGTAGACGAGGACTTCTCGGGCATAACATGGGGCTCGGAGGAGCAGCCCGACACCACGTCGTACCTCGCCTCGTCCTACTACGAGCCGGGCATATACATCGACCCCTCGCTCACCAAGGACGGCACGTGGGCGGGCGAGTTCGCCCACGCCGCCGGCGGAATGGTATACCTGAAGACCCCCAACTCTATGTATTCGGCAGCCCTGATGACGCCGCTCGGCGACTATTCGGGCGAGATCACCGTTACGCTCAAGGCCAAGGCCATGCCCCACTGGCAGGTCTACGGCGAAGACCCCGACACTGGCGAGGAGCTTTGGTATAAGTCTACCGGTTCGAGCATCGGCGTGGATGTGTGCAAGGGCGGATACCTTGACTACGATTTCGCCGACACCGACCTTGAGGATGGCACGGGCTATTACTCCACGCGCCTGTATGAAGGCCAGGGATGGACCGAGGTTGAGCTGCACTTCAACAACTACTCGGCCGACAACGACGGCTTCATCTGCTTCTACACCGAGGGAGCGATACTCATCGACGACATCAAGATAACGTCCGCCCCGACGTTCCTCGCCACGCCGAAGATGATAGGCGTAACCGACTTCCAGGCCGACCGCTTCACCATTGCATGGCAGCCGCTGCGCAAGGCCCTCGACTACTACGTCGACCTGTACAAGAAGGTCTATACGTCAGACACGGACGGGGCATTCGCCGAGAACTTCGACGACTTCACCGCCCCGCAGGAAGGCTGGGCGTCTACTTCTACTGAGACGGCCGCAGGCGCAGGCCCCGACGGCTCTACGGCGCTCGTTCTGCGCGGAGGCGACACGCTGACAACGCCCGAAAACGGCGCGACTTACAAGTCGATGGACTTCTACCTCAAGTTCGTCACCCACTATGAAGACCCGTCTTACTCGTGGGGCCTCGTCTACATCGACGGCCTTACCGAGGCCGGATGGGAAGCGGTGTCGTACATCTACGCCTACTACTTCGCCGAGGGCGACATGGTGAACTTAGCCGACGAGATATCGGGCTTCGCCAACACGTACAAGGCCATACGCATAAGGCCGGTCGACATGGAGGAGGGCGAGTACATAATCGTAGACGACGTTGACATAACCACCAACCGCCCGTCGGCATTGGAGCGCGTATGGGGCGAGAACTCGTCAGACTGGGGCGAGGACAGCAACGACACACGCTACGACTACACCGAGGACACGACCTACACGTTCACAGGGCTCGACCCCGAGACCGAATACTACTACGGAGTGCGCGGACACTACGTGTTCACCTATTCGGACAAGGTGCTCTACCACGCGCTCGGAGTTTGCCCGCCCAAGGCGCTGCCGGCTACCGACGTAGACCCGCGCGGCTCGTTCACCGCCAACTGGGAGAAGGCGCCCAAGGCCACCGGCTACACCGTCAGCATGTACGGAGTGAAGGAGATAGAGGAAACGTCTGACGACTACGTACTGCTTGAAGAGACGTTCGACAAGGTTGACGAGAGCGTGACCTCGGCCACCGACTGGCGCTCGCCCGACCTGCTCGGCAACTACGAAGGCTCCTCGCTCGACGATTACACGCTGACGCCCGGATGGCTCGGTGCAGGCAACACGCTCGCGCAGGGAATGCTCGGATGCGAATACTCGCCCTACATACTGACCGAAATCATCACGCCCGAGGTTTACGTTGGCAACGACGAAGAGCTGAGGATATACCTCAAGGCATACGGAGACGCCGGCGAACAGCTGATACTCAACCTTGGCGACGGCACATATTACTACGTACCGTTCGAGACTGCGGCCGACGGCACAGGCTACATCGACAACACTTTCATCATGCCCGTAACGTCGGAGACGATGCGCATGGAACTGTACACCTACAACTACGGCGCCTTTATGCTCGACGAGCTACGCATGACGCAGGCCGTGGAGAAGGGTGACATGCTCAAGACGACGATAGCCGAAGTGGATACCGATGCCGAGACGAACTATTACACGTTCACCAATCTTGCCGGCTACGGTTTCGACACTTACGGATACCACGTTACGTCGCACTTCGAGTACGAGGGCGAGAGTACATCTTCGGTTCCCTCTGACGTCGTGACAGTAAACATCGAGACGGGCGACAGCGGTGTCGCCACCGGCATTGAGGACGCAACCCAGGGCGGAGCCGTAAGCGTTGTTGCGCGCTACTCGCTCGACGGCCGCCTGCTCGCAGCTCCGCAGCGCGGGGTGAACATCCTGAAGATGAGCGACGGCACTACGCGCAAGGTTGTCGTAGAATAATCTTTTCATACTCGGATCGGGCTGATTCCCAACTACTTACAAAAGGCGGCATTTTGCATCGCAAAATGCCGCCTTTCAGCGTCTGAAACGTTGCCTCCCGCACGGCGGAAGGCAACGTTCCGCAGTTTTACCGCCTTGCCGTGCCTACTTTGTATATGGCGAAGGTCATCGGGCCTATTTCCCCTTCGAGCGTTTTCCCGCTTGCCTCGATTGCCGTTTCCTTTGGCGTTATCTTGTCGGGAGCGTCGAGGGTGTTGTCGGCGTCGGGGTCATCTGAGTGGAACGTGGTGAGCCGTCCGCCGGCGAGCTGTTCCGACTTCTTCAGTCCGTTGAAGCTTACGGCGAGCTTGCGCGGCTCGTCCGACGTGTTGACCACCTTTATTATATACGCCTCCGACGGCTCGTCCCACACGGCGCTGGCGAACAGCCCCATCTGTCCCTCTTGTCCGCTTACGGGCCGGCCGTCCATCGTCAGCGGCACTACGCGCGTGCCGCGGTTGCGGCCGTAGAGCGACTGCACGTGCCAGCTGCACGTGCGCACCGAGCGCAGGTTGTCGAACCATATCAGGTCGGGCCGCCACTGCCATCCGTCGACGTGGGCCAGCAGGGGGGCGTAGGTGGCCATGTGCACTACGTCGGCGTTGCGCTCTACGCCCGTCAGGAATGCGGCCTCGAGCAGCGAGGCGTAGAAGTGGTTCCACTTCTTGCCGTCGGCGTGGCAGGCGTATTCGCCGGCGAACACCTTCGGGCCCTTGCGGTCGTAGTTGTCGTAGCGGCCGCCCGATGCCAGGAACCACTTTTCGGGGCGGTAGAAGTGCTCGTCGACGAGGTCGACCTTCAGCTTGCGCATCTCGGGCCACAGGTAGTCGAAGTCCTTGCCCTCGGAGTTGGGCCCGGCCGAGCCGATTATCTTGATGTCGGGATACGCCTTGCGGATGGCTTCCACGAAGACTTTCAGGCGTTCGGGGTAAACTTCGCCCCACTGTTCGTTGCCCACCGCTATGAACTTAAGGTTGAAGGGGGCCTCGTGGCCCATGTCGGCGCGCAGCTTGCCCCACTTTGTGCCGGTGCCGCCGTTGGCGAATTCGATCAGGTCGAGCGCGTCCTGCACGTAGCCGTCAAGTTCCTCCACCTTGACGTTGGCCTCGGGGCTGTTGTTCTGGTATTGGCAGGCCAGTCCGCAGTTGACCACGGGCAGCGGCTCGGCGCCTATGTCCTCGGCCAGCTGGAACAGCTCGAAGAAGCCCATGCCGTATGTCTGGAAGTAGTCGGGGAAGAAGCGGTGCTGGAACGTGTAGTGCCAGCGGTTCTCGTTGAGGGGGCGGTTCTCCACCGGGCCTACCGAGTTTTTCCAGTTGTAGCGCGTGGCGAGGTCGGTGCCCTCGACGATGCATCCGCCCGGGAAGCGGAACACCCCGGGCTTAGTGTCGGCCAGTGCCTGCACCAAGTCCTTGCGCAATCCGTTGGCGCGCCCTTTCCACGTGTCGGCGGGGAAGAGCGACACGTGCTCGAGGTCGACCGTGCCCTGCGAGCATAGGAATATGCGCAGGTGGGCCCTGGCGCAGGTCGCGCCGGGCGTGAGCGTGGCCTCGTACTTCTTCCATGCGCCCGTGCTGATTGTTATTTCCTTGGAAGCGAGCACCTGGCTCTCCCCGGCCGAGGCGTTGTCGATAAGCTCCACCCTTATCTTCCGGCCTTCGCCCCTCGCCCATACGCTGAAGCGGTATCCTTCGCCCTTCTTCACGCCCATGCCGAAGAAGCCCTCGTTCTCTATGCCGGTGGCCTTCTGGTAGTGGTTGGCCGGCGACAGGCTCACGTAGTGGGGGTTGCGGTCGAAGGGGCCGTCGTCCTTGACGGTTACGTTGCCGAACACGTCCCAGCCCATCAGCCTCTGGGGGAACTCGAACGAGCGGTTCTTCACCATTTCGGCGTAAAGCCCGCCGTCGGCCCCATAGTTGATGTCCTCGAAGAAGTGGCCGTACATCGTCTTCTGTATCTCCGCGCCGCGTTTGCCGGCCTGGAGCGTCATTGCCGCCGTCTCCTGGGCTGAGGCGGCCGTGCCTGCGGCCAGCGTCAGCAGCGCGGCCAAGGCAAGTTTCTTGTTCATGATGGTATGATTTTTAGTTAGACATGTCGTTTGTTGCAAAAATAACAAAAATAAGTTGACCGGCAACCCATATCTTGCGTAAAAGTATATTATTACGGCCGCAATATTTATTCTCTTGCCGATAATGTTTTGTTTTTATCGTAATTTGCAGTACTTTTGCGCTTGTGGAAACACAGTCGGACAGTATTAAAACATAAAGATAATCATGAAACGCATCAAACTTTTAGCATTGTTCTCGTTGGCCGGCCTTGCGTCGATGGCCGGGCCGGCCGTGGTTTACGGCCCCGACAGCCTTTTGCGCGTGTCGGTCGACGTCGAGGAGGGGCGCCCCTTGTATTCGGTAAGTTACGGCGGCAAGGTGTTCGTAGAGCCGTCGCCCCTCGGTTTCGTGGCCGACGTGGGCGACTTCGCCACGGGCATGGCCTGCAAGGACGTTAAGACGAGGAGCATATCGGAGAGCTACACGCTCGACAGGTGTAAGACGTCGGCCGTGGACTACCGGGCCAACGAGCTTAAGGTGACCCTTGTAAACAGGGACGGCAAGCCCGTTGACGTGACCTTCCGCGTGAGCCGCAACGACGTGGCCTTCCGCTACGAGCTGCCGCGCTACGGCGAGACGGGCAGCGTCGTGATACGCAGCGAGGCCACCGGATTCGATTTCCCCGAGGGCACAACCACGTTCCTCACGCCGCAGAGCGACGCCATGATAGGCTGGAAGCGCACCAAGCCGAGCTACGAGGAGGAGTACACGGCGGACGCGCCCGTGTCGGCACGTTCGCAGTACGGCCACGGATACACGTTCCCCTGCCTGTTCCGCGTGGGCGGCGACGGCTGGGTGCTGGTGAGCGAGACCGGCGTAGACGGCCGCTACTGCGCCTCGCATCTCGGCGACGCCGCGCCCGGAGGGCTTTACACGGTGGCCTTCCCCATGCCCGGTGAGAACAACGGCAACGGCACCGTAGAGCCGGCCTTCGCCCTGCCGGGGGCCACGCCGTGGCGCACGCTGACCGTCGGCCCGACGCTGAAGCCGGTGGTCGAGACCACCGTGCCGTGGGACGTCGTAGAACCGCGCTTCACGTCGGAGCACAAGTACTCGTACGGACGCGGCACGTGGAGCTGGATATTGTGGCAGGACGCGAGCATAAACTACGACGACCAGGCGGCCTACGTCGACCTGGCAGCCGCCATGGGCTACGAGTTCGTGCTCGTGGACAACTGGTGGGACCGCAACATAGGCCGCGACAAGATGGCCCGCCTCGTAGACTACGCCCGCTCTAAGGGCGTGGGCGTGTTCCTCTGGTACAGCTCGAGCGGCTACTGGAACGACATAGAGCAAAGCCCTACCAACATCATGGACGACCCCGTGAGCCGCAAGCGCGAGATGAGGTGGCTGCGCGGGCTGGGCGTGAAGGGGATAAAGGTTGACTTCTTCGGCGGCGACAAGCAGGAGACCATGCGCCTGTACGAGGCCATACTGAGCGACGCCGACGACAACGGCCTTATGGTGATATTCCACGGATGCACGCTGCCGCGCGGATGGGAGCGCATGTATCCCAACTACGTGGGCAGCGAGGCCGTGCTGGCGTCGGAGAACCTCGTGTTCAACCAGCACTTCTGCGACAACGAGGCCTTCAACGCCTGCCTGCACCCCTTCATCCGCAACGCCGTCGGCTGCATGGAGTTCGGCGGCACGGTGCTCAACAAGCGGCTCAACCGCACCAACGACGGCGGCACCGAGCGCAAGACCACCGACGTGTTCGAGATAGCCACGGCGGTGCTCTTCCAGAATCCCGTGCAGAACTTCGCCTTGGCCCCCAACAACCTTGACGACGCTCCTGCCCCGCTGATTGACTTCATGAGGGACGTGCCCACCACGTGGGACGAGACGGTCTTCATCGACGGCTACCCCGGCAAGTACTGCCTGCTGGCCCGCCGCCGCGCAGACCGCTGGTATGTGGCCGGTGCCAACGCCACCGCCGAGCCTCTTACGCTTACCGTAAGCCTGCCCATGATGGCCAAGGGCGACAAGGCCGTTTGCTATACGGACGACAAGGAGCGCCGACCCTCGGTGTCGACGCTCACGGTGAAGAACCCCGCCAAGGTGAAGCTCACCATGCAGCCCTCGGGCGGCGTCGTGCTGGTGAAATGACCGCTTTTCACGCCGCATCCGCGCCGTAGCGTAGGCGTGGGCGCAATACCTTGTGAACCAACATGTTACGAAAAGCCGCATATTGCAGCGCAATATGCGGCTTTCAACACGCTTTGAGGCGGTCTTTCAGCTGATGAAAGACCGCCTCAAAGCGTATTATCGCAAACCGGCGTAACCGGAGGCATGCTTTGTTGTTAACGTTAGTTCGGCATAAAAATCATTTGTCAAAGCATCTGAAAGCACCCCTTGTAGGGACATAATTTATTATGTCCGCACGCCTCGCAGAGGCGTATGTAAACGTGTTTTAGCATCAATGCGTTCCTTACGTAACATGTGGACATAATAAATTAATGAATGTCCGCATTTGCCCAATACACTACATCCTGTTCTAAGAAGTCTGTGGCATACTGTCATTCCGGGCCGAGACCCGGAATCCAGTGTATGCAACTAAGTTGTTGACGAAAGTGTGTTTCCTGGATTCCGGGTCTAAGCCCGGAATGACAGTATGCCACAGACTTCTTAGAACAGGATGTAGTGTATTGGGCAAATGCGGATATTCATATAATAAATTATGTCCCTACAAGGGCTGTCTTTCTTAATTCTTCACTCTTAATTCTTCACTCTTAATTCTTCACTCTTCACTCTTCACTCTTCACTCTTCACTCTTCACTCTCCCTTATATTTTCCCTCCGTAGCACAGGTCGCCGGCGTCGCCGAAGCCCGGCACGATATACTTGTGCTCGTTCATGCCGGGGTCAATGGCGGCGCACCATACGGTGGTCCTGTCGTCGGGGAACGTGGCCTTGACGTGCTCTATCCCCTCGGGCGCGGCTATTACGCAGGCCACGTGTATGCGCTTGGGCGTGCCCCGGGTGAGGAATGCCTTGTAGCCCAGCTCCATCGAGCCGCCCGTGGCCAGCATGGGGTCGGCTATGATGAGCGTCTTGCCGTCGACCGACGGCGTGGCGAGATACTCTACGTGGATGCCCACCTCGGTGTGCCCCTCGTCCTTATACTCGCGGTAGGCGCTGACGAAGGCGTTGCCCGCATGGTCGAACACGTGCAGGAATCCGTTGTGGAAGGGCAGGCCCGCGCGGAATATCGTGGCCAGTATCACCTTGTCCGTCGGCACGCTGACGCGCGCCGTGCCCAGGGGCGTCTCTACGTCGCGCGGCCCGTAGGTTAGGGTCTTGCTTATCTCGTAGGCCATCATTTCGCCCACGCGCGTTATGTTGTTGCGGAACAAGAGGCGGTTCTGCTGGTAGTGCGCGTCGCGCATCTCGGCCATGTACTGGTTGATGATTGTGTCCTGTTTGCTGAGGTCGATTATCTGCATGGTGGTCGGTGTTATTTGTTTGCTGTTGCAAAGTTACAGTAAAACAAATTGTGTTGCAAGGCAGGCACATTAATTTATGACATTTACTTGCTGATTTTTGTTAATATAACGCGAGTTCTCGGTTTCGGCGGATTGAAAGTCTTTCAACCGCTTATGATTTGCAGATCAGACGTAACTGGGTTTAGACTGATTGCTGGCGTTCGTTTTATATTATGTGGTGCAAACTTGTTTTGCAAACTGTAAGTTGCAAAAATACTACGCCGTGTTTAAAATTTTGATACTTTAACCTAAAAACGCTTTACAAGCGTCATTTTCACGTGGGAGGCCGATTGCACAATGACAAAAAATTACTAACTTTGCGGCCGATTTAAGGCGTACACCTTATTTATACTATATACGCATGATTAAGTCCACGAACAAATAATTCATTTTTTAATATTTACATTAAAATGGCAAATTTAGATTTAAGCAAGTACGGAATCACAGACGTGAAGGAAATCCTTCACAACCCGTCTTACGAGGTATTGTTTGAAGAGGAGACAAAAGAAGGCCTGACAGGATACGACAAG
>CALUIJ010000139.1 GCA_944320675.1 uncultured Prevotella sp.
ACGTACCCGACGTGCCACCGATGAAAGACACCGGGATGAACACGGCCGACATCACAAGGGTAATAGATATGATGGCGCCCGAGATTTCGTTCATAGCGTCGATTGATGCCGTGCGCGCCGACTTGTATCCCAAGTCGAGTTTCGCGTGGACGGCCTCGACGACCACTATCGCGTCGTCGACGACTATCGCAATGGCCAACACCAACGCCGAGAGCGTAAGCAGGTTGAGCGAGAAGCCGAACACGTAAAGGAAGAAGAACGTACCGACCAACGACACGGGCACCGCGATAAGCGGGATGAGCGTAGAGCGGAAGTCCTGCGAGAAGATGTACACAACGATGAACACGAGGACGAACGCCTCGAACAACGTATGGATAAGGTCGTTCATTGAAGCGTAGAGGAACTCGGTAACGTCCTGCATGTATTGTATCTCGACACCCGGCGGGAGCAGTTCCTTCTGCTGCTCTATGACCGTCTTGATGTCGTTGACTATCTGCGTAGCGTTAGATCCGGCAGTCTGCGTCACCATCATCATCACGGCCGGCTGACCGTTCACCTTAGAGGTAACGCTGTAGTAAAGACCGCCAAGCTCTACGCGGGCTACGTCCTTAACGCGGATGGTGTTGCCGTCGGCGTCGCTCGAGATTACCATGTTCTCAAACTCCGTAGGCGTCTGCAGACGTCCCTTGTAGCGGATGGTGTACTCATACTTGTTGTCGCTCTGCTCGCCGAACTTACCGGGAGCGGCCTCGATGTTCTGCTGCGCGAGCACGGCGGAAATGTCAGACGGCATCAAGCCGTAGTTCTTCATCTTGATCGGGTCGAGCCAAATACGCATTGAATACGTCTTGGCGCCCATCACCTCGCAGTCGCCCACACCGTTCACACGCTTAACGGCCGGGATGATGTTGATGTCGGCGTAGTTCTGGAGGAACTTCTCGTCATACCTCGCAGGGTCGCCCTTGATGGCCATGAGGAGCACCGTTGAAGTCTGGCGCTTCTGCACGGTGACGCCGGCCTGGGTAACTTCGGCGGGCAGCAGGGCCGTAGCCTGCGACACGCGGTTCTGCACGTTGACCTGGCACATGTCGGCGTTCATGCCCTGTTTGAAGAACACCTGTATGTTGGCCGAGCCTTCGTTTGTAGCGGTAGAGGTCATGTAGGTCATGCCCTCCACACCGTTTATCTGCTCTTCAAGCGGCACGATGACCGAGTTGAGCACGGTCTGGGCGTTGGCTCCCATATAGTTGGCGCGCACGCTTACCGTAGGCGGCGCAACGTCAGGGTACTGCTCGATAGGCAACGACACCAGTCCGATACAGCCCAGGATGACCGTCAGGATTGAAATGACGGTCGAGAGCACCGGGCGTTTTATAAAGTTGTCTAATCTCATTGTTTTATTTTTTTAGTGACAAGTTGACCAGTAACAAGCAGACAAGGAGATTACCGTGTTTCATTAAAATCTCCGATGAATACAAGAAACGCCTGCAAGCCATTGGCTTGTCAGCCCGTTTGCTTGTCTGCTCGTCTGCTGAATATTACTTCGTAAGGTCTTCCTTAAGTTTGTTCAAGTCGTTCTGATGTGCGCCCATCTGGCTGGTCTTCTTCAGTTTTTCCTGATACTGGGCCTCGGTTATCGGCTTTATCTGCATGCCGTCCTTAAGGGTCGTTATGCCGCTCACCACAATCTTGTCGCCAACCTTAAGTCCGCTCTCTATGATGTAAGTCTTGCCGTCGTTGTCGGGGTTTACGGTCACGGGGCTGTACTTCACCTTGTTGTCTCCGCCGAGGATGTAGACGAAGTAGCGGTCCTGCACCTGTGCAACGGCGTCCTGCGGCACCACGATGGCCGCGCTGTTGGCATGGGGCACTACGATGTAGCCCGAGCCGCCGCTCTTCAACAGATGCTCGGGGTTGGGGAAGTCGGCGCGCATCGACACCGAGCCGGTGGCCTGGTCGATCACTCCGCTCACAGCGGCCACCTTGCCGTCGTGTCCGTAAGTGGTGCCGTCGGCCAGCTGCAGCTTAACCGCCGGGTATTCGCTGATGGCGGCGTGGAGCCCGCCCTTTGTCTTGGTGAGGTCGAGCATGTCCTTCTCGGTCATCGAGAAGTACACCTGCATCGTGTTTATGTCAGACACGGTGGTGAGCGGCTCGGCGCTCGACGCGCTCACGAGCGCGCCCACGCGGTAAGGCAGGTTGCCCACCACGCCGTCGGCCGGACTCGTAACGTAGCAGAAGTCCAAGTTCTGCTTGGCCGACACATACGAGGCCTTAGCCTGGGCCAGGGCGGCCTGGGCGTTCTCGTAGGCGTTCTTCGACGACTGCAGCTCGTAAGTACCTATCACGTTGTTGGCAAAGAGCTTCTGGTTGTTCTCGTAAGTCAGCTTCGACGTGTTCAGCTGCGCCTCGGCCGAGTTGACTGCGGCCTTGGCCTGGCGCGCGGCAGCCTCGTATGTTACCTTGTTAATCTCGAAGAGCACCTGGCCTTTCCTTACCGTCTGGCCCTCCTTTACGTACATTTTCGTAATGAATCCTGAAACCATCGGACGGATTTCAACGTCCTGCACGCCGCGTATCGTCGCAGGATAAGTGGTCTGCAACTCGGCGTTCTGCGTCTCGATTGTCCTCACGGCATACTCGTTGTCACCCATATTGGGTTGTTGTCCGCCGCATGAGGCAAACATGACAGCAATAGCTGCAAGCAATAAAAACTTGTTCTTTTTCATACCTATTTGCTCAAAAATATTTAATTGTTCATGTAAATGCTGACGTGATGGAATGCGAACCAATTCCTGAAAACTATTTCAGTCTACTCGGTTTTCGGACTGCAAATGTACACATTAATAATTATATTCTCAATAAGTCTAAATGATAATTATCGTGTTTTAGCTTAATTTAAGTGTGAAATATCGGCCGTATGGCAAAACATTACGGTAAGCATCGCAAATATGCAAGAAGCCCTGGCCTGTCGGCAAAAACGCCCCGCCATCCCATGTCCGCCCGCATGGGCGGCGGAGCGGCCGCTTGCGGCCCGCCTTACATTTTAACACGACTGGGCGCGATTTACTTTCTTTCTGATTTCCGTTGACGCTCAGGAGCGGCCTCGTCCTGAATTTTTCCGCCGTCGGACGCTTACATGCGGCTTTTTCGTGTGCAAACGTAAGAGCTTGGCATTACGCCTCTTACGCCGTTTCTCACTAAAACGTGCAATAAAATAACGCCTTCGGCGGCACGAAAGCTTACCTTTCGCGCGCCAAAAGGTAAGCTCACGCCATGCCAAAGGCTGCATTTCATGCCACAACCAACGGCCTACGCCGCCGCAAAACGCCGCATTTCATCCCGATATCCGCCAAAATCCGCACTTCAGCCGCCACAATTCCGCCGCCCGGCGGCTTTACCGCCGGGCTTCATTTTCTATTTCGACAAAAACCGCCGACATATCCGTTTTGACATAATGGCATGCATAGGACGTGATAGCCGACATTTTGTTTATCCCAAAAAGATGACAAAACCTTTATCGGAACCATACCGACAACCGGAATGGAAACAAGCGGACATGCTGCTCATCCCCGCTTGACAACAATCATACCACGCCTTACCCGCATGCAAATACACTGTTAATATGAAACAAATCCGCAGAACAATAAAACAAATTGATATTTTCACCGGTGAAAATTTGCAATTTACAAAACTTTTATTTATATTTGCCCAATAATCACGAAGCACAGATCATACTTGTTGGAAAGCAAGTTCTCTCGGTTTTTTAACACATTGACGCAACACTTGGCAACCTTTACACTAAAAGCAATCCCAGACTGTCATTAAAACAATCAAAGGCGGACAGAACGCAAGGATTCTCACAATTCTCCCATGAGTTTCTTACGCCGATTACACGAATTAAAGAAAGCAGGAGGAAATATTAACGCATAACAACCATCATTTACAGACATTCCGGCACGGCATCAACCGTAAGGCACTTACAATTAGACATTTAACGACCGTAAAAAAACGAAGAATCATGAAACATGCGAGACTTTTACAGACTTGTGCGCTATGCCTGATGATGACGGCAACGGCGCACCCGGCCTCGGCGCAAGGCACGTTAGTGCCCGAGCAATGCACCGTAGGAATCGGCGGACGCCCCGTATGCTATCCGATAGAAGACATCGGCTTCAGCTTCGAAGGGCCGATAACCGCCGAGGAAGGAGCAAAAGGCTACATAACATGCAACGGCGACACCGTGGCCGAAAAAGAGATAACAGTAAGAAACCATAGCAGCCAAGGCTGGGCAATAATGTTGTTCGACGAGCCGCTGATACTGCCAAAGGGGCAAGACTACCGCGTAAGCATACCGGCGGGCATGCTCGCGCTTGAGAGCGACCCCACGGTAACCAACGACGAACTGGCCTCGGACTTCAACATACCGGCAAGCCTGCCGGAAGCCATAAACCGTATAGAAGACGGCGACACGATAGAAGAGCTCTCATGGTTCACGTTCTATTACAGGGTGGAGACAAAAGCCCTCGCCACCAATCCGCAGGCCACGCTCTACAGAAAGATAAACGACGAGTGGGTGGACGTAAGAACTTTCCCGGTAAACGTGACTTACGACTGGGACCTCGGACAGGCATGGGTTGACTTCGGAGGGACGATGCACTTCGAGAAAGGCGGGGAATACAAGCTCGTGATGAAGGCCGGCACCATAAGCGCGCTCTACCGCGACGACATAGTGAACGAGGAGGCGAGCATAACCTTCACAGGAGGCTATACCGAGCCTCTGCCCACGATAAACTACATTAAGACCAACATTACCACGTATAAAGACTTCGACAGGATATACGAACTGAAGTTCTATTACGACGTGCCCGTCAAGCTGACACCGGGCATGATGATAAAGCTGCTGCGGATAGAGGACGAAGGGATGATAACCGGAGCGGAACCGACCCTTGAACAGGATGACGGCTTATGGGTGGTGACGGCCGACTTCGGCGGATTCGACATGACGCCTTACGACGGCTTCATAGTAAGCATGCCCGAGGGACTGGTCGTATCGGCCGAGGGCGACGTGGTGGCCAACGGGCAAAGCTCAACGCAGATAGGCGGCACAACGGGCATAGGCAACACCGCAGACAAAGCCGCGGCCGTAAGCTGTGACGGCCGCAGGGTGACGATAACCGGCGCAGCCGCAGGCGAACGCATAACCCTGCTCACGGCCGACGGCAGGGCGGTATGCGGCAAGACGGCCGGCGGCGCCGACGTGTCGATAGAGTTGCCCGGCAGGGGGCTGTTCATAGTAAGGGTCGGCACGACGGCTTACAAGATAACCGGCAAGTGACGCCTTGCCCCGCAATACGCCTACCGCCCCGCAACCGTCGACGGTTGCGGGGCGGTAGGCGTACAGTCGTCTGCGGAAAGGCGGCCTCCGCGCGGGCCCCGCCCTACGGTCACACCGGCAAGCCGCCGGCCCCGGCGGCTTGGCTCAGGCCCATTTCGCCGGCCTTCTCCATGAGCAGGGCCATGAGCGGTCCGCGCTCGTTGGGCACGCGGTTGTCGAGCACGGCGTCCTTAAGATATTGCTTAAGTTCGCCCACCTCGCGCGATGGCTTAAGGTTGAACATCCGCATTATCTCCGTGCCGTCGATGCAGGGCTGCAGCAGGCGCTTGTAGTCCTTCTCCTTAAGGTCGTGCAGCTTGGAGCGCACTATGCGGAAGTTCTCGAGAAACTGCTTCTTGCGCACCTCGTTCTTGCTCGTTATGTCGGCCTCGCAGAGGGTCATCAGGTCGTCTATGTCGTCGCCGGCGTCGTTGAGCAGGCGGCGCACGGCGCTGTCGGTCACCACCTCGTCGGCTATCGCTATGGGGCGCATGTGCAGGTCGACGAGCCTCCTTACATATTTCATCTTCGCGTCCATGGGCAGCTTAAGGCGGCGGAATATGTCGGGCACCATCTTCGCGCCGACGAAGTTGTGGTTGTGGAACGTCCACCCCTGGGCGTTGTTCCAGCGCTTGGTCTTAGGTTTGCCTATGTCGTGCAGCAGGGCGGCCCAGCGCAGCCAGAGGTTGTCCGAGTTGCGGCTCACGTTGTCGAGCACCTCGAGCGTGTGGTAGAAGTTGTTCTTATGGGCGCGGCCGTTGCGCGTCTCAACGATGTCGAGGTTGGTAAGCTCGGGCAGGATGCGCGCCAGCAGTCCGCAGCGGTGCAGGTCGACGAAGCCGCGGCTGGGCGTCCTGGTCATCATGATCTTGTTAAGCTCCTCCTCTATGCGCTCGCCGCTTATTATGCCTATGCGCGCGGCGTTGCGCGTAAGTGCGTCGAAAGTCTCGTCCTCGATGAAGAAGTTAAGCTGCGCGGCGAAGCGTATGCAGCGCAGCATGCGCAGGGGGTCGTCGGAGAAGGTTACGTCGGGGTCGAGCGGCGTGCGTATGATGCCGTCCTCAAGGTCGTCCAGGCCGTCGAAGGGGTCGACCAGCTCGCCGAAGCGCGCCCCGTTAAGGCATACGGCGAGTGCGTTGATGGTGAAGTCGCGGCGGTTCTGGTCGTCCTCCAGCGTGCCGTCCTCCACCACGGGCTTGCGCGAGTCGTGGCTGTAGCTCTCCTTGCGCGCCCCTACGAACTCTATCTCCATGCCGCCGTATTTCACCTGCGCCGTGCCGAACGTGCGGAATACGGCGAGCCGCGCCCGCTTGCCGAGCCGCTCCTTAAGGGCTTCGGCCATGCGTATGCCGCTGCCGACGACAACCACGTCGATGTCGTTTGACGGGCGTTCGAGGAACAAGTCGCGCACGTATCCGCCCACGACGTAGCACTCAAGCCCCAGCGAGTCGGCAGCCGATGATATCTTACGGAATATGTCTTTATCGAGCAATTGCGCCAGTTCGGCGTCGGAAAGTAACCTCATGTTAATCGTTTTTTAAAGCGGATGCAAAATTACGTATAAGAATTAAGAATTAAGAATTAAGCGTTAAGAATTTTCGTTTTTCACCGTTTAACCCCAGCATGAAGCCGGCCAAGAAACCGCCAGGCAAACTTTCGCAGCGCAAAAGGCCATATTCCGCCGCCTGAAAGGCCGTGTTTTACCAGCCAAAAGGCGGCCTTTTGCAACGCATTGAATATCAACGCATTAAAAAAGCTGCCAAAAATTGCAGCCGATGAAGATATTTTTCTTACCTTTGCATAAAGTAATCTGCGCTCGGGAAATTGAAAACAAGTTTTCTTTCCGCTCGCTTGCATTACCTTTGCATAAGGTAAGCTGCATCTATAAGGACCAATAGCATTTTTATTAATTATGAAACTCATACCATACCAAGAAGTAAAAGAGAAAATAATAAGCTTGCGCGGACAGGACGTAATCCTCGACTTCGCCGTAGCAGAACTATACGGAGTAGAAACAAAACGCATAAATGAAGCTGTAAAAAACAATCTTGACAAGTTTCCAGATGCTATGTCGTGGCATTAAACGAAGACGAGTGGCAGTCTTTAAGGTCGAAAATTTCGACCTTAAAGACCTCAGGACGCGGCGAACACACTAAATACCTGCCAAAAGCTTTCACTGAAAAAGGATTGTACATGCTGGCCACCATCCTGAAAAGTCCTAAAGCTACGGAAACAACAATCGCCATAATCGAGGCTTTCGCCAAGCTGCGCGAACTGTCACGGACAATCGGCGAACTGTCAGCAAACCCCGACAAGTTCACCCAGAAGACGCTTATGGAAAAGAGCGGCGAGATAATGGCCGACTTATTCGGCGAAGACATGCAGACTAATGAGACGGAAACGGAAATAGAGCTTAACTTCGCCGTACTGAAACTGAAACATACGATAAAGCGTAAGGAAAAATAATTCTTCCACCCGCAAGACGCAAAACTACGCAAAACACTTCTAAGGAAAGTGGGACGCAGACAAACAAGAAAGAGAAACCGTTAGTTTTTCCACAACTATTCAGATAAAAAACAAATTATGAAAGCAATACATTTCACCGCCGCCCTGGCCCTCTGCGCAACGCTGACGCTAACAGGATGCGGCGGCAACGCCGCCGAGAAGAAGGCCGGCGAACTGTTGGAACAAGCGCAACAGCTGTTCGACAAGGGCGACTACATGAAGGCCACGGCCGCCATCGACTCGCTAAGGAAAAACTTCCCCGAAGCCATCGAGACGCGCAAGAAGGCCTTGAAACTGTACCAGCAGGCCGAGCTGAAGCGCGCCCAAGGCATCGTGGAGCGCGCCGACACGGCCCTGCAGCGCGTGGAAAGGGAATATGAGGAAATGAAAAAGACCGTAGACGGACTGAGGAGCAAGGGCGCGGCCACCGTTGAGCAGCTCAGGAGCGTAAACCTGCTCAGGGTGAAACGCGACTCGCTGAAAACGGTGTTCGACGTTGAGTGCGCAAAGATAAAATACATAAGGAAGAAGATGGATGAATAAGCAAGCAGGGAAAGACAGGCCGGAAATAATTAAGTGGCAGGCCGGAGCCGAGTCCGTTCAGCCCGCACGGCCTGAAACGTGACGCCCCGTTTCGGTTTAACTACTTTAACTACCGGTTTTGTTATTTTTAATACAAAAATCCTTACCTTTGCACCTGAAATCCGCACTTATGGAAAAAGGAACTTCTAAAACCGAGGAACAGTTCAAGGCGGCGATGGCCGAATGCCGCTCGCTCTTCGAGAAAAAGCTGCACGACTACGGCCCGTCGTGGCGGATACTGCGTCCGTCGTCGCTGACCGACCAGCTGTACATAAAGGCGAAACGGATAAGGAGCCTTGAGATAAAAAAGGAATCGCTCGTAGGCGAAGGCATAAAGCCCGAGTTCGTCGCACTGATAAACTACGGCATCGTAGGGCTTATCCAGTTGGGAAAAGGCTTCGCCGACGCGCCCGACATAACCAACGGCGAAGCCATGCGGCTGTATGACGCCTTCGCCGCGAAGGCTTTGCAGCTGATGCTGAAGAAGAACCACGACTACGACGAGGCGTGGCGGTCGATGAGGGTGAGCAGCTACACCGACTTCATACTGACGAAGATACAGCGCGTAAAGGAGATAGAGGATCTCGACGGCGCGACGCTTGTTTCCGAAGGCGTCGACGCCAACTACATGGACATCATCAACTACGCGGTGTTCGGGGTGATAAAGCTTAACGGGGAATAAATGGGAGCGGGGAAGATCATAACAAGATTATGCGTCAACCTCTGCCGCCTGGCCGTCTCGCTGACGTTCATCTTCTCGGGATACGTCAAGGCCGTCGACCCGCTCGGCACGCAATACAAGCTGCAGGATTATCTCGAAGTGCTGCAGCTGGCGCAATACATCCCCGACTACCTTACGCTCGCGGCATCGGTACTGCTCGGCGCGGCGGAGTTCTGTCTCGGCGTGTTCCTGCTGTTCGCCATACGCCGCAGGCTCGTCACGAGGCTCATACTGCTGTTCATGGCCGTGATGACGCCGCTCACATTATGGCTGGCCGTGGACAACCCGATTGAAGACTGCGGATGCTTCGGCGACGCGGTGGTGCTCACCAACTGGGAGACTTTTTACAAGAACGTTGCGCTCTTGGCCGCAAGCGTACTGCTGGCCATGCGCCCGCCGATGATGCCGAAGTTCGTCAGCTACGCCAACCAATGGATTGTCGTCAACTTCACGATACTGTTCATCCTCGTGTCGAGCGGACTGAGCCTTTACACGCTCCCACCGTTCGACTTCCGCCCATACCACGTAGGGGCAAACATAAAGGAAGGCATGGAGATACCCGAAGGAGCACCCCTGCCCGAGTTTGAGACAACCTTCATCCTCGAAAAAGACGGCGTGCGCAAAGAGTTCACGATAGACAACTATCCAGACTCCACGTGGACGTTCATCGACAGCAAGACCATACAGACGGCCGAGGGCTACGTGCCGCCGATACACGACTTCTCAATACAGGCCACCGACGGCTCCGCAGACATAACCGACAGCGTGCTCAACCATAAGGGATACGCCTTCCTACTGGTATCGCCGCATCTCGAATACGCCGACGACTCCAATTTCGGCGAAATAGACGGGATATACGAATACAGCCTTGACCGCAAATACCCGTTCTACGCCCTCACGGCGAGCACCGACGAGGCCATACGGCACTGGCGCGACATAACCGGGGCGGAATACAACTTCTACCATACAGACGAGACCACGCTGAAAACCGTCATAAGGAGCAACCCCGGATTGCTGCTCATAAAGGACGGTACCGTAATCGGGAAATGGAGCCACAACGACCTGCCGGAACTCGACGAGAAGTCGCCCGCGCTGGAAAAGACCGAATACGGCACGATGACCGGACATTCGGCAATGACGAAAATCTCAAGAATACTGTTGTGGTACATACTGCCGCTGGTACTCCTGTCGCTGGCCGACCGCACATGGCAGTTCACACGGTGGATACGGCAAAAAGAACATTCAAACAAGATATATCAACTTTTAAAAGGGAAAAAGAAAAATGAGAAAGAAAATTGTAGCAGGTAACTGGAAAATGAACATGAACCTGCAAGACGGCGTTGCTCTTGCAAAAGAACTCAACGAAACGCTCACCAACGAGAAGCCTAACTGCGGCGTTATCATCTGCACGCCGTTCATCCACCTTGCAAGCATAGCACAATTCCTCAACCAAGACGTAATCGGACTCGGTGCCGAGAACTGCGCAGACAAGGAGAAGGGTGCTTATACGGGCGAAGTTTCAGCCGAAATGGTAAAGAGCACAGGCGCACAGTACGTCATCCTGGGCCACTCGGAGCGCCGCGGATACTACGCCGAGACTCCCGAAATATTGAAAGAGAAAGTGCTGCTCGCACTTAAGAACGGACTGAAAGTGATATTCTGCATCGGCGAGAGCCTCGAGGAAAGGGAAGCCGGCAAGCAGAACGAAGTGGTAAAGGCCGAGCTTGAGGGCAGCGTATTCAACCTCACCGAGGAAGAATTCAAGAACATTATCATCGCCTACGAGCCAATCTGGGCCATCGGTACCGGCAAGACGGCAACAGCCGAACAAGCCGAGGAAATCCACGCATACATCCGCAGCATCATAGCCGGCAAATACGGAAAAGAAGTTGCCGAGGACACAACAATCCTCTACGGCGGCAGCTGCAAGGCAAGCAACGCTCCCGAACTGTTCGCCAAACCCGACATCGACGGCGGACTCATAGGCGGAGCCTCGCTCAAGGCCGCTGACTTCATGGGCATCATCAACGCTTGGAAATAACATTTTCATCAACGATAAAAGAGTTGGCGGACGGACGCGCTACTTGCGCGGGGCATCCGCCATGCTCTTTTTATTGCATATTCCACAAATAAAACAAAAATAAGGACAATGAAACAATTCGCCGTAATTTTACTTTTGGCATCAGGCTTCACACTACAGGCTGGGGCGCAGTCGTTTCTCAACGAGCTAAGAGAGAAGAAGCAGGGGCAAGGCACCGTGACCGTAACCCAAAGTCAGGAAATCGACGAATTGGTAAACAACACCAAGCTCATCAGGAGCCAGCCCGCAGACACACAGCCCGAAGCGACCGAAAAGCACGGATATACGGAGAACAAGGCTGTCGCGACAAGCCATGAACACGCGAACAGAGACACGGCCGAAAGTCCGGCATCAAGCAGGAGCGCAAGCCAGAGAGCCGGAACCGAGACCGAAAGCCTCGTCATCGACACGTCGAAAAAGGTGATGCGCGGCGGCAGGAAAGTGACAGGCTACAGGGTGCAGGCGTATTCGGGCGGCAACTCGAGAGCCGACCGCCAAAAAGCCGAGAGCATAGGCAACGCCATAAAAATGAGGTTCCCCGACCTTCCCATATACGTACATTTCTACTCGCCGCGGTGGATTTGCCGCGTAGGCAACTTCCGCACATACCAGGAAGCCAACGAAGTGCTCAAGGAAGTGAAGAGCATGGGCTACAGGCAGGCGTGCATAGTAAAGGGTAAAATAACAGTAGCAAACTAACACCGCCCGGCGGGACACGGCAAACCAACGGATAAGCATCGGCGCCAGGCAAGGCTTACGCGCCAAAAGCCGCCGGCAGCATAAACATATACAAAAGAAACAGAATGAATCCCGAGACAGAATTTCGCGAAGGCCTTGACGACCTCGCCTCGCACTACAAAAGCATCATCGAGATATTAGGTGAGAACCCCGACCGCGAAGGTCTGCAGAAAACGCCAATGCGCGTGGCGAAAGCCATGCAGATACTTACGCGCGGATACACCCAAGACGCCCACAAGGTGTTGCTCGACGCCCTCTTTGAAGAGAAATACAGCCAGATGGTCATTGTGAAAGACATCGACTTCTTCTCGCTTTGCGAACACCACATGATACCGTTCTACGGCAAAGTCCACGTGGCATACATCCCCAACGGCTACATCACCGGACTAAGCAAGATAGCGCGCGTCGTCGACATATTCAGCCACCGCCTGCAAGTGCAGGAGCGCCTTACACTCCAAATAAAGGACTGCATACAGGATACGCTTAAGCCTCTCGGCGTGATGGTGGTCGTAGAAGCAAAGCACATGTGCATGCAGATGCGCGGCGTAGAAAAACAGAACGCCATCACGACGACCAGCGACTTCTCAGGCGCGTTCAACCAGGCAAAAACCCGTGAGGAATTCATGAACTTGCTGCACAGCGAGGGGAAACACATCTGACAGTGCGCTCCGCGTTTGCAAAAAAAAGAGTTTCCAACGGAAAAAATACCGCAAAAGCCTAAAATTCCACTGCCTCGGCGCAAGTTTTCGACAAATAAGCTATTTAATAAATAGTAAAACATATAAACAAAGAATGAATATGAAAAGATTTAACAAGTTATTCGTCATCCTTTTGTGCTGCCTCGGCACATTGTCGGCAACATCATGTCTTAACAACGACGACAACGGCGGCATAGACCCCGAACTTTATGAGACTTACCTCAGCAACATCTCCGGGACATACTACGGAGACAATTCCAACTGGAAATACCAAAACAAGATTTACTTCTACAACGACACGATAAAGGCGAACTCGCTGAGCGAGAAACTCGACTCTATCGTAGGCATAACGGTAAGCTTCTCTAAATACGACTCCACTTTCGCCGTAACGAACGTTCCCGGACGCTTGCTGGCAAAAGAGATACCCGACGAGTACAAGGAGCTGAGGGAAGCCATAGGAGACGCCCCGGTGCAGACCCTCAGGGGCAAATTCATATTTTACAGCGTAAGCCCTTACGCTTACTTCATGGTTTACCCGCAGTCGGTAACGTACAAGAGCCTTGCCTACGACGGCGGGACCCACGACGTCACGATTGCGTTCTGGTCGCCCACGACATCAGGCGTTTACGGATATGAAAGCAACAAACAGATAGTAAACATAAGCCTCTACCTGGCCGCCGTATACATCGACGATAAGAAAGCCATCGACATCTACAACGGCGTAGACCTCGGGGAAGAAAAGGCGAAATCGCAAATACTCATCACGGCTACAAGATAAGGCCGCCGCTTACCACGACAGCAACACCTCCCTTGCGCTTGATTATAGAGCGCAAGGGAGGTGTTTTTACATGGATACGGCATAAGAAGCAACGTTAACGCCAGTCCGGTATAAGACATCATGCCGAACGGCGTTAACCAATCAACCGGTTTAACGCGGCCTATTGGAAACGCCGCAATGTCAAGGCCTTATGTCACGACGTGGCATTATATCATTAAAGTCTTGAATAAAATATTCATCATATTTTGCGATAAACCGCTTATCAAATCCACACCTCTATACTTACGGAATGCAAAAAGGCAACCTTTTAGGACATAAAAGGTTATCTTTTAGGCTGCAAAAGGTTGTCTTTTAAGGCATAAAAGATAAGCTTTTACAGAGATGACTGAAACAAGCAGCTCCACTATAAACAACAAAAAGCGGCACGTCAGGAATATAATCCAACCGCACGACGGCATTTCACAAATATTCTAAGTATCTTTGCACGCAGATAAGCTGCACTCGGGAATTTGTAAGCAAGCTTACATTCCGCTCGCCTGCATTATCTTCACTTTATTATAAAACACATGAACGGAGGACACAATCATGCGCAAAGCCATCACAATCCTATTTGCTTTACTCACCTGTATTTCAGCGTCATCACAAGACTTCATAGGCAGTTGGACAGGCAAACTTGACGTAATGGGGACACAACTCAACTTGGTATTCAACATAACGAAAGCCGACGGCGGAAGCCTTGCTTGCACAATGGACAGTCCCGACCAAAACGTGAAAGGCATACCGGCGGAAATAACGGTAGCCGACAGTGGAAAGATGAAAATCGACATCGCGCCAATCATGGCTTCATTCGAGGGGAAACAGGATGGCAACATGATAAAAGGCACATTCAACCAAGGCGGAATGTCGTTTCCACTCGAGTTGAGACCGGGCACGGTTGAGCGCAACCGTCCGCAAACGCCGCAAGAGCCGTATCCGTACAAGACGGAAGAAGTAAGGTTTGAAAACAAGGCAGGCAATGCGTCGCTCTGTGGAATGCTAACCTATCCACTAAACTACGGAAAGGCGGATAAAGACGCCGTGCCCATTGTCGTAATGGTGACGGGAAGCGGACTGCAGAACCGCGACGAAGAGATATTCGACCATAAGCCGTTCCTCGTAATAGCCGATTACTTTGCGCGCAACGGCATAGCTACTCTGCGTTACGACGACCGCGGCGTAGGCAAGTCGACGGGCGACGCCGCCAACGCCACGACCGTCGACTTTATGAACGACGCCCTTGCCGCAGTCCGTTTCGCTCGAAACACCGGCAAGTTCGGCCCCGTAGGCGTGCTCGGGCACAGCGAAGGAGGCTCGATAGCCTTCATGCTCGGGGCGCAGGGCAAGGCCGACTTCATCGTAAGCATGGCCGGGCCGGGCGTGAGCGGTGCCGACATACTTGTGGCGCAAAACAAAGTTGCGCTTAAAATGGGCGCTTTGCCCGACAACATCGTAAACGATTATTGCGCCGTTTTGCGGATTGTGCTTGACGAATTGGCAAGCGGCAGGGTCGTAACCGACCCCGAGTCGGCCGTGCAACACGCAGTGAGCCAAGCCGGAGTAAGCCTGCCCGCGCCGCTTACGGCAAACCTTGTGCAAGTCATAAGGGCGTGTACGCCGTGGCTCAGATACTTCATAGCCTACGACCCTGCCGGCGACATAAAGGCCGTAAAATGCCCCACGATGGCCGTAAACGGCGAGAGCGACACGCAAGTGGCGGCCAAGGCGAACATCGGGGCGATACGGACGTTGCTGCCCGACAATCCTGAAACCCTCGTAAAGACATACCCGGGACTGAACCATTTGTTCCAAACATGCATTACGGGGTTGGCCGTCGAATACGGACAAATAGACGAAACAATATCGCCGGCCGTACTTAAAGACATGGCCGACTGGATAAACGCCGTGAGCACCGCTAAGCGGAAAAATCAGTAAGATTGGTTGTCATAACCTTAATCCGTCTACAACCCTTATGCGTAAATAACGGTAACTTTGCATAAGATAAGCTGCACTCGGGAATTAGTGAACAAGTTCACATTCCGCTCGTTTGCATTATCTTTGCATTGAAAATGCGGATATAACAACAACCTAAATACAACCCAGTATCATGATTATGAGAATTTTAAAACCATTATTGATGACATTCGTCGGTTGCTGCATGTTCCCAAGCTGCGGAATGGCGCAGCCTGACACCCGTTCAGGCGGCAATGCGACCCCAGTGGCCGGCACCGACGGCAACAAGTACGTGCCCTACGAACGGCGCACCGGCAACGAGTCGATAGTCTATTTCACGCGCAACCTAAGCGCCGAAGGCCTTATCAAGGCTTACGAACAGGTATGCGCCAATATCGAGGGGCGCACGGGCGTGAAGCTGCACACCGGCGAGCAGAACGGCCCAAACATCATCCCGGCGGCGTGGGTGAAGGCCCTGATGCAGAAAGACCTGCCCGATGCCAACATCATCGAGACCAACACTTACTACACAGGCGACCGTTATACAACGGAACAGCACCGCAAGACGCTCAAGGTGAACGGCTGGACGTTCTGCCCCGTAGACATAATCGACGAGGAAGACACCACGACGCTGCCCGTCAAGGACGGCAAATGGTTCACGAAGATGGCCGTAGGCAGCCACCTGAAGGACTATGAATCGCTCGTAGTGCTGACCCACTTCAAGGGGCACTCGCAAGGAGGCTTCGGCGGAAGCAACAAGAACATCGGCATAGGATGCGCCGACGGACGCATAGGCAAAGCCTGGATACACACCACGCCCAACCAAGACAACCAGTGGGACATAGCCAAAGAGGAGTTTATGGAGCGCATGACGGAATCAACGAAGTCAGTCGTCGACTTCTTCGGCAAGCACATCACTTACGTGAACGTAATGCGCAACATGTCAGTGTCTTGCGACTGCGAGGGCGTGAACGCCGCGCCCGTGGTTACGCCCGATGTCGGCATACTATCGTCAACCGACATCCTCGCCCTCGACCAGGCCTGCATCGACCTCGTTTACGCAATGACCGAAGCCGAGCACCACGACCTCGTAGAGCGCATAGAGACGCGCCACGGCCTGCGCCAGCTGTCGTATATGAAAGAACTCGGCATGGGTAACGACCGCTACATACTGATAGACCTCGACAACGGAGGCCGCCGAATAACCCCGGCCGAAGCCGTAAAGGGGCTGAAGCCGTTCGTCAAGGAAGCGGAATAAGGCTAATAAGTGAAGAGTGAAAAGTGAAGAGTGAAGAATCCAAATGCTTCAGGGTAATGGATTCTTCACTCTTCGTTCTTCACTCTTCACTTATTTTGCCCTTCACATTTATTCTCCATACGGCGAAAAGAACGCCCGAAAGGACGAATACTATTACGGCGGAGGCGTAGCCGACGATGGTAGGAAGACCGAACGAATTGTCGGAAATAAGGAGGAACGCCGTGCAGACGGCCGTCATGAACATGGCCGGCAGGAGCGTTATCCAATAGAACTTACGCTTGCGCACGAGGTAGACCGTAACAGTCCAAAGCGTGAAGGCGGCCAGCGTCTGGTTGGCCCAGCCGAAGTAATTCCAAATGATGTTGAAGCCGTTCTCGTCGG
>CALUIJ010000140.1 GCA_944320675.1 uncultured Prevotella sp.
GCTGGCCCACGGCTGCCGCATCGAGCCGCCCGTGCTGATGTGCGGCGGCCCGCTGACGTTCCTGCCCTCGCTGCGCAAGGCGTTCAAGGACTACCTGTCGCTCTCCGACGGCGACATTATCCTGCCCTCCGACGGCACGCTGCTGCCCGCCATCGGTGCCGCCATAGCCGACGTAGACGGCGAACGGCCGCGCAAACTGTCTGAGATAATGGCCGAACTGGGCCGCGGCGACGCTACTACAGGCCGCCGCGCCACCACGCTGCGGCCTATTTTCAGCGACGAAAACGAATACGCCCAGTGGCGCAAACGCATTTCGGGCAGGCATGGAGCGGGCAGACAAGCAGACAAGCAAACAAGCAGTCAGCAGACAAGGGACAAGGAACAAGCCGACGGGAATACCGACGATGGCTTGCCTGACGGTCACTTGTCTGCCCGCCAACTAACCAAAGACGTGTTCCTCGGCATCGACTCCGGCTCGACGACTACAAAGATAGTAGTAACCGACGAACACCTCAACATACTTTATTCTTATTACAATCCCAACAACGGCAACCCGATAGAGACCGTCGAGAAGGGTCTGGGCGAACTGAAACGGCAGTGCGACGAGCGCGGCGTTAAGCTCCGCGTGGCCGGCAGTTGCTCTACCGGCTACGGCGAAGACCTCGTCAAGGCGGCGTTCCAACTTGACTCGGGCATAGTCGAAACCATAGCCCACTACATGGCCGCGCGCCACCTCGACCCCGACGTCACGTTCATACTCGACATCGGCGGACAAGACATGAAGGCCATATTCGTAACCGACGGCGTTATCGACCGCATCGAGATAAACGAAGCCTGCTCGTCGGGCTGCGGTTCGTTCATCGAGACCTTCGCCAAGACCCTCGGCTATACGCCCCACGAGTTCGCCGAAGCCGCGTGCCGGGCGGCCGCCCCCTGCGACCTCGGCACTCGCTGCACGGTGTTTATGAACTCTAAGGTTAAGCAGGCGTTGCGCGAAGGCGCCACCATAGGCGACATCGCCGCCGGACTGGCTTACTCAGTAGTAAAGAACTGTTTGTATAAAGTGCTGAAGCTGAGGGACGTATCCCAGCTCGGCGGCCACGTCGTCGTGCAGGGCGGCACGATGAGGAACGATGCCGTAGTGCGCGCCCTCGAGCTGCTGACGGGCGCCGAGGTGACCCGCTGCGACGCGCCCGAGCTGATGGGAGCGTACGGCTGCGCCCTCTACGCAAAGGAGCACCGGGGCGGCGGAGCGGCCCTCGACGACATGCTCTCGAAAGCCGCTTACACGCAGAAGGAGCTTCACTGCAAGGGCTGCGACAACCAGTGCCTCGTAGTCCGCTACCGTTTCGGCAACGGGAAGGAGTACTTCTCGGGCAACCGTTGCGAACGGGTGTTCGGCAACGTCGGCGCCGACAAGCCCGAAAAGGGCGTCAACGCCTATGAGTATAAGAACTCGCTGCTGTTCGACCGTGCCCCTGTGAAAGGCACGCCGCGCACGACCGTGGGCATACCCCGCTGCCTCAACATGTACGAGGACTATCCCTTCTGGCACACGCTGTTCACCGCCTGCGGCATCGGCGTGCGCCTGTCGGCCCCCTCAAAGTATTCCGCCTACGAGCAGAGCGCCTGCATGGTGATGTCAGACAATATCTGCTTCCCCGCCAAACTGGTGCACAGCCACATACAAGATCTCATCGACGGCGGCGTAGACCGTGTGTTCATGCCCTTCGTCGTTTACGAACGGCAGGGCAAGGAGCAGAACAGCTACAACTGCCCGATAGTGACCGGCTACGCCGAAGTCGTGAAAAGCGTGCAGGCCGGCGGCGTTCCGATCGACTCGCCTACGATCTCGTTCAAGGACAAGCGCCTGCTCTTGAAACAGTGCCGCGAGTATCTCGGCCGGCTCGGGGTTACGGGCAAGACCGTCGACCGGGCCTTCAGCCTGGCCGTCGGGGCGCAAGACGCTTACGTGAAAGACATCGCAAGCTACGACGAGCGCGTCTACCGCAAGGCCCGGGAGCAAGGCGCGCTGGCCATACTGCTTGCAGGGCGGCCCTACCACACTGACATGCTGATACAGCACAAGGTGTCGGACATGCTGGCCGACATGGGCCTATACGTCATAACCGACGACATAGTGCGCGGCAAGGACGTGGCCGTAGACGACGCCCACTACCTGTCGCAGTGGGCCTATCCCAACCGTATCTTGGAGGCGGCGAAGTGGAGCGCAGGGCAGGCGGGCATCGAGTTCGTCGAGATGACGTCGTTCGGCTGCGGCCCCGACGCGTTCCTCACCGACGAGGTGCGCGACATGCTGGCGCGCCACGGCAAGACGCTCACCCTGCTAAAGCTCGACGACATCAACAACATCGGCTCGATGAAGCTGCGCGTGCGCTCGCTTATCGAGAGCCTGAAGATAGCCGGAGGCGGCGGCGTAAAGGACAAGGAAGCTAAAGCGTTCACCACCACGCCGACGTTCGACGAGGCTTGCCGGGGGCGCAAGATACTCGTGCCTTACTTCACGCCGTTCATATCCCCCCTCATCCCGGCCATCATGCGGATAGCCGGATACGACGTAGACAACCTGCCGCTGAGCGACACAGAGTCGTGCGAATGGGGCCTTAAGTACGCCAACAACGAAGTGTGCTACCCCGCTACGCTAATCGTAGGCGACATAATAAAGGCGTTCAAGAGCGGCAAGTACGACCCCGCCACGACGGCCGTGGCCATGACCCAGACGGGCGGACAGTGCCGCGCGAGCAGCTACGTGTCGCTGATAAAGAAAGCATTGGTCGACGCGGGCTACCCCGAAGTGCCCGTAGTGGCGTTCACGTTCGGCAGCGCGATAAAGAACAGGCAACCCGGCTTCCGCGTGAACTGGATGAAGATGCTGCCCATAGCCCTCTACGCCGTGCTTTACAGCGACTGCATCGCAAAGTTCTATTACGCCTCTGTGGTACGCGAGAAGCAGCCCGGACAGGCCGCACGCCTGCGCGACCTCTACCTTCAGGCCGGCGAGAGCCTCATCCTCGAAGGCCGTAACGACGACCTTGTAAGCTACTTGGCGATGGCCGCGACCGAGTTCAACCGCATCTGCGGCGACCGCCGGTGCCCCAAGGTGTGCGTGGTGGGCGAGATATTCCTGAAGTTCAACCCCTTCGCCCAGAAGAACGTGACCGACTGGCTCATATCCCAGGGCGTCGAGATTGCGCCCCCGCTGCTGCTCGACTTCTTCATGCAGAGCTTCGTCAACAAGCGCACCGACGAGAAAGACCACCTCAGCCGCAAGACTATAGCAAGCTTCGTCTACGGCATGATGTACAAGCGCATACGCAAGCACGTCGACCGCGTGAACCGCGCCGCCTCGTCCTTCCGCTACTTCACGCCGTTCAACGACATCTTCTCGGAGGCCGAAGAGGCGCGCAAGGTGATAACCCTGAGCGCGCAGTTCGGCGAGGGCTGGCTGCTGCCTGCCGAGATAATGTCGTGCGCCCGGCAGGGAGTGAGGAACGTCGTCAGCCTGCAACCGTTCGGCTGCATAGCCAACCACATAGTGTCAAAAGGCATCGAGAAGAAAATAAAGTCGTTCTTCCCCGACATGAACATACTTTCGCTCGACTTCGACAGCGGCGTTAGCGACGTCAACATAACCAACCGCCTGCTGCTGTTCATCGACAATATAAGAAAAGAGGAAAAGGCTGTCTTATGATGCCTTTTCCTCCCCTTTCCGATTTCTTAAGCGCCAACCACCGCGCATAAGCGCGACGCATAAGATACAGTTCACTCATTAATCAAGTCCCTTAAATAGCGTACCCTTATACCGTAATTAAAATTTTGGGTGCCGTTAAGCCCTGCAAAGTTCACCGCGACGAGCTCTCCCTGCTGGTTAACCACCGGCGAACCGCTGCTTCCAGGCAAAGTCGGAATCGAATACATTATGCGGTCAGACGTCCGTTGGCTTATCGTACCGTTGTTAAACTGCGATTTTATTCCCTCCTTGGTCAAAGCCAGCGTCGGTCCAAGGTTGAAGCTTGTCATGTAAAGCTTGTCGTTCTTATCATCGCTCACCTTAGAAATAACCTTATCCATGAAACTATACGTATCTAAAGGATCTTGGGCCGGAATCTCAAAAACATGCTTCCCCTCCGGGGTTTTCTTGTCCTTAAGCTGAATCAAGGCAAGGTCGTGCTCCGAGTCGGTCTTCGTCACGACGCAAGATACGAAGTCCGTCGTATTCGTCACATAAGTGTCATTATAGGCTATACTTACGCTATTATGGTATTTAATCTCTGACTCGCTCGGCTTAATGTCGTCAAGAGCCGAATAATAAGACTCGCATTCGTCCATATCGTTCTTTAGCGCATCCCTGTAATCCCGTATCTGGTAAAACGTACCATAGCTCACCTCAGGGCTGTATTTCGCGTAGACGTACGCCCTTTGCGCGTCATTGTATTTATCGTTATACTCATTGTAGAGCAATGCCACAAGTTTTTTCATCGCGCCGATAACTTCCGACACCGACTTATTCACGTCCTTATCCGCCACCATGTTGGAAACCACATGGGCGTTGGTCGCTATCTTACCGTCTTCCGAGACAAAGAAACCCGTCCCATACGTTGTCACGACTTCGACTGAATCCTCGTCAAAGGCCAAGCCCGTTATGCCCTTCTCCCCGTCAAAATTTGAGAAGAACAACGACTCGCCGTTCGACAACACTACTTCATAATAACTTTGGTTCTGCACGAGTACAACGCCTGACGCATCTTCATTCTCAATTTCACTATCCGACTTATTCCCGCAAGACGCGAAAATAAACACGAAGGAAAACAATGTCAACAAAACTTTTTCCATATCTAGACATTTTTAGTGTTTAACATAAAAAACAAGTATAATTAACCGATAGGCGGCATTAACACGCTGACGACAAAGATTATTCGCACAAAGATACATATTTTATTTTAATATTTCACATCCCTTTGTGAATAATTATGAATAAAATACGGTTTAACGTGATTAAGTGGTATAAAAAACGGCTCATTTGGTTTAAAATAGTCCCGACTAAGTTCCCTTAGCCGTCCGAGCCACCCTCCACGATGCTGAAGGTTAGCTTTTACGGCGCAAAAGCTAACCTTTTGCCGTGTAAAAGGTAACCTTTCGCGCCGTAAAAGGTTACCTTTAGCAAGACGCAGCAAGACTCGCCGCAACACTGCAACTGCCCGGCGAAACAGCACGCACATGGCAATCACGCCGCCAGGCGCGGCCTAACAGGCGTTACATTATATCACATAAAACCGCATATTATTCACTTTTAGACAAAATAAGGCACGTTTTTACGAAAAAGTTTCATATTTTTGCACGTTTTTCGAGAAATTTATTAAATTTGCATTCGATTGAGCGAAGGCCTTTTACAGACGCCTCCCGCCGATCTTACAACGCGCCGCCAGAGGCTAAACGGTCCTACCTCTCCCCGACGTAAAGTTTAACCAAGGACTTACATCATCTTATGAAGAAACACTTACTCTTCTCAGCCGCGCTTTCACTGATGTCAACAGCCGGCGTACAGGCCCAAAACCTGTCGGACTACAAGTATTACGACTTCGGCGAAACCACATGGGTAGACCCCGACGGATACGAGAACCCATACGTATGCGGCTATTTCAACAAGGTGTCGGCCAACGGCAAGTATGCCGTAGGCTATGACGAGGAAATGTTCCCCGGCCTTGCCTACAAGTGGTGTTCCGACAATCCCGAGGCCCTCGAGTTCGTAAGCACCGACTACAACAAGGTGACATTGCTCTACGACGCGGCCAACGACGGCACGTGCGTCGGCGGCTTCACGTCAGACGCCGACGAAAACGTTTATCCCGGAAGCCTGTCGCCCGCCGGGGAATGGACGGCCCTCCCCGTGCCAGAGGACTACTCCGTCCAAGCGGCAAACTCGCAAAGCCTGAGTTCGGCCAACGCCGTCACGCCCGACGGCAGCCACGTCGCCGGACAGTATTACGTCGTCATCGGTGAAACCGAATCACCCTTCGGGGGCATGACGGAGATAAGGCAGCTCGTCCCGGCACTTTGGATTAAGAACGGCGACGCTTACGAGCTGACCGAATACCGCGACCTCGGCAAGGCCGGCAACAACATGCTTTACGATGCAACGCAGGGCGGGTTCGCCGACACAGGCAAGGAAGTGGCGTTCAACACGTTCTTCGTCTACGACATAAGCAACGACGGCAAGACCATCGTAGGCGTGAACACGTCGGACACGGGCGGACAGAACCCCGCCTTCATACGCGACGGCAAGCTCATGCAGCTTTACGACTGCGCCGACGAGTCCACATACACCTTCAACGGAGGCATTTGCAACAGCATCGACGCCGACGGCAACATCTACGGCTATTTCACGGACGACGAACTCAACACGACCTATTTCGTCTACACGGCCGACGGCAAGCTTGAATACGCCGACAAGCTGACCGTCTGCGGAACGGCCGACGGCGTGCGCTTCGGCCAGCAGACGGGCTCGCTCGCCTACACGATGGACTGCAGCGAAGACGGCAGCGTAATCGTCGGCGGAGGCGTGCTGTCGTTCGGCTTCGGCGTGGCCAACTGCCCGGCCGTACTCGTCAATAAAGTGTCCACGGGCATCGGCCGCGCGGAGCGGATAGCACAAGCCGTCAACGTAAACTACGGCGGAGGCGTGCTCGTAGTGACCGGCGAATACGACAGGGCCGAGCTTTACAACGCCGCAGGCACGCTCGTAGCCGGCGGCGGACAGGGCAAGGCGTTCAGCCTGGCGGGACAGCCGGCCGGAACGTACATCGTGAAGGTGACCACGGCCGACGGCGTAAAGAGCTTCAAGTTCGCAAGATAACCCGCCGTATTGGAATGAGCCTGCCCCCAAACCGGCCGTCGGCTTAAGCCCCAACCAAGACAACGCGGCCCGATGACCGGTTGGGGATAAACCACCAAAAGCGCAACGCCGCGGCACCGGAACGTTCCGGCACCGCGGCGTTGCGCTTTTGGTTCTTACGCAAGCGACAATCCAAGAATACGTAGGGAGCAACCCCTGAATCACACGCCGGCCTCACGCAGCAACCCGGCAATCTCGTTTTTCGAAATCGACTCACGGTCGTTCTTGTCGTAAATCGTCAACAACGTCACCTTGCCGCTTTCCTCGTCGATCTCAACGGTATAGGTTATAACGCGCGCGCCGCCGCTTTTCCCCTTACCCTTGTCGCTCACGGCCATGCGTATCTTGCGCACGCCGTCGCCCAGGTCTGCGCCGATATAAGGATTGGTTTCAAGCTCGTCCAACAACTTTTCAAGATCCCTGTCTATCGAATGATATTTTTTCGACAAACGCTTGAAATTCCTTTTGAATTCCTTAGCAGCTTTGACTTCGTACCTCATTTAGAAAATCCCTTGCGTTTTGCAGTTTAACCTTTCCCTCCTTTGCCAGTTTCAGCTCCTTGAACGCCTCACGCAGGTCGTCCAGTATTTCCTTTTTGTCGGCCTCGGTAAACTCTTCCACTTCCTCCTTTTTGCCCTCCCGCTTAAGTTTCTTGGCAAGGGCGAGCACCTTCTTCAGCGCGTCGTCGTTGTCCAAGAGCGACGCAATCTCTTTCAACACTGACTGTTGCAAACTAATAGAACTACTCATAACCGTAAATATTTATAAACTTATATCCTTGGCAAAGATAATACAAACGAGCGGAAACTCAAAATAAAAACGTGCGAAACGAGCTTTATTTGCATTTCCGCTTGCGTAGTTTGCCAATACAAAGAACACGAATCAAGCCAAAGGCCGTAACACACGCCATGAGCAAAGCACCGCTACATCACATTATATCCTTGCCGTCAAGCAGCCCGACATACGTGTCTATGGCCCCGCCTATCTCGCTTAAGAGCACATACTCGTCGGCCGAATGAGAGCGCGACGACTCGCCCGGGCCGAGCTTCATCGACGGGAAGGGCATCAGGGCCTGGTCGGACAGCGTAGGCGAGCCGAACGGCTTCATGCCCATCCCCATGCAACGGCGCACCACGGGGTTGTCCTCGCTTATCGACGAGGACGACAGCCGGAACGAGCGCGCCCGTATTCCGCTCTTCAGCTTTGTCTTAAGGAAGTTGAACACCTCCTCGTTCCTGTAATACTCGTTAGTCCTTATGTCGATGGTGAAACGGCATTCGTCGGGCACAACGTTGTGCTGAGTGCCTGCCGACAGCACCGTGACGCTCATCAGCGTGGGGCCGAGCAGCGGGCTAACCTTGTCGAAACGGTAGGAGCGCAGCCAGCAGAGGTCGTCTAAAGCCTCGTAAATGGCGTTGACGCCCTCGCCCCGAGCGGCGTGCCCCGAGCGGCCGCGCGCCACGCCGTCGACCACCATCAGCCCCTTCTCGGCCACCGCGGGCTGCATCCCCGTAGGCTCTCCCACTATCGCAAGGCTCACCTCCGGCAGCAGGGGCAGGGCGCGGCTGACGCCGTCGCGGCCCGAAACCTCCTCTTCGGCCGACGCCAAATATATCAGGTTATACGGCTGCCGGCGCGACGCAAGGCGGCGGAACGCCTGCAGCAGAGCCACCAATCCGCCGCCGCAGTCGTTGCTGCCAAGGCCGTAGAGCCGGCCGTCCTCGATGTCGGGGCTGAACGGATTGCGCGTCCACGAGCCTACGGGCTTCACCGTGTCCACGTGCGCGTTGAGCAGCAGCGTCGGCCTGCCGCCGTCGTAACCCGGGGCTACGGCCCACACGTTGTTGGCCTCGCGCCGCGGCTCGAAGCCGTAAGCGCGTATCTCATTCTCCATAATGTCGGCCGCGGCGGCCTCGTCGCGGCTCACCGACGGCGTGGCTATCAGCCTGCGCAGCAGGCCGACGGCACTGTCAAGATAATCATCATGTTTAACCATACGCATGCAAGGATAATGCAAACGAGCGCACTGCAAGTTTTACTTGCAAATTGCCGAGTGCAGCTTATCTTATGCAAAGGTAATACAAATTATTAAAAAAAGGAAACAAAACCGAGAGGAACAACGACGCAACGGCAAGCCTCATCGTATTAGCCTGATTCTCAACACGTTGTAAAAGACTGTCTTTTACGCCCCAATAAGCGGCCTTTTAGCATGCAATTGGCGGCCTTTTGACGTGCGAAAGACCGTCTCTTGGGGTTCATCCGCAAATCGGTTGGATGAGAATAAATATTAAATGAATATCCGCAATCGGCCAAATACTTACTTGCATCCTCTTCTAAGAAGTCTGTGGCATACCGTCATTCCGGGCTTTGACCCGGAATCCAGTGTATGCAACTAAGTTGTTGACGAAAGTGTGTTTACTGGATTCCGGGTCCCGGCCCGGAATGACGGTATGCCACAGACTTCTTAGAAGAGGATGCAAGTAAGTATTAAGTATTTGGCCGATTGCGGATATTCATTTAATATTAATCCATACGCTTATCCTTTTTGTTTATGACTACATCCTACTATAATCCAAGCCGTCGGTAACTGTCATGCCGCATCGGGGTGCGGCATGACAGTTACCAACCATTTGGATTGAAAGGGGATGTTTGTTATATGT
>CALUIJ010000141.1 GCA_944320675.1 uncultured Prevotella sp.
CCCGCAAGAACACGATACGCTACAACCTGACGTTCATCAACCAGGCAATCACCGTGTCGGCGTCGGTCACTTTGGTGTGCTACATCATGTACACGGTGTCGCCGGAGGTTGTCGCGCGCTTCGGCTCCGACATGCTTTACCTCACCTCGGTGTTCGTGCTGCTGGGCCTGTTGAGGTACATGCAGATAACCGTAGTCGACAAGAAGAGCGGCGACCCTACGAAGATGGTGCTTCACGACAGGTTCACCCAGCTCGTCATTGCGGCCTGGGCGTTGACGTTCTTGGTGATAATTTACTTGTAAAACGACTCGGGCCGCGCGCCCGGAGAGCCTTAAACACGATGAATGAATGATTGACTTGACCAAATATCCGTTAGGAAAGATTTACGCTTTCGACTTCGACGGCACGCTCACACGCCGCGACACACTGATAGAGTTCATCCGCTTCGCCAAGGGCGGCAAGGCCTTCGCGCTGTGCTTCCTGCGCTACTTGCCCTTGCTCGTGCTGATGAAAGCCGGGCTTTACCCCAACTGGAAGGCCAAGCAGAAGGTGTTCTCACACTGCTTCAAAGGCATGAGGACTGACGACTTCAACGCCGCCTGCGCCCGCTTCGCCGAGGAGAAGGCCGGACTGCTGCGCCCGAAAGGCATTGCGAAGCTGCGCGAAGTGGCGGCCGAAGGCGGCAGGGCGATAATAATAAGCGCAAGCGTCAACAACTGGGTGGAGCCGTTCTTCGCCGACATGCCCGACGTTTACGTCATCGGGACGATGGCGGAGGCGCGCGACGGCGTGCTCACGGGGCGTTTCCTTACAAAGAACTGCTACGGCGGAGAGAAGGTGAAACGCCTGCTGCAACTCTACCCCGAGCGCACCGAATACTGGCTGACGGCCTACGGCGACAGCCGCGGCGACACCGAGCTGCTCGACTTCGCCAACGAAGGATATTACAAACCTTTTAGATAATGCATAATTCATAATGCATAATTCATAATTGATAATGCATAATTCATAATCGGGCCGCTTTTTATTCTTAATACAAAATCATGGTAATGACGGGCAAAAAACGATATTGCGACATAAAACAAAGTTCACAGTCGGTCGCATAACTCCCATTACTCCCATAACTCCCATAACTTCCACAGAACATGAAAAAACTCATACAACTATTCAAAGTCAGGCGCGATGAGTGGGCGGCGGCGGCGCTCACGCTCGCCATGCTGCTGGTGCTCCACGGACTCGTGATAGCGCGCCACTTCGACCTGTTCACCAAGAGCAACGCAGGCCACTGGAACGTGTTCATCAAGAACTTCACCATATCGGGCTTCGACCCCATCACCTACTCCGTGGTAACCTATTGGGAGCCAAACTACAACGTCTACCGCCATCCGCTGCTGTCGTTCATGGTGTGGCCGTTGTCGCAGCTCGACGCATGGCTCACCGAGCTGACCGGCGTCAACCTCGTACAGTTCATCGTAGCCGTGCCCCTGCTGCTGTGCGCCTTTTACACGTTCGTGTTCATGTTACGCATATTCAGGGACATCATACGCCTCGGCCGGTACGACTCCGCCCTGCTCTCCACCATGCTCTTCTCGTTCGCCTACGTAATGGTGTCGGCCGTCGTGCCCGACCATTTCTGCGTCTCGATGTTCCTGCTCGTGTCCACCGTTTACCTGGCAGGCATGAAGATGCAGGCCGGCGGGACGTTCAAGATATGGCAGACCGTGGTGCTGTTCTTCGCCACGGCAGGCGTAACACTCAGCAACGGCATCAAGACATACCTATATTCGCTGTTCACCAACGGGCGCAAGTTCTTCCGCCTTAAGTACTTCCTCTTCGCCGTGCTGCTGCCCTCCGCGCTGATATGGGGCTTCGCCCGGTGGGAGTACCGCACGTTCGTACTGCCTAAGGAGAAAGCCGACAAGGCCGCCATCGCCAAGAAGAACGCCGAAAGGCGTGAGAGGATGTTCAACACGTTCAGCGACACCACGCAACTGAAGGACAGCGCCGAGATAAGGGCGGCGTTCAACGCGGAGATGAAACGCAGGGCGCGCGCAAAATACCTGAGCGACCACCAGAAACCGTGGAACAAGCATACGGGCAAGCCTATGGCCGAAGGCGGGTTCATGAAGTGGACCGACGCAACGACGCCGCGCACGGCGACGGCCGTCGAGAACCTCTTCGGCGAGTCAGTGCAGCTGCACCAAGACTACCTGTTGCAGGACACCCTGCGCAGCCGCCCCGTAATAGTGCGCTACCGCTGGGCCGTAAACTACGCGGCCGAGGCACTGCTCGTGCTCCTCTTCATGGCAGGAATATGGTGCGGCCGGCGCTCGCGCTTCCTATGGATGGCGCTCAGCGGCTTCGCCTTCGACCTGGCCATACACCTCGGCCTCGGCTTCGGCATCAACGAAGTCTACATCATGGGCGCCCACTGGCTCTTCGTAATGCCGATAGCCATAGGATTCCTCGTAAAGGCGGCGGAGAAGGGCCGCGCCGCCGCGTGGCTGCGCGCCGCGCTCACCGTGCTGACGGCGTGGCTGCTGGCGTACAACCTTACGCTGTTCATAGGTTACTTGGCGTAAAGCCTGAAATTGCAAGAAGATGAAGATATCGGTGCTCGTCCCCGTCTACGGGGTTGAAAAATACATAGGGCGCTGCGCCCGCTCGCTGTTCGGCCAGACATACGCCGACCTCGAGTTCGTGTTCGTCGACGACTGCACGCCCGACCGTTCGGTCGGCATACTGCGCGCCGTGATGGAAGAATACCCCGCGCGCAAGCCGCAGGTAAGGATAATCAGCAACGACCGCAACATGGGCATAGGGGCCGTAAGGCAACGCCTCATCGACGAGTGTACGGGCGAAGGCCTGACCTTCGTCGACAGCGACGACTACCTGCCCCCGCGCGCCGTAGAACTGCTCGCCGCCGAAATGGCGCGCAGCGGCGCCGACATGGTTGACGGGGGTTGGCAACGTGTGACGCGCGACGGCGCATCCGCCGTCAACCGTCCCTACCAAGGGCGCGACGAACGGCGCTACCTCAGCCTGCTGCTCGCCCAGAACATCGTGTCGAACCGCCTATGGGGCCGCCTCTACCAGCGCCGGCTGTTCACCGACAACGGCATACGCCTCGTGCCGGGCATCGACTTCTGCGAAGACTTCTCCGTAATGACGCGCCTCATGTTCTACGCCCGACGCTCGTCCGTCGACGCCTCCGTGTATTTCTACAGCGACGAGAACGCCGGCTCTTACACCCACACCACGTCGCCCAGGCACGTGCGCTCGTTCCTCATGTCTAACCGCGTAGTGCTCGACTTCTTCACCGCCAACGACCCGCAAGGCCGCTTCCTCACGCCCCTGCAGATAGGCATGCTCAACGTGCTGCGCACCATGCGCCGCCTCGGCCTCGGCTTCGAGCAGGCCGACAGCCTGCTCGGCTACAAGCCGCGCGGCACGCTCTTCCGCCTGCTCGCCGCCATGCTGCGCGGCAAGTGCCCTTTCCGCCTGGCCGAAACGGCGTATCTCGCCGTAAGGAGAATATGGCGTATGGGGATTTGAGGTTGCTGGGTTGTAAGGCCGTGGGGTTATTATCATTATAATGAATATCACGACAACCATCAACGGACATCCCTTGTAGGGACATAATTTATTATGTCCGCACGCCTCGCAGAGGCGTATACAAACGTGTGTCCGCTATACCGGACACACGCAGGATTAGGCTTAATGCCACCATGCAACGCCGTGACTTCCAACGCCTTACGCCATGCGGCGACATTGTGGTGGAAAAACGCCGGACAAAAAAATCATTTGCGCTTTGCAATATGCCGTATTTTGCAACGCCGTTTGCCGTCTTTCGCAGCGCAAAACACGGCGTTTCACAACGCAAAACGCCGTCTTTCGTAACCGCATACGCCTGAACCGACGGCTTACAGAAAAACCCGACGGCGTCGTCACGACGGCATCGGGCTAAAAAAAGTGAATAATATTTATTTTGAATGATTCTGTATTTACCTGAAAAACAATCTTAGCGTTGAAAATAATATGTCGTTTAAAAACCGTCTCTTCATTGTCAAGCAACACGCCGGAGCGAAGCCGCCGGCTCATTCCTTCATACAGCGCACGGGGCGGGCCATGGCCTGATTTCCTCGGAAGGCATAAGAGTAAACATCTGTTGGTTCATTATCCTTGGCTATAACCAAAGAATATGACTCTCCCGCTTCTGCAGGATTACATGTCCAGTAATAAACACGGTCAAGCGCCCACAATGAACCTGCTCCTGTTCCCAAATTTGCACGACTTGAACGTTGCCCGGTCGCAGTAAAGACAGTTTCTTTCTTCTCGCCGGCGGGAGTAGTGTAATAAACATGATATTTAAATGGTTCATTCTGATCGATATATCCGTCCAATTCTCCTCCAAAATTGCCTGATGATGTTCCTCCCTTGACAAATCCTGCAAAGACCCATGGGAACGGGACCTTAAAGCCTCTCGGTGAAGGGTCATAAATGGTCTTTGTCGATGATAATTCATCTCTCTCTCCATAATCTTTTGTTTCACCATCCCATAGCTTGACAGTAAACGAATTAGTATTAAGCCAATAATTACTGCCATCAGTAGGCTGAACATAATAAATGTTAGGATTTTGTATGGCCGTTGCCATTGTAACCCCTCCGGGTACGACCTTGTATTGATATTTCTCTTCAGGCGTTTCCATTGGCCTATAGTCTTCAACTCCGGTTTCATTACGGTTCTTCAAGGCCACAATCGGGTCTTTGCGTCCCCATTGGTAATATGTAGAGCCGATGTCCCTATAATCTAACTTCGCGCCTTCTTGCGTCAACGTCATGTTCTTTACGTCGTCAGTCTTGTCTTGGGTAAATACAAACTTCAACTCGCGCGGATTGTAGTAAACCATCTTTCCGTCAACCCATCCGAGGTTGCATGGCATAATGCTGTACGTCGTGCTTTTGTTCTGATAAGCTTGGAAGTCAATCGTTTCGTTTATCTTATGTTCCGTCACCCAGATGTGCCAGCTCCACATGATTCTGTCTTGCGCGTCGCGCACGGCAACTACGGCATTGGCCTGCTGCATGTAGTCTTGGTCTATCGTGAATATAAGATACCGCTTGTCGTCAGACAGCTTCACGTCCTTGAACATGTAGAAGCCGTCGCTCCATACCAGCGTTGCGTCGTCAGGCGTTGGCAGATACGGGCTGGTGATGTGATTGCCGTTATAGTCTACGAACTTATTGTCCTTATTGTATGCTCCGGCGTTTACTTTGCCGTCAACGATGGCGTTGCCGTAAACCAGCGGCAGCTTATACGTGCCGGCGGAGTTCACCACGTAGCAGTTTGCCGTAGTCTCGCTTAACGTTCCGCCTTCGGTCGACAGGTCATAAGGATTGTCGGCGCTTCCTTTAGGCGACACTTCTCTCAAATCTTTATCACCCTCCCATGTAGTTTGCATGGCAGTTCTTTCGACAACTATCGGATAGTTTATACCATGGCTGTAATCGCCTTCGCCTCCACCGTCGCCGGTGCGTGTAAACTTTTGTACAACTTCATCAATAGCGCTCGATAGGATAGGTTCTTTGTGGTCGTCTGAATTATACTGCGTTTCAGTTCCGCTTATTTCTGTCACGTTCCACGCCACCGGCTATCTTACCGACGGGTTCTGCGTGCGGTAGCGGTAACTCGTCACGGTGTACTTACCGGTCGTACCGCCGAGCGGCAGGGTTATGTTCTTGGTCACGTCGAACACGTAAGTCCAGTTGATCGACTCCGACGATATTGCGTAAGTATATATATAGCCCGCCTCCCATTCGGTCAAGTCGTCAATGGCGAGCTTGCCCGTCAGGGTGTGTCGCGTGCCGTCGTCGGTGGTGAGGGTTATCTCCACCGTAGCGTCGCCGAGCGTTTGGGGCAGCATCATGAACGTGGTGGCCTTGTCTTGGTCGGTTATCTGTTGCTCGCCGGTCTGTTGGTCGTTGAGTTTCACGTCGAACGCCTGCGTGAAGTCCTGCTTCGGGCTATCGGTTGAGAGCGTCCATGCGAACATGCCCGCTTCCGCGTCGTAAACGCAACCGCCCTTGCCGTAAAGCCCCTTAAGGGTTATCTTGTTTATGGTGCATCCGGCTATGTCCTTCGCCACGAAGCGCACCCCGGCGAGGGCGTGGCTGAAAGTAAGCGGCACGGTGCCGTTCTTGCCCTCGGTCATGTCGCGGCTGCACTGCCGGTAGGCGAACATCACGTCGGGCTGGGCCTCGGCGTCATTGCCGTCGGCGGTGGTCGGCGCGGCGTAAGTGAAGCTCACGGTCTTCGCCGTGTTGTCGACGGCCAGTCCGCCGAGCGGCAGCTTCTTTTCATTAAACGAATACGGAGCGTAGGCGTAGAAGTCGAGCGTCTGGTCTTCGGGCCAGTAGCGCGCGCCGTTGCTGGGCGACCACACGCCGCCGGAGAACACGCCCACCTCTTCGTCGCTCATGAACAGTTTGCCGTCGGCGTCAACCGCCGTCACGCCGAAGTTCTTACACGCCGCGGCGAAGTTGTCCGTCGTTACGGGCACGCCGCGCGTCGGCCGTCCGCCGCCCGCGTCCACGGTGGAGCGGTTGGCCTCAACCGACGTGTGCAGGTAGAGCGTGTCGCGCCCTCCACTGCCGAGCATCACCACCGGTGATCCGCCATACTCTACGGCGCGCGTCGACGGCCCGCCGGCCGCTGCCACACTGAACTCTATGCGGCCGTTGTCCGCCCTACTTGCGTCGTCGGCGACTTCGCACGCCGCCAACGCCCTCAGAAACAAACTGCTATTCTTCATAATCACGATTCCTCCGTATTTTCAAAATACTGACTTTTGTCTTATAGTGGCTGGGAAGGGAACATTCAACCTCGCCCAGCCTGTGGATTTGCTACATTGACGTTTATTCTTTTTTCAATCGTCAATCGCCATTGTCGCCTTATGGTTCAGGCTCTTCTTCCGCTTCTTCTTGCTCTATTACAATATCCTTATCAACAGTGACAAAATCGTCAACAGTCACATCGAACGTCACAGGCACGAATACGGGATCGGGATCCTCGCCCGGAATGAAACCGCCACCGTCCTTACCGAAGACAATAGTGTAAATGTACTTCTTGCCCTGCTCCCAGTTGAAACTTGCAGGTATTGCGAGCCACCTTGTTGAATAAGTGCCGTCGCCGTTGTCCGTACCCCATATCAAAGTCTCTTTGATATTTTCCTTGCCATCTTCACCTTCAGCGGCTTCGACGTTTCCTTCACCGCCTTGACCGTCTGCAATGTTGTAAGCGTAGCAGTCAACAAGAATGTACGAACCAGCATCTGCACCATAGAAATCATTACCTTCAGCCCAAGCCGTGGTAGTCTGCGGGAGAAGCATCATAGCGTCTTTGTCATTTTCCGTTGTCAGTGCGACAGGCGTTGTTTCACCATAAGGCACTGGCACAGCTGCAGCCAAGTCTACACCGTATGCCTGGGTAGCATCGCCGCTAAGAGTCCACGTACCCCAACCGTTGGCACCACTTGGATAATCCGGGCCTGCAATTTCGCCGTCTGCACCTTTGATGTTATTGTCGGTATTTGCATCAGGGAATTCAAACGAACTACCTGTGCCTTTGACATTGACAACCTTCACGCCGGCCACTTTAACGAAGAGGTTTTTGCTGACGTTCTTTGCATTGAACACAATCTGCGACAAGGCGTGACGGAAATTAAGAGTAACAGCATCTTCCGTCTTCGTTTGGCCTAATTTTACAGCATAAAGCAAATCAACCTGGTTCGCAACACCCTTACTACTTGACGTTTCAAGATTTTTAATAAAATCCGATGTGACTTCTTCACCGTCAGCAACAGTAAAGGTTTTAAACTTTGCATACGGAGAAGTTGCAGGATTCCAATCCACTTCTCCATTCACGTAAGCATAGAAATCAATCGTCTGATCCTCATCCTCTGGCCAATAACGTGTACCATTGTCATTAATCCATTTACCGTCTGTAAACGAGTAATGGTCTTTAAGGATGTAGCTCTTGCCATCACTCTTAGCAGAAACATTAAAGCCTGTAGGCAGATTGTTGCTGTGATAAATGGCATTCGCGCGCGTCGCTCCGTTAGTTACGACGCTGAACTCGATCTGGTCGCCCAAGCTGTCGGGATTGACGTCGACAAGCTCGTCTTGTGAGCAGGAACCTAAAAGCATGAGGAATCCCGCCGCTAATAAATAACACTTTTTCATTTTACTAATAATTTAACAATTAAACAAAAAGATTATAAAACAATTTCGTCTTCTACTTCTTCCCAGTCGTCCACCGACGGGTCAAATCCGTGTCCGTTCTCAATAGGCTGCGGAAGGTCGAGTCCGTCAATTATGATATGCACATGGCGGAAGTCGGGCGCGTTGTGCACCTGCGTGGTGACGTCGAGGTTGTCGCCGTCCTTGTAGCAATACTTGCCGCCGTCGTCCATTACGACGTAGAACACCATGCGGTGGGGCTGCGGGTTGTCGGCGTGGTGGCCGAACGTGTAGAACTGCCCCGTGATGGTCGACCCGCCGGCCGCCGCGCCGGCGAAGGGCAGCGTCACGCACTCGCGCCCGAGGCTCTCGCCGGTGAAGGTCAGCGTGCCGGCCATGCCAGATATCGAGCCGCATATCTCCCTCATGTGCTTAAGGTTGCTGACGTTGCGCACCTCGTAAGTATAAGTGCACACAAGCTCGTGGGGATAAAGCGTTATCACCTGCTCGTCGGTAACGGTCTGGCCTACGCCCTGCGCGTCGCCGCATACATAACTGACTCCCGACTCTGTTATCTCAACCTCGGCGACGGTGCACCCCCACATCATGTCGGGACAAAGCACCACGCGCTCCTCCTCGGTGCCGTCGGCGCGGGGGGCGTAGTTGGCCCCGTTGCCGTAAATCGGCTCGAGCACGTTGCCCTCGCGCGTGAACACGCCGTGGGAAAGGTAGTCGTCGGTGTTATAGAACTCGACGACCTCGGTGTCGTTGTTGTAACACATCACCTTGTACCTGCCCACCCTCAGCTCCACTTCGCCGCCGGTGGTGTTGCCGAAGTCGAAGCGCCGCCCGGCCCCGCCCTCCATGGGATAGAAGTACACGCACATGCCGTCGGGGTCGGCCTGCGGAGCGTCGCGCCAGTCGAACGCCACGCGCACCAACCGCTCGTGGGGATGGTGGTAGCACAGTTCCTTATGTTCGCACGAGGCAAGGAGGAGCAATAATACCGAGAGACAGAGATAATGTAGCCGTTTCATTTCCTACCTCCTTTCTGTTTGTTATAGTTGCCATGTCCTATCAGCCACACGAGCGACACTTCAAGCTTCGTGGGGCCGAAGTAGCGCAGCTTCTTCGTTGCCTGCCACACGTAGCAGTCGTCCATTGGCAGATACTCGTAATACTTGCCGCCGAAATAGCCGACGGCGGCCGAGAAGTCGAGGTTGAGCCGGCGCGCTACGGGCAGGGCGTAGCCATACTCAAGGCCGCCGCCGAAGAGGGCGCGGTCAAAGATGTCGCCGCCGGGCTCGCCGCCCATGTATCCGCGTCCGCCCATCTCGAAGTCGAACGTCTGCACCTGGGCGTAAACCCCGAGGTGGTGGCCGGTGAGCGGTTTCCCGGCCGCGGCGCGGCCAAGCCATTTCCTAAACACTACGTCGCCGCCGTAGGTGCGCCAGTACCAGTGCGCCCGATCCTTCTTCCACCAGCCGTACATCCAGTCGGCGGCTATCGAGAAACCGTCGCCGAGATAGAACTCCACGCCGACGTTGGGCACGAGCAGCGCGTCGTAAATCATGTTGGTCTTCACTGCCATGTAGAAGGGCTTGTCGGGCAGCGGGGCGGGCACGGGCGCAAGCGGCCCGGCGGGCGGCAGGGTTATGGAGTCGCGCAGGACGAGGGGGATGAACTTAACCGGGTTCCACATCTTCTGGTACCACAGGTGGAGGCGCGAGGCCCTAAGCTCGGGGAAAAGCACCCGGTACATGTACTTATATGGGCGTCCGCCACGGAGCCTCGACAGTCGGCCGACGTTGTTGTCGGCCACCTTCTCGCCGCCGTCGAGCCGGCGCAGTATGTCGTAGAGGAAGCGCAGGGTCTCCTGCTTATAGGGCACGTTGTCGTCGGCCTCGACCAGGCGCACCAGCCCGTGCCAGTCGCGCCCGAGGAAATGGAACGTGGTAAGCGAGTCGGGCAGCTCGCCGTAGCGGCCGAGATAGTCGAACAGCCTCTTCGCACGGTTGGCCGAGAGGTTGCGGTTATGCCTGATGGTGCCTTCGGGCGAAGCTCCGCCCACTACGAGTATCTTTTCGATCCTATACACGGAGTCGGCGTAATCGGAACTCAGCTTGTCGGTAATGCTGTCGAGCACCGCCCTGTTGTCACGTATGGACATGTCAAGGGTGGAATAATCCTGGCGGAAATAGATCTTCACCGAGTCCCTTATCTCTTCTTGCGCCCGAACTTCGGTGTACGGCAAAGCCAACGCGGCCGCCATGCCGAGCATAAGGAATGTTATCTTCTTCATGTCACTATAGCTAAAATGTTCTTATATGTCGCGGCTGACAAAGGCCGGCAACGTGAGGCACACGGCGCACGCGCACCTACGGCCGAAGACCCGTCTACCGGAAAAGCATCCAAAGCAAAGCGGCGGCAAGCCGCCCCTGCACGCCCCGCCCCGGGCAATCATTCCACGTCACACATACGGCTGGCACGCCGAAGCCCCGTCAAACGCATGGGCACGCCGAGGCGCCCGAAGCCTTACAGGCCACGGCCAAGCAGGCACGGCGGAACAGGCCGCGCACGGAAGAAGCTGACGCAAGCGCCCGGCGGCAACGGAGGCGGAGGGACATGAAGCACCCATGCGCGGCATGCCGCAAAACAGCACACCGCACGAGCCCTAAACCATCGCCGCAAACGCAGCACGAAGCCGCCTGGCGGCTTTTATTAATATGTACGTGGGGGGGGGTAAACCGAGGTGCAAGAAAGCGTCAGAGAGCGCGAAATCGCGTCTCCGTCAAAACGTCGCATCCCATAGCTCGTCCAATATGCAACAATACGCTTTTGCATCGTCGGTTTCGTTTTTATGCCATCTCATTAAGACAGGGTCGTTTTCTCAATAATAATTTGGTATGCATATGGCAACCCTGCCGCTTTATTTATTATTCTCGCTGCAAATATAACAAATTTACAATTAGGCTGCAACAACCGTTAAACATAATTAACAATAAAATATTAATTGGTGTCAGCTAAAACATTCGCCGGCATCTTATTGCAAAAAGGCCGCCGGTTTAGAACCACAATAAATTTCAGCTGACACCAATTAATAAGAGCAATCCCGTCAAGCCCGACGGCGCACGAGCCAAAGATAATAGCCGGTAAGCGGCAGCGTAGCCCCGAAAAGGGCGGCGAAGAACCAAAGGATGCGCGTGAGCAGTCCGCCGAACGTGCCGGTATGAACGGAATAAATCCAACCGCGGACCTTGCCCTGCGGGGCGGCGTCGGCATATTTTACGGCTGACGTCAAGCGGCCGGTCGACGGATCGAACGTATAACGGTCAGCGGCCCGGGTGTTGCCAAACTTTGCGGACGACACGGAAGCCGTACCGTAGCCGACGGTTATGCTCGCGGCATGGGGATTGTCGGCGCGCAGGCGGTCGTAAACAGCCTGCCAGCAAGCCGTCGACAGCATCCGCGCACCGCCGTCCCCGCCACGCTGCGCGCCGCCACCGCCGCGCGCCGGTGCGTCAAACCCCAAGACGGCGTAAAAGGCCTTGTTGTACCATGGGAACGACCAGGTAAGCCCGGTCAGTGCCATGGCCAGCAGGAGCACAACCGCATACATGCCGCCGGACGCATGAAGACTGCACCACAGGCGGAAGCGGCCTTTGCCGACAGTGATTTTCAGGCCGTTGCGCAAGCCTCGGCGCGACTTGGGCCACCATACCGCCACACCTGAGAGCAAAGCGAGGGCAAACATCATGGTCGACACGCCGACCACGATCTTACCGTAAGCCGGACGTCCCTCGGGCCTGCCCTTGTCTAAAAGCCAACGGTGGAGGCTGAACATGAACGAGAAAAAAGCCGGACGCTCACGCCGGCCCTTAATCTCCCCGGTATATTGGTCGACGAACACATACGCCCTGCGCGGCTTGGAAAGGCTTACGCGGTAAGCGTCGCCGGGGTCGCCGCCCACCGTGATGCCCGTAACCGACACGCCGGGCGGCAGCGACGCTCCTACCTTCGCCGCCAACACGCCGAGCGGCAAAGGCTCGCCGCCCACTCGGCCTACCTTGCACAAGCGGCCGTCGGCCACCCCGGTAATCTCTTTCTCGAACACGAGCATCGCGCCGGAGAAGCATATCAAGGTCATAACTATGCCGAAAGGCACGGACAACCACAAATGTATCTTACGGAAAATATGTTTCATTCTTTTAGTTTTCAGTGACGAGCAGACAAGCGACGAGCAGACAAGGAGGTTTGCCCTTCCGTTAAGAATCGCTTTAAAGCAGTCAAGGCATATCTCCTTGTCTGCCTGTCACTGATTACTAGTCTGCTAAATACCCAATTCCCGTCAAGGTCGTCGCGCCGTTCACGGTGAGAGCCTTCAAGGCCACGCCCGTCGACGGTTCGATGCGGTAGACTGCCGGGTAACCGCTCTCGGTGTTGACCGACACGTAAGCGACGCCGTCCTCGAAGTAGGGAGCTTTGCCGAAGCCTGAGACGTCGGCAGGCAGGCCGGTGACGGGGGTCAGCGTCTTTTCGTCGGCGTTGAACACGGCAAGGCGGTTGGCCGTCTTGTCGGCCGAGGTGATGGGAGCGTCGTACATAAGGAACAGGAAGTCGCCGCCGCCGATGTACCAGCTGCGCTGTATGACGTCGGGCGAGAGCTGATCGAGGTTGCAGTAATAGTCGTCAAACTGCTCGGTCTGCGTGTCTATGCGCACAACGCCGGCCGGCAGCGACGTCTGCTGCCGCGCGTCGGCCATCGTCTTGGCGTAGCTGGGCGATATGACGTAGACGTAGCGGCCGTCGTCGGTGGCCCAGACCATCTGGTAATACTGCGACTTCATGCGTCCGCAGGCGTAGCTTATGCGGTCGGTCCTCAGGAGCTTCTTCTCCGTAAGCGAGTTGTCGGCGAATATGGCCACCCAGCATTCGTCGGGCCACTGCGTCCATTGCAGCTCGCCCTTCTTGTAGGCGCTGCTGTTCGAGCCGCCGTCCTCGGTCTTTACGAGGTCCTCGTAGCCCGGCCGCACGTACTTATACTGCGTGCGCCCCTCGTCGGCGAACTGCTGGCAGCCGTACTGCGTGAGCCCCATGGGCACGGCCGCGCTGTATATCTTTGCGCCCACCTGCTCGATGCCGGCCAGCGTGACGTACTCGCCGTTGCCGAGGAAATCCTCGCAGACGTAGCTCCTGTCGCCGACCACGCCCTCGCTTCCCGAGCCCGAACTGAGGTTGGTGCGCGACGTCTCGTCAACCACGTCTAAGTAAGCCACCTTGAACACGTAGGGGATGTAGCCCGTCACGGGGTCGGCCCAGTCGGGGTTGCCCTCGCCGCTCGAGGTCGTGATGATCTCGTCGCCGTAAGTGCCGTAGCTTGTGAAGCGTGTTATTATGTACTCCTTGGCCCTCTGCTCGAGCGCGCCCGTAGAGGGGTTGCGCACGAAGGAGAACGTAGTGCCGCCCTCGCCGTCGTTGTAGTTGAGGGCGTAAAGGTACTTGTTACTGTGGAACACCCAGTAAGATGCGCCGTCGTTGACCAAGCCCGAGGCCTGTATCTCGCCCTCAAGGCTCTCCGCCGTGGTAAGGATGTCGGCGGTGGTGCCCGAGCCCGAGGCCGTAAGGGCTATCACGTAAGGCTTGTTAACGCCGCCGGAGGCTGAGCCGCCTCCTGCGTTTTCGTCGTCGGAACACGACGTAAGGAACACGCCGGAAGCCGCCATGGCCAGCATTCCGGTGAAAAGAAAGTGTTTGTCCATTGTGTTATTTAATTTTTGATTGTTAATTTTTAATTTCTCACTTCCCGAGGCTCACCCTCGCTTTGGCGTAAAAGGCGCGGCCGGCCTTTTGCAGGCTGAAGTTGTCGTAGAGGCGTTCGCCGGTGAAGTTGCGGCACTCCACGGAGAAGTTATACCGCCCGCCGCCCATGCTGTAAGTTAAGGAGAGGTTGTGCGAGAACTGCGTCGGCACCATGTAGTCGGCGAGGTTTGAGGCCTGCACTCCCTCGGAGTAGTAGCAGAAGCTGTGCAGATACTGGTTGTCGTAGGTAAGGGTGAGCACGTTGCCCTCGCCGCCGAGGCCGTGCCAGTAAAGGTTGACGTCGCTGTCGGCGAAGCGGTAGGGCACGTTGGGCATGCGCGAGCCGTAGACGGGGTTCCCGACCGTCGTGCTGCCTACCATGATGCGCTCGTTGTCCGTCACGTCCATTTGGGTGAAGTTGCCGCCCACGCTGAGCCAGCGGCCGAGGTTGTAGCGCACGGAGAAGTTGCAGCCTAAGGTCTTCACCTTGCCGTAGTTCTCGTAGAAGGCCCCCTCGCGGTTGCCGCTCAACTCGGCTATCGAGCGTTGTATGTAGTCGCGCGTGCCGCGGTAGATGAATCCTCCCTCGGCGTAGAAAGAGTGCAGGCCGAGCGTCTTCTGGTAGCTGAGGTTGACGTTCACGTTGTCGCTCCGCTCGGGGCGCAGCATCACGCTGCCCGTCTCAAGATCCTCGTCGCCGAAAAGCTCGTCGATAGTGGGCATGCGGCACGCCTTCTCGTAAGACAGCTTGGCCTGCAGGCCGGGCACGATGAAGTATGTACCGGCCGCGCCGAAGCCCCAGTTGTCGAGCGTGCGCGAGCGGCGCACGAAGTCGGAGGCGTTCTCGTCGACGGCCACGGGGCCCGAAGTGTAAAGGCTGTAGTACTTGCCGAACACGGAGAGGTTCCACCGCTCCGACGGCATCAGGCGGTAAGACAGCCCGAGGATGTTCTTGCGCGTCTGCTTGGCTATGGGGTTCGAGGTCTCCTCGGCGTACAATAAGGAGGTGTTCTCGCGGCGGAAGGCGTTGAACACGTTGTTCAGCGTCAGCGTGTGGGCCCGCGACAGGCGGTAGTTCAGGGTCACGGTGGCGTTCCAGTTGTCGTTGTCCGCGCGCGAGTATTGGTAGCTCTGCTCGCCGGGGTCGCCCTTGCGTTCGCGCTCGCCGAGCCAGTTGTAGCGGTAAGAGGCGGTGTCAACGTTGAACGTCGCGTTGCGGTTGTAGTTGGCCGTGGCCACAAGGCCGAGGCCCTTGGTGAAGAGGTTGCGCTTCGAATACTCGACCGACGGCATTAGCGAGTGGCCGTGGCGGTGCTTCTGTCCGAACACCGTCTTCTGCCTTACGCCCGTCTGTATGTCCTTGTACTCGCGCGAGTAGGTGAAGCCGAACATCAGCCTGTCGGCCCACCGCCGGCCCGTAAAGCCGGCCTTTGCCACCACGGCCTCGTTATGATACGTGTCGTTGAAGCGGCGCACGCGGTGGAGCGTCTTCGTGTCGAGGCTTTGCGAGGCGAAGTCGAACACGGGCGCGTCTACCTCGTAGTCGTTGTCCGAATAGTTCTGAAAGGCGTTTATCTCGTACGTGAAGCCGTTCTTGAGCGTCTGACCGAAGTTTACGTGCGACTTATGCGTGTTGAACGAGCCGTAAGAGTATGCCGCGTCGACGAACCACCGGCGGGGCTTCCTGTTGGTGACGATGTTGATGACGCCGCCTATGGCGTCGGTGCCGAAGCCCACGGGCACCACGCCCTTGTACACCTCTATGCGGTCGGCGAAGTTCACGGGAATGTTGTTCAGCCCGAACGAGCCGCCGACGCCCTCCTGCGGCACTCCGTCGATGAACACCTTTACGTGCTTGCCGCTGAAGCCGTCGAGCATCAGGTTCATGTCCGACCCTACCCCGCCGCTCTCCCTCAGCTTAAGGCCGGGGGCCTTGGCGAGGGCGTCGCCGAGGGTCTTCGTGGTGTTGAGCATGCCGCGCGTGTCGACGGCCACGGCGTTGTAGGCCGAACGCTTCACGCGGCCCACGCCCGCCGAGACTACCGACACCTCGTCGAGCTGCACGGCCTCCTCGCGCATGCGGAAGTCCATCCCGCGCCGTTGGCCGGCGCGGAGCGCCACCTTCCTCTCAACCGCGGCGTAGCCCACGGCCGTCACGACAACCGTATATTCGCCCGGAGGCGACACTATGCGGTAACGCCCGTCGGCGTCGGTGGCGCAGCCGCGGCCCGTGCCCTTAAGCTGCACCGTGGCGTAACCTACGGCCGTGCCGTCGGCCGACACAACCCTGCCCGCCACCGAGCACTCGCCCTCCGGCCCTGCGCACAGCGGCAGCGACAGGAGGAAAAACATAAACGCAAGAACACTTTTCAGCATATTTACTTTCAACATGATACGTATTTCTTATTATTTGGTTTCGCGGCTGCAAAGATAAGCACGCGGCGGAAATCCCGCAATCGCAAAAAGTAGGTATTTTTACGCTCCGCCACTGCCGCCACCAACCACTCGCCGTGGCAAGCCACGGCGCATGGTCTTTTGGCAAAAACGTAACCACAACACCATTTATTCTTATACATTCGCCCGAAACCAATGCATTGAATCATAACCAAACATCATATCACACACATTTACTTTCAAACCAAAACCTTACCTTCCACAACGCGAAACACGGCGTTTCACAACGCAAAAGCTGACCTCCGGCCGGACAAAAGACGGCAAACGGCGGAACAGAAAAACAAAGAAACGCAAGGCTTGGCTATCCGTTATCCATGATAAACTTTCACACTATCATACAATCTACAACAAAACAAGCCCATACCTGACATAAAACTTATGTTAAAAACAAAAATCACAAAATAAATCCCCAAAATGTTTCTTTATGAAAAAATTTTACTACATTTGCAAAATAGATTAAGTATCATGGACATAATAGCGCCATGGACGCCGATTGGAAACAACATTTGTATAACTAAAACAGTAAAGATAAGAAACAGACAGTAACAGACTATCCATGCGGAAAGCCGCCGCGCCCATAGGGTATGGCCCCTGACGAGGGGGGAAAAGGGCTGTTCCGTTCCTTTGACATTTTTAGAAATTGAGCTTTTCGCTCTTGTTCTCAACTATTACGAATACCGCCAATATTCATATCCACCGAGGACAAGCAGACAGGAGGTTCATGCCGTACGGCGTGGATTGTCCGTTGCTTGTTGGTGGCAAGGTCACTTGGCGGTAACCTGGTAATAGTAACAAGCCATGGACGGTTGCACGCCTTTTTTACTAACCGGATTTTACTAACCATTATTTAAGAATGATGAAAACTTTTTTACCAACACTGCTTTTGGCAATGACATTCTCCATGCAGACGAACGCGCAATGGCGTGACACGTGGAATATTGCCAACAATCCAAGCCCGAAAGTAGAAACAATTCCAATTGCCGATACAGAAGCGTGGACGGTTTACGGAAACGCCCCTGACCTTGCAAGAAGCACGGAGCAGGCCGGCGGAAGAAAGACGGACGCAGCCCCTACGACCGACGACGATGAAGCCGTAAGCCTAATCGAAGCCGACTATTTGGCGTTGCGCACCTTGGACGCGGCGTTAGGCGCTTATCCCGGATGGGACTACCGATGGGATTTTGCTGACAACAACATGGTAACGAACGCGCAAGGCCTGACCATCCGCGACGGGCGCATCGTAGGACTCGACATCTCGGGCCTCGGCCTTACAGGCTCTTTCCCCTGGGCCGTGTTCGCACTCGGCGCGCTTGAAGAGCTTTACCTGTCGGACAACAACCTCTCAGGCGACATCGGTACGGGCATGATGAGCACAGCACTCGCCAACCCGACGGCGGGCGCGGCACTGACGAGCGTAGACATATCCGGCAACAAACTATCGGGCAACATCGGCCTCTTCGCCAAATTCTGCCCCGCGCTCACCACGCTGTACGCCTACGCCAACGGCATAACCGACGTGGTGCCGATGATATCGCCGAACGTGACAGACCTGAAAATCGGAGGACAGGTAATGGAGGACAAGGTCGTGGACATCGACTTGTCAGACCTGTCGATTGAAGCCTTGCTGCCGCAGATTCCCACTATAATACTGTACGACCACGCCAACCAGACATACAAGCAGAGGCTCGACGTGTTAGGCACGCCGGGTAAATGGCCCGACAACCTGCCACATCTGGTGGAGAACTTCTATCTCATTATTAGATACATTGACGGAGAACCAAGCTTGCTCTATAACGGCGACTTCCCCGTTTATTACGGCGAAAGCGGTGACACGTTATGTATACTAACCAGCGAAGACTCCCAATCTTATGGCGATAATGTATTCTATTCGCGCCTGTTCTTCGACGCCGGCGACGTGAACTTCACCGGAACGGTTGACGTTTACGACCTACAGACCCTCATACAGTCAATCTTCGACGAATACGAGTGGCTTTTCAACTACACTGCGGCCGACGTAATAGCAGACGACGCGCTCAACGTGCAGGATGTTGTGGGCGAGGTGAACATACTTTTGTCGCAATCCCAGCCATCACCACAGTCAGACCATAAGCCGATGGCCGTGGCCGGCAACGGTGCGGACGGTGCGGAAGCAAGCGTATACGTAAACAACGGCAGGATAGTAATCAATACGACCGAACCTGTAGCGGCGTTCGACATCTGGGTTGACGCGGCGGAGCAGCTTGACGTATCAGGCACAATGGCGGAACTCGGCATGACATGCGCAACGAAGGCATACGCCGGAGGCGTGCGCATAATAGGCTATTCGCTCAACGGCGGATGCATACCGGCAGGAGAAACAACCATAGCCGGAACCGCCGGCGGCAACGCATACGTAAAGGCCGTGATGCTGTCTGACAAGGCGGCAGGCAAGATAGGCGCAACAATAAATTCCGTTTCGACAAGCATTGGCGCAACCACTGCGGAACAAGCGGCAATAAGCCTTGTCGACGGCAAAATTGCCTTTGACACAAGCGGTATAGACGGCGATGCACAATGGACGGCTACGACCGCCGACGGCAAGCTGATAGGCCAAGGCACGATACGCGGCGGCAGCGGCGTAAGCTACGCCGGGATAAACGCGGCAGGGGTGATAATCATTAACCTTAAGGCCGGCAACACCAACATAACAAAGAAACTTATAAACGACAAATAGCCATGGGAAATAACATTAAGACAATAGGCAATATTCTGCTGCTGTTGCTCCTATTCGCAACGGGCGCACAGGCGCAGAACTCCAACCGGCTGTCAATACCAGACCTGACCGGGGTCGGTGGTTCGGAAATAACATTGCCGGTGAACATGGACAACACCGGCGCAAACATCGTTGCGGTGGAGTTCAACATATCCGTATCCGGCGGCGTATTGACGCTTAACGCCGAAGACGTCAGCCTGAGCGAACGGTGCGCCGACCACGAAGTGGTGGCACGCCAGACGGGAGGCAACGCGTGCAAGGTGATGATTTACTCGCCTACGAACCAACCGTTCAAGGCCAACTCGGGGGAATTGTTCAACATAAGGGCTACTGTGTCTAACAATGCCGACGCGACCGCCGAATACGAGATAGCCCTATCCGACGTGATAATAAGCGACTCCGAAGGCAACAACGTAAGCACGGGGGCAGACAACGGCACGTTCAGGATAAGCCCGAGCACCGACTTCACAGTGACAGGCATAACGGTGAACAAGACTGCGGCCTTGCCCGGCGACACGATAAGCGTAAGCTGGACGGTGAACAACACCGGCGTCATGGCCTCGACGGGCGGATGGAGCGAACGGCTCTCGCTGACATCGCCCGAAACCGGCGAGGAGGTTGTCATCGGCACTTTACACAACGACGGACAGACGCTTGCCGCAGGCGGCTCTGTTTCGCGCAGCGCCGACATAGCACTGAACACGCTACTCGGCATAGAGGGCGGCGTGAACATAAAGGTCGCTATCGCGCCGAACTCAGACGCGGGCGAGGACGTAACCTACCAACACAACAACACGTCAGTAACCGACGGCACGCCGCTAAATATCGGCAAAAGGCTATACATGACGCTGCCGGCCGTAATCGAAGAGGGGTCGTCCGAGGCGTTCCGCTGCACCTTGTCGAGAAGCGGAAGCTGGAGCGAAAGCCAGACATTCAGCATAAACAAGACCGCCGGAGACCAAAGGCTGGCCGTACCGGAGCAAGTCGTAATACCGCAGGGGCAGTCGAGCGCGTACTTCTACCTGAACGTGGCCGACAACGACCAGCACGACAGCGATTCGGTATTCACCCTACAAGCGTCGGGCAACGGTTATGACAACGTTGACGCACGACTCGTAATCGAAGACAACGAATATCCGCAACTGACGCTCACGGCATCGGAAAGCGAGATAAACGAAGGGGAAACATTCAAGCTAACCGTCGCCGTGGAACAGGCACCGGCAAAGGACATGGCGGTAAACCTGACCGCCGAATATCCCAAACGGTTCACTTATCCGCAAACTGTAACGATACCGGCCGGCGAGACTTCGGCCACGGCCGACGTCACAGCCATAGACAACGACGAGCTTGAAGTGCAGGCGAGCGTGGCGTTCAGAGCCGTAGCCGACAAATACATTGACGGTGAATGTATCATCCTGTTGAACGATAACGACATGCCTACGATAGAAATGGAGCTGTCGCCCACGTCAATAAGCGAATCGGCCGGCGCAACCGCCATACTTGCCAAGATACGCCGCACGACGAACATTGATAAAAAAACGACAATAGTACTTAGCGACGACTCCGACGGCGACATATACTACCCGACAAAGGAAATAACGATGGAAGCCGGCACGGAGGAAGCACAGTTCTCATTGGGTGCAATTGACAACGCCGACGCTGACGGCAGCCGGAAAGTGAACATTACGGCGGCGGTTTACGTATCGTCGTGCAACTGCGCGGCTACGGGTACAAGCATCGGAGTTGTGACAAAAACAATTGAAATCATCGACGACGACGGTCCGGCACTAAGCCTCAACGCACAAAAGCCGGCACTGCTCGAAGGCGACGAAAGCGGCAATACGATAACCGTAAGCCGCAATACGGACACGACGAACGCCCTAAGCGTAAATATAACCAGCGATTACGACGACGGCCTTTCTTACGAGCACAACGTAACGATACCGGCCGGGGCAAAGTCGGTTGACATAACGGTCAAAGCCGTATCCAACGACACCCAGGGCGACGACAGGACAATAGTGTTCACCGCCGAGGCCCAAGACTACGCCAAGGGTACGTGCTGGATGATGCTGACCGACCAGACGCTGCCCGACGCCGCAATATCGTCGATAAGCGTATCGCAGACTGAGGTAAATGTAGGCGGAAGCGTCAACGTGACGGTCAACGTGACGAACACCGGCGTAGCCGAACTGCCCGAACTTACGCCGATAGGAATATACGTCGAGGGCTATTCCGACCCGGCCGAAGCCGCATACCTGCAACAGGCGTTGCCGGCAGACGGGAACACGACCATAACCAAGACAATAACCCTGCCCGCAACCGTAGGCAGACACAACATCTACGCAGTGGCCAACGACGGACAAAAGGCGAAAGAGCTGCTCTACGTAAACAACACGTCGGAGAAAACAGCCGTCGCCACGGTTGCCCCGTACTCGGTAAACGCAGCAACGGACAAGCAGATTTACAGCCAAGGCGAGGAAGTGACTATAAGCGGACAAGTGGACGGCACGGTAGAGGACGGTACGGAGGTGGAAGTCTACGTGATAAACAGCGGTTACCGCCATACCATCAACGTAAAGGCCGACGCACAAGGCGGATTCTCGACGATTTACAAACCTTATGCAGGACAGATGGGGCACTTCTCTGTCGGGGCATGCTACCCGAGCGAGAACTCAACCGTAGAACAAGCCTCGTTCGACATATACGGAATGAAGCGCACGTCGACAAAAGCCGTGACATGCGAGACGCTCGCTGGCGAGACGTTCAACGGCAAACTGCAAATGGCCAATCCGGGCACCCTGCCGCTCACGGGAGTGAAAGTAAGCGTAACGTCGAAGCCCGACAACTGCAACGTGGAAGTGTCATGTCCGGGCAACGTGGCCGGAGGCGAATACTTCGACATAGACTATGCGATAACAAGCCCCTCGGCCTCGACGGGCAACGAATGGGAACAGATACACTTGCAGATAGAATCGGCCGAGGGCGCCCGGGCAAGCGCAATACTCTATTATTATTGCAGGAACGCCGGCGGCAAGCTCGCGGCGGACGTGGCAAGGATAAACACGACGATGAACATCCAGACCGGACGCGACTATCCTATCGTGATAACCAACATAGGCAAGGGCGAAACAGGGAAGATAACACTCTCGCTACCGTCATGGATGACAACTGCCACGCCAAGCGAAATGCAATCGCTGGCCTACGGCGACTCGGCAACGATAGTCCTGCGGATGAACCCCACAGGGGACATGCAGCTCAACGTGCCCGTAACAGGACAGATAGGCATTAACTGCGCCAACGGCGACGGACTGCCGATAGCGTTTACGGTAGAACCTGTGTCTGAAGTCACCGGTACGCTCGTCGTCGACGTATGCGACGAGTACACCTACTACACGGCCGACGCGCCGCACGTGAGCGGAGCAGAGGTAGTAGTGAAACATCCCACGACGGGAGCCGTGATAACGCAAGGACTGACCGACGAAAACGGACAGTTCACCACGACGCTGCCCGAGGGCTACTACGCACTCAGCGTGACGGCGGACAGGCACGACTCGTACCGCAACAACATACTCGTAGACCCGGGCAAGGAAACGAAAAAGACCGTCAACCTCAGCTTCCAAGCCATAACGATAGACTGGAACGTGGAGGAAACGGAAATAGAGGACGAATACACCATTGAGACGACCGTGGAATACGAGACAAACGTGCCTAAACCTGTGGTAACAATCACCGGACCTGAAAAAGTCGACGGAGATGCAATGCGAGAAGGCGAATCGGTTCTTTTAAATTACACACTTACCAATAAAGGATTGATAGAGGCGAAAGACGTGGAAATATTCGTACCTGATGCAAATGACGAATGGTCATTCACGATACTCGATAACGCCGAACCGTTTAACTTATCCGCCCAACAAAGTAAAACCGTTCCTATATTATTGACCAAACTGTCAAATGGTGAAAATCAAACAAGTAGGAAACTAACAAAAGCGGCTCCGACAAATTCATATCTTTATTCATGCATGGCTGGTATGTCATACCATTATAAGTCGCATTGCGGTACAGAATTGAAAGACAATGCAGCCGCATTCCGTTTAGCACTAAAAGCATGCACTTATGGAGCTGTCATGGACGCTATTGTGCAAGCCTTTGCCGGATTAGGCGGAGGTGGAGGCCTTGGCTTACCAAATGGTGGCGGAGGGGGAAGCTATTATAAAGATGAAATCTACTATCCTGAAGTAAAGATTGAAAATACCATATGCGACCCTGACGTTGCAGCCTGTGGAGAAGCCATTATCGACGCTTTGGCTGGTTCGCTTCCCGGCTTTGGCAACATTCACTCAGTTAATAGTACAGCAATACAAATAGCTGACGACTATGCGAGAAAGGGGAAAATCTCAAGTGGTGGTATAATCAGCTTAGCCCAATTATTTACCCCACCACTATTGGATATTTATGAAAACACTCTGCCGGAGTATAGACGCATAGGTATGGGAAATCTTGCAAATCATGCAGGGAATCTATACAACATATTGACAGCCTGCAATGGCATATCCAAACGGAATGCGCCTCAACGCCGGATGGACGAAAAAGAATCCAACAGTTGGATGGAAGTATTTAATAGCAAGGCTGTCAGATATTATGATCAAATAATCGCATTAAATAATGCCTTATTTGAAATATTTGGAGATAATGTGTGGTACGACGATTTTGATGAGAGCAAAAAGGCTTTCTTCACATACTTAAATACCTTAAGCGACGATGAGCCTTTAACAATTAACACCTTACGAGAACATAAGCCGGAATCTGTTTCAACAGAACAGCTTGAAAAGTTTATTGCCCGCATAAACAACTCATACGTAGGCTCTACTGATGAAAACAAAGTTAATGTTGACAATCTTATAAAACAGACAACAATAGTTTCCGAATTAGAAGAAGAAGCTGTTAATGAGGGGTACAAATCTCTTGCAGATTTATTTGACCATGCTTATGAAGAAGTCATAGAAGACTTCAACGAAGCATCATCTAACGTCTGCTCCAGCATCACCCTGCAGTTCTCGCAGACGATGACGATGACCCGCCAGGCGTTCCGCGGCACGCTGACCGTATTCAACGGCAACGAGGAGAAGCCGATGGAGAACGTAAGGCTGAACCTTGAGGTACGCGACGACGAAGGCACACTCGCCACGTCGCACGAGTTCCAAATCAACGCCGAAAGCCTCGACGGATTCACCGGCGAACTCAACCTGACAGACGGATGGAGCCTCGCCGCCAACGAGACGGGAACGGCCACTATACTCTTCATACCGACGAAGTACGCCGCGCTTGAGGCTGACAAGGCTTACTCGTTCGGCGGAAGCCTGACGTATGTCGACCCGTTCACGGACTTGGAGGTTACGCGCGACTTGTATCCGGTAACGCTGACCGTGAAGCCCTCGCCCGAGCTTGACCTGACTTACTTCATGCAGCGCGACGTTTACGGCGACGACCCGCTCACGGCAGACGTGGTTGAGGCAAGCGAGCCTGCCGAGTTCGCCTTGCTGATAAACAACAAGGGTTACGGCGACGCAACCGACGTAAGGATGGTGACGGAACAGCCTGAAATAGTCGAGAACGAGAAGGGACTGCTGGTTGATTTCGAGCTCATAAGCTCGCAACTCAACGGACAGGACGCCACGCTCGCCCTCGGCGGCAGCATCGCAACGAAGTTCGGCACGATACCGGCCAAGTCGCAGGCTTACGCGCAATGGTGGCTGCAAAGCTCACTGCTCGGCCACTTTACCGACTATGACGTAAAGGCCACTCACGTGACCAGTTACGGCAACGAAGACCTGTCGCTACTCGACAACGTGACGATACACGAACTGATACGGGGCTTCACGGCAGACGGCAACGGTGAACGCACGGTAAGGGCATTCCTCGTAAACGACATTGTAGACGCTGAGGACTTGCCCGACATGGTTTACTTCACCGACGGACGACAGGAGGAAAGCGTAACACAGGCTTCGTCGGCAAAAATGCAACGCATAAGCGACACTGAATATAAGATAACCGTTACGCCGTCGACCGGCGGCTGGACTTACGGCTCAACCAACGACCTTACCGCCGGACGGCAGAAGCTCGTCTCCGTGACAAGGGAGAGCGACGGCATCACCTTGCCTACGGACAACTTCTGGACGACCGACCGTACGCTGCGCGACGGGAAAGATCCGTTATATGAATACCGCATGCACTTCGCCGTAAACACGGCTGGCGAGGAAACATACATCCTCACTTTCGAGCCGCGTCCGTCAGTAGAACTCGCCGTAGAAAAGTTTGACGGCATACCCGAAGACGGCACCGTGCTTACGAAACAGCTGGAAACGGTAACTGTAACGTTCAACAAACCGATACAGGCATCTACATTCACAACCGACGACATAAGCCTGGACTGTCAAGGAAAAGAAGTAGACAAAACGACGGTCATTATAACACCTGTCAATGAATCTGAATACAAAATCTCGTTCGGCAAAGCCACTGCGGAAAGCGGATATTACGTATTGACCGTACAGACCGAAGGCATCACCGACGCCGAGGGCTACAACGGCTCCACGGGCAAGAGCGCTTCATGGACGCAATACGTTGACGGCATGGTAACGCTAAAGTTGACTGCCCAGCCGGAAGAAGGCGGCACCGTGTCGCCGGCCGACGGTAAGGTGAAATACGGAGAGGCAACAATATTGAAAGCAACTCCGGCCGAAGGGTACGAATTTGTTGAATGGACGCGTGACGGTGAAACAATATCCACGGAACCGTCATTTGAATACATTGCTACGGCTGACGACGAGTTGACCGCCGTATTCACACTGAAACATTTCAACGTGAATATCAGTTATGACCCAACCATGGGGTATGTCGAGAATGCCGCAAACGGAATCTACGAATACGGTACGGTGCTTAAGCTCACAGCAATACCATACGAAGGTTACGTTTTCAATGGTTGGCTCGCCGGCGACAAGGCACTTGGCAAAGACGCAAGATATGAACTTACCGTGAAAGAAGACATCGACCTCACGGCTAAATTCATTGAAGACATTCCGACAGGCATCGGCGACCGCACTCTGCACGGCATAAGCATAAGTCCTTTGCCACTTGAAAACACAATGTTCATAAACGGAGACTTCTATATCGTAAAACAGCTGTTCATAACAGACCTGAACGGAGCCGTAAGAATTTCGGAAAACAACATTCCTAAAGGCACAGCCGTCGACCTGACATCGCTGCCACGTGGAATATACATCATCAGAATTGTAACTGACAACCGCACGTCCTCAATAAAAGCATTCAAAGAATGAGATACGTACAATAACAGTCTCTCTTACTCCCCAAGCATTTAGCCGCTTGGGGAGTTTTCTGTAATAAAAAACTATAAATACAAGCCTACGAAAAAATGCAGATATCGGCCCCGCAACGATACAACGTAAAGGGGAAATATGTATCTTTGCAGACCCGGTTGCGTCCGATGCCGCAGGACAAGGCTGCGGCGGAGCAAAAGCGGAAAGAATGGGACGAAGCCGGACGGGGCATGACGGAACGCCAAAAACATTCAGATATTATGAAGAGGATATTATTATTAGTTACGGTATTCGTCGGACTGACATTTTCAGGATGCAGCGACGACGACGAATCAACGCAGGACACTACCACCGACACGCCTGCCGACACGGTGGCGACGGAAAACAGCTTAGAGTTTGCCGACGGCGAGCTATACCAAACCACATGGCAGGGACAGGACACGAGGTTTGAATACAGAAGCGACGACGGAATAACCTACCAACTCGTGGGAGTCGACGGAGCGTCGTTCAAACTGCAGTTCATAACCGACTCAACCGGGTATTACATCGACTTCCTCAACGAGAACATGTCAAAATTCGGCTACAGGGCCGAGGGCAGGATACTCGAGTTCACCTACGGCCCCGACGCTTACGAACTGAAAGGCAACTGGACCGTCACCGGCAGGTCTGGCGGGCGCATCACACTGGAAGCATACCTGCCCGACAAGCATGTGATGACGCTTGAAAAGATGTATTGAAAACCCTGTCAAGGATATTCAAAGACAAAAGCCGCACAAATGGCAGGCTGCTCTTGTAACAGGTACGCGCCGCGGCGGGCGGAAAGGGGAAGAACGGCGTTTTAAGCTCTTTTCACCATTTATAATTGCCAGTTACGAAAATAAAGCCTATCTTTGCCGCAGAATATCGATGAAATAACATATAGGGTACGAAACGGGGATTCCGACATTGCAAGGGAAATGTCGGAATTCTCTTTTTGTCTATCCTGAAAAATAACAACTAAAATCTATTATACATTATGGCTTACATGTCACAAGAAGGCTACGACAAGTTGGTGGCCGAACTGAAACATTTGGAAAGCGTGGAGCGCCCCAAGGCTTCGGCGGCGATAGCCGAGGCGAGAGACAAGGGCGACCTGAGCGAGAACTCGGAGTATGACGCCGCGAAAGAGGCCCAGGCTCATCTTGAGGACAAAATCAACAAGCTGAAGCTGGCAATATCGGAGGCTAAGATCGTAGACACCTCGCGGCTGAGCACGGACTGCGTGCAGATACTCTCGAAGGTGGAAATGACCAACATGGCCAACAATGCCAAGATGACCTACACCATCGTGAGCGAAAGCGAGGCCAACCTGCGCGAGGGCAAGATATCAATCAAGACCCCCATCGCACAGGGGCTGCTCAACAAGAAGGTGGGCGACGAGGTGGAAATAAAGATTCCGCGCGGCACCATCAAGCTGAGAATAGACAAGATAACGGTTGAATAAATTCTTAAGCAGACAAGCTGACGAGCGACAAGCAGACAAGTAGACAAGCAGACAAGCAGACAAGCGGTATTACCATTTAATCCAAACGCAAGGCAAATGCCCTTGTCTGCTCGTCGCTCGTCTGCTTGTCGACTAAAAATAAAAAGCAATGGACATATTTTCAAAGATAGCAGCCGGTGAGATACCCAGCTACAAGTGCGCCGAGAGCGACAAGTTCTATGCCTTCCTCGACATCAACCCGTTGGCCAAGGGCCATACGCTGGTAATCCCGCGCAGGGAAGTGGATTATTTCTTCGACATGGACGACGACGAGATAGCCGGAATAACCGTGTTCGCCAAGCGCGTGGCCGCAGCCATAAAGAAAGCCTTCCCCTGCCGTAAGGTGGGCATGGCCGTGCTCGGACTCGAAGTAGCCCACGCACACGTCCACCTCGTACCCATGCAGAGCGAGGGCGACATGCTCTTCTCCAACCCGAAACTGAAGCTCTCAAACGAAGAGTTTGAGCAAATAGCAAAGAAAATAAGGGAAGCGTTTGAATAAAGGTGAAAAGGTAAAGAGGTGAAAAGGTGAAACAAGCAGATTGTGTCCTTACACCAATACTTGTTTCACTTTTTCACCTCTTCACCTTTTCACCTTTTCACCTTTAAATGAACTCCTCTCCGTACTTAACCTGCACCTCGTTGACATACTTCCTTATCAACGCCGACGAGTCCTCTTTCCTACAGATGAGCAACACGTTGCCCTTCTCGGCCACGATGTAGCCGTCAAGGCCGTTAATAATGCCCAGATGGTCGTCGGGCAGCTTGATGATGTTGTTGCGGCTGTCCTCGGCTATCACCTTCGAACCTATTACCACGTTGTCGCCGTCGCCCTTGCTCATGCTCTCGTAAATGGAATGCCACATGCCGAGGTCTGCCCAGCCGAAGTCGCACTTCATAACGTACACGTTCTCGTTCTTGTCAAGTATTCCGTAGTCGATCGACAGGTTGGGGTAAGCGGGGAAATTCTCCTTTATGAACTCCAGCTCGGCCTCAACGCTATACGCCCCGCCCTCGCCCTTCTCGAAATTACGCAGCACGGGCGGGAAAATCTTCTTCAACGCCTCGCGCAGGTAAAGCACGTTGGCCAGGAACAGGCCCGTGTTCCAATAAAACTCGCCGCTCTCCATGAACATGCGCGCGAAATCGCGGTCGGGCTTCTCCGTGAACGACTTCACCTTGTACACGCCGTCGCAGTCGGCCTTGCCGCCAACCTGGATGTAACCATATCCGGGCTCAGGGCGCGTAGGCTTGATGCCCATGGTCAGGATGCAGTCGTTGGCTCCGACGAAATCAAGCCCGCCTTCCACGTTCCGCCTGAACCCGTCCTCCTTAAACACGGCCTGGTCCGACGGCACCACGACAACCCTCGCCCGGGGATTGACATGCAGGATCCTGTGCGTCGCCCACGCAAGGCTCGGCGCGGTGTTCCTGAAGATCGGCTCGCTCAATATGTTCAACCCGGGCAGCTCCGGCAACTGCTCGGCCACCATGCCGGCGTAAATCTGGTTGGTGCTCACGTAAATGTTCTCCCTCGGGATGAACGCCGACATCCTGTCGTAAGTCTGCTGCAGCAAAGTCCTGCCCGTAGAGAAAAAGTCAAGAAACTGCTTCGGGCAGTTCTCCCTGCTGCACGGCCACAGCCTGCGGCCCTTGCCTCCGGCCAGAATCAGGCAAAAGTTATCATTGTTTTCCACCATAGTATTACAGATTTATTTCACGACACGAAGATACGCATAATTGTCGTCACGACCAATTATTTTAAGTTTTTTCAATTAAAAATTTGTCAATTCAGAAATTATTCTTATCTTTGCACCCGCATTGAAGCCCAGATGGCGGAATCGGTAGACGCGCTGGTCTCAAACACCAGTGGGGCGACCCGTGCCGGTTCGACCCCGGCTCTGGGTACGAGCAAATCGGCTAAGTAGTTGAATATCAATACTTAGCCGATTTTATTTTGTACTTATTGTTCCCGTTTTGTTCCCACACAGACTTCTTTGACTACTTATTAAAGGGAATTAAATGCAATTCAATCATAACTTGTATGCGTAGAATCCACTCTTACCACCCTGAAGCCGACATTAGCATAGCCCTGCACACCGTTCCTTACGTCATCTGATTTTTCGCTGCGGCAATCGTCACGTTTGGAATCCCAACTGCCGCCCTTAATGATATACAGACCGTCCTTGTCTGTGGATGAAGTCCATTCCCAACAATTTCCCCAAAAGTCAATGCCGCCACAAGCACCTTTGCTTTGCACGTAAGCATCCACGGCAGTCAGTCCACGTTCTATATGACCGGAGTTCATTGCAACATCCTTTGGCATATGTCCGGCTGCGAGAATCCACTCCTCTTCGCTCGGCAGACGGTAAGTATGTTTGGAGTCTTTAGCGGTTAGCCAGTTGCAATAGGCTTCGGCATCCTCGATTGAGACACCTACAACGGGATAATCATCTTTCCCCTTGTCATACACAAACTCAGCATTGAATTCGGCATATTCGGCATTGGTGACAGGAGCATAGCCGATGTAAGCATTTTGAGCCGATGCTCCACGCAACACCATCCAGGCATCATCCGGATTCTCATCCCTGCGTGGGTCGATGAAGCGGACAAACTGCTGTTGTATCCGTATGTCACGGTTTTCCACCATCTCATTCACGATACCCTGCATGTGTTCCACAATGGCATAAGTCCTTGCCTCACGTTCCAGTTCGCGAAGCTTGTTTTTCTTCCTTGCCACCACTTTGTCATAGCGGATGCCCATACGCTCCAGCAATGCCTGTTTGTTGGCTTCGGTAGGATTCCTTCGGTATTTGATGAAGAGCTTGTGCGTCATGGCATCCATCTTCGGTTTCTCTTTTTCAACAAGCGGGGCATCTGGTTCGTCAAATACCAACTCACTTTCCACCAAATCGCCGGGAGTTATAAATGTTCCAAAATCCACTGTCTGATGTACGCCAAAGTAATCAGCCACAAGGCCATCTTTGCAAAAAGAAAGTCTGTATCCGCCGTAAAGGTCGCAAGGCAAGGTCGAGATATAATAATCCTTCCCGGGCGTGAAGCCGGATTTGTCGGAAGCCTCGAATGTGATAATGGAGCTTGCGCCCTCTGTCACTTCCGCTATTGCATTCCCTTGGGTGTTCTCCTTGATATGCGCCTTGCCTGCCAGCGGATTGCCGTCAACGCTTTCCAGTTCGATTTTTGTCACTCCTGAGAGTTTGATGTTAAACCTAATTCCGCAATGGATAGCGGAATTGCCTGCATATCCATTGTTTTTATCCGCCTGTACAGACGAAACCACCATCATATTCTCTTTCTTTTGAGCGGACACAGCAGTGGCCGTCACAATGGCTATGGCCATTGCTAAAAATAACTTTTTCATACTTGA
>CALUIJ010000142.1 GCA_944320675.1 uncultured Prevotella sp.
GTGCTTATCGTTAATCTTAACGCCTTGCAGACGGTAAACGTCCTGCACCTCGTTGACGATATATTCCTGAACGGCGGTAGGACCCTTGATGGCCAGAATGTCGTTCGGGGTTATTACGCCGTCAGACAGCGGCGTGCCGGCACGAACGGCGTCGTGCTCCTGCACGAGGATCTGCTTAGACAGTGAAACGAGATACTTGCGCTGCTCACCGGTCTTCGAGGTAACGATGATTTCACGATTACCACGCTTAACCTTACCCATTGTGACCTCACCGTCGATTTCGCTGACAACGGCAGGATTGGACGGGTTGCGAGCCTCGAACAGCTCGGTGACACGTGGAAGACCTCCGGTGATATCGCCCGCTTTACCAACGGTACGCGGTATCTTTACGAGCGTAGCACCGGTCTTTACGACCTGACCGTCCTCTACGACTACGTGGCCGCCCACAGGGAAGTTGTAAGTACCGATGACGTCGCCGTTTTCGTCAAGGATGTCACAGGTAGGCACCTTGCTCTTGTCTTTCGACTCGGTGATAATCTTCTCGGTAAGTCCTGTGGTATCGTCGGTTTCAGAATGGAATGTCACGCCGTCGATAACGTCGCGGAATTTCAGCTTACCTGCGTATTCTGTTACGATGACTGCATTGAACGGGTCCCAACGGGCGATAACCTCGCCCTTCTTGACAACAGAGCCACCCTTGAAGTAGAGCGAACTACCGTAAGGCACGTTGAGCGTAGAGAGCACGATGTTGGTGTTCGGGTCAACGAAACGGATTTCAGCCAGACGACTGACAACCATCTCGCAGACAACAGGACCGTTATCGCCTTCTTCCTCGAACGGAACCGTACGAAGCTCGTCGAACTCGATACGGCTGTCGTTCTTAGCCACGATTGATGCGTTGGCGGCGGCGTTGGCGGCCACACCACCAGCGTGGAACGTACGGAGCGTGAGCTGCGTACCCGGCTCACCGATAGCCTGCGCCGCAATGACGCCGACTGCCTCGCCCTTCTGCACCATGCGACTGGTAGCCAAGTTGCGTCCGTAACACTTCATGCAGACGCCCTTCTTACTTTCGCAAGTGAGCACCGAACGAATCTCGACACTTTCTATCGGGCTGTCCTCAATAATCTGGGCTATCGGTTCGGTGATTTCCTCACCTGCGGCAACGATGAGTTCACCCGTGGTAGGATGGATTATGTCGTGTACCGAAACACGGCCAAGGATACGTTCGTAGAGAGAAGATATTACCTCATCTCCATTCTTCAAGGCCGTGCAGACGAGCCCGCGCAGCGTACCGCAATCCTCCTCGGTGATAATGACATCATGCGAAACGTCAACGAGACGACGGGTCAGGTAACCGGCATCGGCCGTCTTCATCGCGGTGTCGGCAAGACCCTTACGGGCACCGTGGGTCGAGATGAAGTACTCAAGCACGCTCATGCCTTCCTTGAAGTTTGAAAGAATTGGGTTCTCGATAATCTGCGCGCCCTCGGCTCCAGCCTTCTGCGGCTTTGCCATAAGTCCACGCATACCGGCAAGCTGGCGTATCTGGTCTTTAGAACCACGGGCACCGGAGTCGAGCATCATGTAGACGGCGTTGAAGCCTTGGTCGGCCTCTGTCATTTCTTTCATGAGGACATCGCCAAGCTCGTTGTTGACGTGGGTCCATGCGTCGATAACCTGATTGTAACGCTCCGTATCCGTGATGAAACCCATATTGTAGTTGTCGATAATCTGACGGATTTCTTCATTACCACGCTCTACGAGCTCCGCCTTCTCTTTCGGAATGATGATGTCGTCGAGGTTGAACGAAAGTCCGGCAACGTAAGCCATACGATAACCGAGGTTCTTTATTCCGTCGAGGAACTCGCAAGCGCGGGCAAAGCCCACGGCCTTGATTACGTCAGCAATGATGTCGCGCAAGCTCTTTTTCGAGATAATCTTGTTGACAAAACCAATCTCGTCCGGGACTATACCATTCACGATTACGCGGCCGACCGAAGTCTCAACCATGTGGTTGTAGAAATTGCCGGAAGCGTCAACGTCCTTAACTACGACCTTTACCTGGGCATGAAGGTCGCACTTACCCTCATTGTGGGCAATAATAGCCTCCTCCGGACCATAGAACGTAAGGCCTTCACCCTTGGCTCCCGGACGTATCTTGGTGATATAATAAAGTCCGAGTACCATATCCTGTGACGGCACCGTGATAGGTGCGCCGTTGGCAGGGTTAAGGATATTGTGGCTCTGGAGCATCAGGATTTGCGCCTCAAGCACGGCCTCGTTGCTCAACGGAAGGTGAACGGCCATCTGGTCGCCGTCGAAGTCGGCGTTGAACGCAGTACAAGCCAACGGGTGAAGCTGTATGGCCTTACCTTCAATGAGCTTGGGCTGGAAAGCCTGGATTCCGAGACGGTGAAGCGTCGGCGCACGGTTAAGAAGGACAGGATGTCCCTTCATCACATTCTCAAGAATGTCCCAGATGACGGGTTCGCGACGGTCTACTATCTTCTTAGCGCTCTTTACGGTCTTGACGATACCGCGCTCGATGAGCTTGCGGATGATAAAGGGCTTGTAAAGCTCGGCAGCCATCAGCTTAGGCAGACCGCACTCGCCCATCTTCAGCTCAGGACCTACGACGATAACGGAACGTGCCGAATAATCTACACGCTTACCGAGAAGGTTCTGGCGGAAGCGTCCCTGCTTTCCTTTTAACGAGTCAGAAAGTGACTTCAACGGGCGGTTTGACTCACTCTTTACCGCACTGCTCTTGCGTGAATTGTCAAAAAGGCTGTCAACCGCCTCTTGCAACATACGCTTCTCATTGCGCAGGATGACTTCGGGAGCCTTAATTTCCATAAGCCTCTTGAGGCGGTTGTTACGTATGATGACACGACGATAAAGGTCGTTGAGGTCTGACGTGGCAAAGCGGCCACCATCCAGCGGCACGAGCGGACGAAGTTCAGGAGGCGTAACAGGGATAATTTTCATTATCATCCACTCTGGTTTGTTTATGTTACGACTCGCACGGAATGCCTCTACCACCTGAAGGCGCTTCAACGCCTCGGTCTTACGCTGCTGGGAAGAATCGCTGTTGGCACGGTCGCGAAGCTCGTATGAAAGTGCATCGAGATCAAGCCCAGTGAGCAAATCATATACGGCCTCTGCGCCCATCTTTGCGATGAACTTGTTGGGATCGCTGTCGTCAAGATATTCATTGCCGTCGGGAAGATTATCCATGATGTCGATGTATTCGTCTTCTGTGAGCAAATCCATCTTATGCGAACCGTTCACCTCTACGTCCTCGGCATCTTTTCTGCCGGCCATCACACCCGGCTGTATCACGATGTATTTCTCGTAATAAATCACGGCGTCGAGCTTCTTTGTAGGAAGTCCGAGAAGATAACCTATCTTGTTAGGCAATGAACGGAAATACCAGATATGAGCCACAGGCACTACAAGTTCGATATGTCCTGTACGCTCACGACGCACTTTCTTCTCTGTAACTTCTACACCGCAACGGTCGCAGACTATACCTTTATATCTAATACGCTTGTACTTACCACAAGCGCATTCGTAATCCTTGGTAGGACCGAATATGCGTTCGCAGAAAAGGCCGTCGCGTTCAGGCTTATATGTACGGTAATTTATGGTTTCAGGCTTCGTTACCTCACCGTATGAACTTTCGAGGATTTCCTCAGGTGACGCAAGGCTGATGGTAATCTTTGTAAAATTACTCTTTATCTTTGAATCTTTCTTGAAAGCCATATTTATTATTTATATAATGTTATGTAAAGAGTTCCTGTCTGTTAGTCAAGAGTAATGCTCAAGCCAAGGCCACGAAGTTCGTGCAGCAAGACGTTAAGCGACTCCGGAATACCTGGTGTGGGCATGGGTTCGCCCTTGACTATCGCCTCGTAAGCCTTTGAACGACCTACAACATCGTCTGACTTGATCGTAAGAATCTCTTGAAGCACATGGCTGGCGCCAAAGGCCTCCAATGCCCATACCTCCATCTCTCCGAAACGCTGGCCACCAAACTGAGCCTTACCGCCAAGAGGCTGCTGTGTGATAAGAGAATACGGGCCTATGCTGCGGGCGTGCATCTTGTCTTCTACCATGTGGCCGAGCTTAAGGAAGTAAGTTATTCCTACCGTCGCCGGCTGGTCAAACTGTTCTCCTGTCTCGCCGTCGTAAAGATGGGTTGAGCACAAGCGTGGCAGCCCGGCCTTGTCCGTCCACTCTTGAAGATCGTCGAGTTTGGCTCCGTCAAAGATCGGAGTTGCAAACTTCACTCCGAGACGCTTGCCGGCAGCACCAAGGATGGCCTCGAATATCTGTCCGAGATTCATACGTGAAGGCACACCTAGTGGGTTGAGCACCAAGTCCACAGGACGTCCGTCTTCAAGGAACGGCATATCCTCCTGACGCACAATCTTAGACACAATACCCTTATTACCGTGACGGCCGGCAAGTTTATCGCCAACGCCAATCTTACGTTTCTTGGCTACATAAACTTTAGCCATTTGTAGTATTCCTGAAGGCAGCTCATCGCCGATGGTAATGGCGAACTTGCGACGTTTCATCTCCGCATCAAGAAGTTTATACTTCTTTATGAAATTCATTATCAACTTCTGGATAAGCTCATTAACGTGGTCGTCCTCCGTCCAGTTGTTTGACTGGATACCGTCATATTCGAGATTTTTCAGCTGGGCGATAGAGAATTTGCTACCCTTTGTTATGATTTCCGCACCGGTGTAGTCCTTTATGCCCATTGAGCTTTTGCCCTCGGTGAGAGTGAGTAATTTATCGACAAGAATATCTTTCAAATCGTCGATCTTAGCTGCATATTCTTCATCTATCTTGGCCAGTACGACCTTATCCTGCTGCTTTGAGGCACGGGTCTTTACTGCGCGCGAGAACAGCTTTTTATCTATAACGACACCTGTAAGCGAAGGATTGGCTTTCAAAGACGAATCCTTAACATCGCCTGCCTTGTCACCAAAAATGGCACGGAGCAACTTCTCCTCAGGTGACGGGTCGCTCTCGCCCTTCGGCGAGATTTTACCTATAAGAATGTCGCCCGGCTCAACACGTGCACCGACGCGGATGATACCATTGTCGTCAAGATCCTTAGTTGCTTCTTCACTAACATTCGGGATGTCGCTCGTAAACTCTTCCATACCGCGTTTGGTCTCACGAACATCAAGCGAATATTCATCTACGTGGACAGAAGTAAGGATGTCTTCACGCACAACACGCTCGTTGAGCACAATAGCGTCCTCATAGTTGTAGCCCTTCCACGGCATATAAGCAACAAGGAGGTTGCGCCCGAGAGCCAACTCGCCGTTTTCCGTAGCGTAACCTTCGGTAAGAATGTCGCCTTTCTTCACCCTCTGTCCCTTATTGCAGATTGGACGAAGGTCGATTGTCATATTCTGATTGGTACGGCGAAATTTCGGAATTCGATATTCTTTTAGCGCTGGCTCGAAACTTACAAATTCCTCTTCTTCCGTGCGGTCGTAAAGTATTCGTATGGTGGTTGCGTCAACATATTCAATCACACCGTCGCCCTCGGCAGTAATCATCGTGCGTGAGTCAACACATACCTGGCGCTCTATACCAGTACCCACGATAGGAGCTTCATTATGAAGAAGCGGCACGGCCTGGCGCATCATGTTACTACCCATCAACGCACGGTGGGCGTCGTCGTGTTCCAAGAACGGGATAAGACCTGCGGCTATTGAAGCTATCTGCTGCGGCGACACGTCCATGAGATCGACCTCTGACGGCGGCACCACAGGGAAGTCTGCGTCTTGGCGACATTTAACTACGTCACGGATAAACGTTCCGTCGTCATTCAGCGGAGCATTGCCCTGCCCAATAATATGGTCTTCCTCCTCCTCTGCAGTCAAATAAACTATATGTTCGTTATCTAAGTCTACCACGCCGTCCTTAACCTTACGGTAAGGTGTCTCGATAAAGCCGAGGTCATTAATCTTTGCATAAACGCAAAGCGAAGATATAAGACCGATGTTAGGACCTTCAGGACTTTCAATCGGGCAAAGGCGTCCGTAGTGGGTGTAGTGTACGTCGCGCACCTCGAAACCGGCACGTTCACGCGACAGTCCACCAGGGCCTAAGGCAGACAGACGACGCTTGTGAGTAACCTCGGCAAGCGGGTTTGTCTGGTCCATGAACTGCGACAACGGGTTCGTTCCAAAGAACGAGTTTATGACACTTGAAATCGTCTTGGCATTGATAAGGTCGGTCGGCGTGAACACCTCGTTGTCACGCACATTCATACGCTCACGTATGGTGCGGCTCATACGGGCCAAGCCAATGGAAAATTGATTGCTCAACTGTTCGCCGACTGTACGCACGCGACGGTTGCTCAAGTGGTCTATGTCATCCACGGTGGCGTTAGAGTTAACCAACTGGATGAGATATTTTATAATTTCTATTATGTCTTCCTTAGTCAGGATGCGGACATCCATATCCGTCTCCAAACCAAGTTTTTTGTTGATACGGTAACGGCCAACCGTCCCAAGGTCGTACCTCTTGTCAGAGAAGAACAAGTTTTGTATCACCTCGCGGGCACTTGCGTCATCGGCAGGATCTGCATTGCGCAGCTGACGGTATATATAAAGTACGGCTTCCTTTTCCGAGTTACTCGGATCCTTCTGCAATGTATTGAATATAATTGAATACTTGCTTGCAGACTCGGCGTCTTTATGAACCAAAATTGTTGTAGTGCCGCTATCGATTATGTCGTCGATGTTGTCTTTTGTTATTTCCGTCTCACGCTCCATGATCACCTCGTTGCGCTCAATAGAAACAACCTCGCCCGTATCCTCATCGACAAAATCCTCATTCCAGCTCTTCAGCACCCTCGCGGCAAGTCTGCGGCCCAAAATGGCCTTCATGTTCTTCTTGTTAACCTTTACTTCTTCGGCAAGGTCGAAAATCTGAAGGATGTCTTTATCCGTTTCAAAACCTATAGCCCTAAGCAAGGTCGTCACCGGCAACTTCTTCTTTCGGTCGATATAGGCATACATCACATTGTTGATGTCTGTTGCAAACTCTATCCACGAGCCCTTGAACGGAATGATACGGGCAGAATACAGCACTGTGCCGTTTGCGTGAACACCTTGGCCGAAGAACACACCCGGCGACCTGTGCAGCTGTGATACGACAACACGCTCGGCACCGTTGATGATAAACGTGCCGTTATCTGTCATGTAAGGGATCGTGCCGAGGAACACATCCTGGATAAACGTGCCGAAATCTTCGTGATCCGGATCAGTACAGTAAAGTTTCATCTTGGCCTTCAGAGGTACACTGTACGTCAACCCGCGCTCAAGACATTCGTCTATGGTATAACGCGGCGGATCGATATAATAATCCAAAAACTCAAGAACGAAATTATTTCTCGTGTCGGTGATAGGGAAATTCTCAGCGAATACCTTATACAAGCCGTCATTCTTGCGTTCCTCAGGCGGAGTGTCCAACTGCAAGAAATCCCTGAAAGACTTTAACTGCACGTCAAGGAAATCCGGATACGGCATGGGATTCTTAACGCTGGCAAAGTTTACTCTGTTATCAACAATTTTTGAAGCCATTACAGATTAATGTTACCGTTATAAATGTCACCCTGGAAAAATGTGGCCGACATTAATAGCAACACGTCAGGCCACTTGCATAATGATGCAACGGGTGGAGGCTGCACCACAAAAGACACAAAAAGGTTAAGACTCTCCTACTGGGAGAATCTTAACCCAAATATTCATTAAGACATTATTATTTCAGCTCAACCTTAGCACCGGCCTCTTCGATAGCCTTCTTAAGGTTCTCTGCCTCGTCTTTTGACAGACCTTCCTTCAGTGTTGAAGGAGCACCGTCTACGAGATCCTTAGCTTCTTTCAAACCAAGGCCGCAAGCCTCTTTAACAGCCTTTACTACCTGCAGTTTAGCACCGCCAACCTCAGCGAGGACAACATCGAAAGATGTCTTCTCCTCAGCCTCAGCAGCTGCACCACCGGCAGCAGGACCAGCAGCAACAGCAACAGCTGCAGCAGCAGGCTCAATTCCATACTCGTCCTTCAGGACTGTTGCCAACTCGTTAACTTCCTTAACTGTCAAATTTACCAATTCTTCAG
>CALUIJ010000143.1 GCA_944320675.1 uncultured Prevotella sp.
ATCCGCCCAAATCCGTTTTTCCGCCCTTATGTCATTCCGTGCCACCCGAAGCCAAACCCTCTGACCGTCAGTGAGAATGCTCAAATTCGCTTTATTCTGCGTTTTATCCTATTATTTTCATGGAAAAACAATCAACCACTACGTCTTTATTTATGTTTTACGGCGTATAAGGCTGCGCCCTTTGTTCCGTATAATACCAATCCGTGTGCCGCAGCGTGTTCGATTACTGCGCGATTCGCGGCGTTCCGCATTATGAAAGGCGGCAAACCGCTGTGTAAAAGGCCGTGTTTCGCAGGCCGAAAAGCCGTATTTTAAATCGCAACCAAATCAATGTCGAATGCTTGCTGTTCGTTGTTTTCTTGCTAATAGGAATGCAGACTGTTACCGTTTACACCGGAAATCCTTACAACCTCACAACCGCATAACCTTACACCGCTTATACATGAAAACCGCATTTGTTCCGATTTTGAAAAATACACGATACGAAATGAAAACCATCCGAGCCTTAAAACTCCGTATCTTTGCCGCGAGTTTAAAGTAAGAAAAAGTTATGATAACAGGTAAAATGAAAAAAGGTAAAAGATTGGCGCAGTGGGCCGTGATAGCCTGTTGCGCCGTGTCGTTGACAGCCTGCCGCCAGACGGACAAGCCGCAGCAGCAAGCAGGCAAGTACGAGACGATGAAGGTGGCGAAGACCGACAAGGAACTCTCGACGGCTTACTCTGCCACGATACGTGGACGGCAGGACATCGACATCTATCCGCAGGTGTCGGGCACGATACAGAAGCTCTGCGTGGAGGAGGGCGACAAGGTAAGCCGCGGACAGACGCTTTTCATCATAGACCAAGTGCCCTATAAGGCGGCCCTGCGCACGGCCGAGGCCGCCGTAGAGTCGGCCGACGCAGCCCTGGCCACGGCCAAGCTGACATACGACAGCAACAAGGAACTGCACGCGCAGAAGGTGGTGTCTGACTATACACTCAACACCTCGCGCAACAACTATAACACGGCCAAGGCCGCCCTGGCGCAGGCCAAGGCGCAGGAGGTGAACGCACGCAACAACCTTTCTTATACAGTGGTGAAGAGTCCGGCAGACGGCGTCGTGGGCACGCTGCCTTACCGCGTGGGCACGCTCGTAAGCCCCAGCATGCCGCAGCCGCTCACAACCGTGTCTGACAACTCTGTGATGTACGTCTACTTCTCGATGACCGAGAACCAAGTGTTGCAGCTCGTCCGCCAGTACGGCACGCTCGACAAGGCCGTCGCCCAAATGCCCGGCATACGGCTGAAGCTCAACGACGGCACCACTTACGAGGAGACGGGGCGCATCAAGACGATAAGCGGCGTCATCGACAGGCAGACCGGAGCCGTGAGCGTGCGTGCCGAGTTTCCCAACGCCTCGCGCCTGCTGCACAGCGGAGCCACGGGCAGCGTGCTCATCCCCTCTACGTATAAGGACTGCATCGTGATACCGCAGGAAGCCACGGTGAAGCAGCAAGACAAGACGATTGTTTACAAGGTAGTAGGCGGCAAGGCCGTGTCCGCGCTGATTGACGTGGCCGGCGTGAACGACGGGCGCACCTATATCGTGACCGACGGACTTAAGTCGGGCGAGGAGATTGTGGCCAAGGGAGCCGGACTTGTGCGTGAGGGCACGCAGGTAAAGTAAGGAGGAACTGCTTATGAAGGGTAACATATTCATAAAACGGCCGATGGCCTCGGTGGCCATCTCAATCCTGATAGTGCTCGTCGGCGTGATTTCACTGCTGAACCTGCCCGTAGAGCAGTATCCCGACATCGCTCCGCCTACGGTTATAGTGTCGGCCACTTACACCGGCGCCGATGCCGACGCCGTGATGAACAGCGTCATAATGCCCCTTGAGGAGAGCATCAACGGCGTTGAGGACATGATGTACATCACGTCGACCGCCACCAACACGGGCTCGGCTACGATAACCATCTACTTCAAGCAGGGCACCGACCCCGACATGGCCGCCGTCAACGTGCAGAACCGCGTGTCGATGGCCGAGGGACTGCTGCCGGCCGAGGTTACGCAGATAGGCGTGACCACGATGAAGCGACAGACCAGCATCCTGCAGATGAACGCGCTCGCCAGCCCCGACAAACGCTATGACGAGACGTTCATAGCCAACTATCTCGACATCAACGTGATACCTGAAATCAAGCGTATTCAGGGCGTGGGCGACGTTATGGAGCTTGGCGACACGTACAGCATGCGCATCTGGCTCAACCCCGAGCGCATGGCGCAGTACGGCCTGCAGCCGTCTGACGTCACGGCGGTGCTGGCCGAGCAGAACCTTGAGGCTCCTACCGGACAGTTAGGTGAGAACTCATCCAACGTGTACCAATATACTATGAAATACCACGGACGCCTGAAGGACATGTCCGAGTTCAACAACATCGTCGTCCGCGCCAACGCCGACGGCTCCGTGTTGCGCCTGAAAGACGTGGCCGAAGTGGAGCTTGGACGTGAGTCGTACAGCTTCCACGGCGAGCTGGATAAGAACCCGGGCGTGAACTTCATGGTGTTCCAAACAGCCGGAAGCAACGCCACCGAGGTGAACAAGGCTATCGACGCTAAGCTCGAAGAGCTGTCTGAGAACCTGCCCGAGGGTCTTGAGTTCGTACAGATGATGAGCTCCAACGACTTCCTCTTCGCCTCTATCCACAACGTGGTGGAGACGCTTGTCATAGCTATCATCCTCGTAGTGCTGGTGGTTTACTTCTTCCTGCACGACTTCAAGAGCACCGTCATCCCGTCGATCTCTATCATAGTGTCGCTCATAGGCACGTTCGCCGCCCTCTCGGTGGCCGGCTTCAGCCTTAACATATTGACGCTCTTCGCCCTCGTCTTGGCGATCGGTATCGTGGTCGACGACGCGATAATCGTGGTTGAGGCGGTGCAATCGAAGTTCGACATCGGCTACACGTCGCCCTACAAGGCCGCCAAGGACGGCATGGCCGACGTGTCGATGGCCGTCATAACGTGCTCGATCGTCTTCATGGCGGTGTTCATCCCCGTGTGCTTCATGGGTGGAACGGCCGGCGTGTTCTACACCCAGTTCGGCATAACTATGGCCACCGCCGTGGGCATCTCGCTCATCTCGGCCATGACCTTGTGTCCCGCCCTGTGCGCGATGATAATGCGCCCGGCCGACGGCAACAAGAGTCCGAAGAGCTTCAACGGCCGCATCAAGGCCGCTTACAACGCCTCTTACAACGCCATATTTAATAAGTATAAGCGCGGACTGATGTTCGTCTTCCACCACCGGTGGATGGTTTGGGCTTCGCTCGGCGTGGCCGTAGTGGCCCTTGTGGTGCTGATGAAGACTACGAAAACCGGACTCGTACCGCAGGAAGACCAGGGAGTGATCATGGTCAACGTAAACACTTCGCCCGGAAACACGCTTGTCGAGACGCAGAAAGTAGTTGAACAGGTGAACAACATAATTGAAAAGATGCCCGAAGTGGAACATTGCGGTAGCGTAGCCGGCTACGGACTTATATCAGGCCAGGGCACGTCGTATGCCACGGTCATCGTCCGCCTGAAGGACTGGAGCGAGCGCAAGGGCGGCGAACACACAGCCGACGCCGTGCAGGCAAGGCTCAACGCCGAGTTCGCCAAGATAAAGGAAGCCCAGATATTCTGCTTCCAGCCGGCCATGATTCCGGGCTACGGCATGGGCAACTCGATAGAGCTTAACATGCAGGACAAGACCGGCGGAGATATGACCACGTTCTACCAGCACGTCATGCAGTTCATCGGCGAACTGAACAAGCGGCCCGAAGTGGCAATGGCTTACACCTCGTATGCCATGAACTTCCCGCAAATCGCGGTAGAGGTGGATGCCGCCAAGTGCAAGCGCGCAGGCATTGCGGCCACCGACGTGCTCAGTGCGCTCGGCTCATACTGCGGCGGTTCGTATGTGTCTAACTACAACCAATTCGGCAAGGTGTACCGAGTCATGCTGCAAGCCTCGCCGGAGTTCCGCCTTGACGAGCACTCGTTGGACAACATGTTCGTGCGCAACGGCACGGAGATGGCACCTTTAAGCCAGTTCGTAACGCTGAAGGCGATACTCGGTCCGGAAACTTCGATGCGCTTCAACCTGTACAACTCAATCACCGTGAACGTCAACCCAGCCGACGGCTACTCGTCGGGCCAGGCGCAACAGGCCATAAAGGAAGTGGCCGCGCAGACGCTGCCCACGGGCTACGGCTACGAGTACGGCGGCATGGCCCGTGAGGAAGCGTCGAGCGGCGGAGCGCAGACGGCAATGGTCTACGGCATCTGCATCTTCCTGGTATTCCTCATCATGGTGTGCCTCTACGAGAGTTTCCTCATTCCGTTGGCAGTCGTATTCTCGGTACCTTTCGGCCTTATGGGCTCTCTCTTGTTCGCCCGCTTCTTCGGATTGGAGAACAACATCTACCTCCAGACGGGTATGATAATGCTCATCGGACTGTTGGCTAAGACGGCCATCCTCATCACCGAGTACGCCGTTGAGCGCCGCCGGCGCGGCATGGGCATAGTGGAGTCGGCCTACACGGCGGCCCAAGCCCGTCTGCGTCCTATCCTGATGACTGTGTTCTGCATGGTGTTCGGCATGCTGCCGCTGATGTTCTCGAGTGGCGCCGGAGCCAACGGCAACGGCTCTTTGGCAACGGGCGTTATCGGCGGACTGGTCGTCGGCACGGCGGCCCTGCTCTTCGTGACACCCGTGTTCTACATAGTGTTCGAGTATCTTGAGGAGAAGTTCCGCAAGCCGATGCATGTGGAGCCGAGTCCGCAGGTAATGCTTGAGAAACAAAGGAACGAGGAAGAAAAGCGGAAAGCCCTTGAAAATAACAGCGACAAGTAACGAGTGACAAGTAACGAACAAACAAGCAGACAAGTGACGAGTGACAAGTAACGAGCAAACAAGCGTATAAGCGGACAAGCAAAAGATTAGCAAGCAAGTGGCAAAGGAAATCTCCTTGTCTGCTCGTCACTTGTCTGCTTGTCACTGAAAACTGGTCAACTTGTCAACTAAAAAAATAAAAGTGAAATGAAAAGATTAATCATACTGACCGCCGCTACGGCCATGCTCGGCAGCTGCGGCGTGTACAAAACATACAAACCGGCCGACACCGTGCCCGACAGTTTGTACGGCGCAGGTGTCGAGCTGACGGCCGACACCGTGAACTTCGGCGGCACCGACTGGCGCGAAGTGTTCACCGACCCACACCTTCAGACGCTGATCGAGCTGGGACTCGAGCGCAACACGGACTACCAGGCGGCGCAACTCAGGGTGGAGGAGGCCGAGGCCACGCTGCTCTCCGCCAAGCTGGCGTTCCTGCCTTCGTTCGCTTTGTCGCCGCAGGGAGGCGTGAGCAGCTTCGACACACAGAAGGCTTCGTGGACTTACACGGTGCCCGTGACGGCAAGCTGGGAGCTCGACATATTCGGCCGCATGCGCAACGCGAAGAAGCAGGCGCAGGCCCTCTACGCGCAAAGCCGGGACTACAAGCAGGCCGTAAGGACGCAGCTGATAGCTGGGATAGCCAACACTTACTACACGCTGCTGATGCTCGACGCGCAGCTTGACCTATCCGAGCAGACCGCCGAGGCGTGGAAGGAGACGGTGGCGGCGGCCCGCGCCCTGATGAAAGCCGGACAATACGACGAGGCCGCAGTGTCGCAGATGGAGGCGACGTATTACAGCGTGCAGACGTCGGTGCTCGACCTGAAGGAGCAAATCAACCAAACGGAGAACAGCATGGCACTGCTTCTTGCCGAGACTCCTCGCCGTTACGAGCGCGGCAAGCTGGCGGAGCAGAGCATGCCCGACGACTTGGCCGTGGGCGTTCCGCTCCAGATGCTTTCCTGCCGGCCCGACGTGAGGTCGGCCGAGCACGCCCTTGAGTCGGCCTTCTACGGCACGAACCAGGCCCGCTCTGCGTTTTATCCGTCGGTGACGCTGAGCGGAAGCGCCGGCTGGACCAACGACGCAGGCGTGATGATAATAAATCCGGGCAAGTTCATAGCCTCGGCCGTGGGCTCGTTGGTGCAGCCCCTGTTCAACCGGGGGCAGAACATCGCCAACCTTAAGATTGCCAAGGCGCAACAGGAGGAGGCGCGGCTCTCGTTCGAGCAGACGCTGCTCAACGCCGGAGCGGAGGTGAACGACGCCCTGACGGCTTACCAGACGAGCCGTGACAAGGCCGAGCTTTACGAGAAACAGGTGGAGGCACTGCACACCACAGTGCGCAGCACGTCGCTCCTGATGGAGCACGGCACGTGCACGTATCTCGAAGTATTGACCGCTCGCCAGTCGCTGCTGAGCGCCGAACTGTCGCAAGTGGCCAACCGCTTCGCCGGGATACAGAGCGTGGTGAACCTTTACCAAGCCCTCGGCGGAGGACAGGAATAACATCCGGACGGAGGATTTGGGGAGGACGCGGCGAGTTTTTTATTGATAACTTTTTCATACCTAATCTCTCATAAATAAGTTTTGCCGTTGCCTCTTCTTTCCTCCCGGCCGGTGCCGGTTTGTCGGATAAAGTGTTGTTGTAAAGTGAGAGGGAAGGCGGAAACGGGCGGAAGGACATTGATTGTTGTTATTATAAATCCAAATTATAGTTGTTCTTGGCGCCGTCCCGCACTTCTCTTTTTCCGCCCAAGTCCTTCCTTATCGCGTCCATTTTCCCTTTGCGGTCGATTGAGAACGTGCGGCCGTGGCGGTCGATGAAGTCGAACAGCATGAACGCGCGTTCGAGGATGCCGGTCCGCATGGGTTCGCTCATAGTGTCGGCCTCGGCGTAATACAGTTCGGCCAATATCTCGATGCGCGCCAAGCGTTCGTCTTCGGGATACTTCTCTATCGCCCGCATTATGTCGTCGAGCGTCGAAGTGTGGTAAAAGGCGTAGTCGCCCATGTACTGGTTGAACAACGTCCTGACCGCCTCCTGCCTGTCCTTAACCTCATCTTTTTCCAAAAGGCGTTGCAGGGCGGCCATGAATTCGCGTATGAGCCTGTGTATGTAGTCGCGTTGGAGCATGTGTCTTAACTGTTCAATGAAACAACGTATTCGTATAGCTGCTTGTAAAACGGGTGGCGCGCCATGGTCGGCACGTCGCCCATTATTATGAGTTTCATCCTCGCCCGGGTGATGGCCACGTTCATGCGGCGCAGGTCTGAGAGGAAGCCTATCTGTCCGTCGGCGTTGGCGCGGACGAGCGATATTACTATGATGTCGCGCTCCTGGCCCTGGAAACCGTCCACCGTGTTGACCGTCACAAGGCCGCGGTAGGGCTTGAAGAACTCCTTCTTGCGTATCAGCCGCCGCAGGAGCTGCACTTGGGCGCGGTAAGGCGATATTACGCCTACGTCGATGCGTTCCTCCAGTATGCGCGTCTTGCCTATCTTGGTGAAGTAGTCCTGCAGCACGTTCAGCGTCAAGTCGGCTTCGGCGCGGTTGATGCGGCCGAAGCTTTCGCCTACGAACTCCTCCTTGCCTTCGGCCGCCGAGGTGTCGATCCACGTCATCGGGTTGTCGAAATCGAGTATTCCCCGGAACTTCACCTGCGGCGCAGCCTCGACCATTCCGCCGTAAAACCAGTCGCTCGAGAAGCGCATTATCCGTTCGTTCATGCGGTATTGCGTCTTCAGCAGCGTCACGGCTTCGGGTTTTTGCTTAACTATGCGCTCCATGAGCGTGGTGCCCAGTCCGCCGCGCAAGGCCGCCATGCTCTTCACCGTAGGCGGCAGCTGGCAGTGGTCGCCGGCCAGGATTACCCTCGTGGCCTTCCTGATGGCTATCCAGCAGGCCGGTTCGAGGGCCTGCGCGGCCTCGTCGATGAACAGCGTGCCGTATTTCTGTCCGGCGAGCAGGCGGTTGGCGCTGCCCGTAAGCGTTGAGGCTATGACGCGCGCCTCGCCGAACAGCTGGGCGTTTATGCGTATCTCAAGCTCCGTGGCGCGGCTTTTCAGCCGTTCCATCTTCTGGTGGTAGCCCTCGTCGCGCCGACGGTTGCGGTTCTGGCGCAGTTTGCGCACGGCTTCGCGGATGCTCCACAGCTGCGGATAGTCGGGGTGGTCGGCGAAGCGTCGTTCGTATGTGAACGACAGCATCTTGTCGTTCACTTTCACGGGGTTGCCTATGCGCAGCACGTTCACTCCGCGGTCAACGAGCCGTTCGCTTATCCAGTCGACGGCCATGTTGCTCTGCGCGCATACGAGCACTTGGTTCTCGCGGCGCAGCGTCTCGTAGATCGCCTCGACGAGGGTGGTCGTCTTGCCCGTGCCGGGCGGTCCGTGGACCACCGCCACGTCCTTGGCGCGCAGCACGCTGTTGACCGCCTTCTCCTGCGCGGGGTTGAGCCAGGGGAACGGTATGGGAGGGAACGTGAACGTCTCGGCCTTCTGCCGCGAGGCGAAAAGGTCGCGCAGGTAGGCCAGGCGGTTGCCTTTTGCGCCGATTACGCGGTCGAGGGCGTCGAACATCAGCTTGTAAGTCGTTTCGTCGAAGAACATCTGCACGCCTACGTTACCGACCGCTTGGAGCTTGGACAAGGGCGCGCCGTCGGGCACGACAGCCACCATGCGGTCGCCGTCGACGTAGCTCACGGTGCCCGTGAAGAGGTATTTGGCAGACGGGTGGCGGGCTGGCAAGTCGGCAAGGTTGTTTGTCTTGCCGCTTGTCTGCCGATTGTTTGTCTGCTTGTCGCTTGTCTGCCCGCCTGCCGGCGGCTTGTCTTCTAAAACAAAGAACACCACGGGGCGGCCGAACTCGAAGTTGTGTTCTATCTCCTTGTCCTGCGTGCGGTGTATCTCGACGGCCAGCTGGTTGAGCGAGTTGTAATAGCTCTTGCCGACGCTGACGGGAAACCATGCGTCGCCGCGCTTCACCTTGCGCTGCAGGCCCATGGCCTCGGACTGGCGGCGGAACTCCTCTTTCTCGCAGCCGTATTCTATCTCGAGCAACACGCGCAGCTGTTGGAGATACTGGATGGGGGATGATGAATATTTGTCCACGGATGCAAAGGTACATCTTTTTCCAGAAAAAGGATAATGTTAAGTGAAGAGTTGAAAGTGAAAAGTGAAGAATCCAAATGCACGGTTGCTTCACTTTTACTTTTTTACCCTTTTACTTTTTTACCTTTTTACCTTTAAAATTACCTTTCCTCACACCGCCATCGTGTCGGGCACGGGCGTGTTGTCGTCGAGAGCCTTGCGGAGGTCGGCCGAGTCGAACGTGAACACATGGCCGAGTATGCCGAACGACACGGTCTTCTCCTTGCCGCCGTAACGCACCTTGCCTATTGAGAATATGAAGTAGTCGTCGACGCTCAGCAGCTGGCTTACCACGGCGTCGGCGAATTGCGTAGCTATCATGCCGCCCACCATTCCGCCGAACATGCCGAGCATGCCGCCGCCCGCGCTCCTGTCGTAGGCCTCCTCGGTCATGGCCGCGCTTATCTCGTCGGCCACGGCGCGGCGGTGCTTTTCGGCGCCTGGGCACGTCATGAGCAGTATGAAGAACGCCGCCGCGGCCGCTGCCAGCCACGCCGCGGCGCGCCTGTGGCGCTTGTCGGCTCGCTGCGCGGCCTGCGCTGTCGGCGGGTCGCCGCCCCTTTGCCCGCCCTCGGCTTGCGGTGCGGCTCCGCCATCGCCGTCGGCTGCGGCCTGCGTAGGCGCTGTCGGCGGGGCGGCTGCGGCCTTGTATGTACCTGAAAGCACGCCGCGCAGCTCGGCCACTTGCCACGCCGGAGTCCACTGCGCCATGCCCTCGCACCACACGAGCGTTTCAGACGACAGCCCCATGCCGGCGAGCTGCCCGAGGGTGTACGGCCCTTGCTGCTTATTGTCCTTGTATATGAAGAAGTCCATAAATATATAATAAGGTGGAAAAATGGAGAGGCGGCGAAAGCCGGGGCTGCGGGCTTACTTGCCCTTGCCGTACTTCTTCGCCCACGACTCATACCGCTTGAACACGTCCAGTCCGTCCGAATTGAACCAGCTGTAGCCGTTGCGCCGCTCGTATCCTATCTCGGAAATGTCGTATTTCATTACGCCGTCGCGGTCGCAGAAGAACGGGCGGTTGCCGTCTATCGTGTAGAAGCGCGCCCATAACGGCTCGCACTCCGCGCCGTCCCCGGGGCACGGCGACAGGCGGTAGTCCTTCTTGCCGTCGGCGTTGGTGAACTTCTCGATGCGCATGCCCTTTATCATGCTCTTCCTGAACCACGCCACGGCGTTCTCAACGCAGTCGCGCACCTCCTGCGAGGGTTTCGACAGCGACATGAGGAACAGCACTATGTCGTCAGACTCCTGCCCGCTGAGCGACGCCAGCTCGTAGGCGCGGGCGTCGGCCGGCTGCAGGGTGTTCTCGTCGTGCTGTGCGCACCACACCGTAGGCCGTCCGTCCTGCACCACCTGCGTCTTCAGTATGCAGCCCACGCCCTTGTCGAGCGAAGCCTTGGCCTTGGCCTTCACACTGTCGGGCAGGAACGCGAACGGAGCCTTGCCCTTGGCGGCGTCGCGCATTATCTTGAGCACGTTCACCATGGCGTCGTCGTTGTAGGTGATGTGGGTGTAATATCCCTTTGACAGCGGATAGAACTGCGGCCAGCCGCCGTTGTCGTATTGCGCCTCGAACAGGTAGTCAAGTCCGCGCAGCGCGGCCTCCTTGTATTTCTCCACGTTGGTGGCGTTGTAGAGCCGCGCCAGGTAGGTTATCTCCGTCGTCGTGGCCTTGTTGTCTATCGTGGCGTAGCGCTTGCCCTGCTTCATTTCCTCTACCTCCTTGCGCCGGCCGTCGGTCAGCCCGTCCTGCAGCTGCATGTTCTTGGGCCATCCGCCCGAGGCGTGCTGGTAAAACAGCAGGTTGTCGCCTATGCGCGCGGCCTCGGCCGACGTGAAGAAGCCGTCGTCGAGCTTCTGCGCCATGCCCGTCCATTTCACCTTTTTCACTTTCTTGTTCCCCTTTCCTGCGTCCTGCGCCGTCGCGGCCGACGGTATCGCCAGGGCCAGGGCCAGCGCGGCCGCGATTGTCTTGATGTTCATTTTCATAGATTGTTTTTTGTTCCGTAGTTTTTTTACCGGCCTCAGGCTTGCCGCCGTGCCGCCGGATGCTGAATATCTTATATAAGACGTAGCCGCGCCGCCAAGGTTTATCCGTTTATGCTTTTTTAAGTTTGGGCGGAGCCGTCTTGCCTTTTGCATTGCGGAAGCTTGCCTTTTGCATTGCGAAAGCTTACCTTTCGGAGCGTGAAAGCTTACCTTTCACGACGCGGAATACCGTGTCGTGCCGTGCCGGCGGTTTTCTGCCGCCTGCCGGCGTTTACCTACATGTCGGTAGGGCACGCCATACCGACATGTAGGTATCCCGTTTCCGGCCGAACGCCTTACGGCCCTTTATTCCGCTGTTTTTGGCCGCGGCGGGTATGCTTTTGTCCCTGCGTGCGGGTTAACGCCGTCCGTGCGTCACCATTTATGGTGATGGCCGCGCGCCCGGCGGGGGTAAGGGTTTTTACCGATTTTTAGGTATTGCTAACATTTACGGCTTGTTGTAATTTTGCAACTGAAAACAAAACGGTAATAACTTTATAATTATGATCAAGATGGATAGATTCACTAAAGCATTGTCGGCGTGCGCCTTGGCGTTGTGCCTTACGGCCGTGCCGGCATGTGCGCAGACGTCGGCCGCCGACAGCGTTTACCGCCACGCCGGCGGCAACCGCCTGAGCATCGGCGGATACGCCGACATCGCGCTGACGCGCAACTTCTACAGCGACAACGTTTACCGCTACAGCAGTCCGTCGCAGCATAAGGACGACCCCGGCCACGGCCGCTTCGACATTCCCCACGCCGTGATTTACCTTAGCTACGACTTCGGCAAGGGCTGGTCGATGTCGAGCGAGATTGAGTTCGAGCACGGCGGTTCGGGCGGTGCCGTAGAGCAGGAGTTCGACGAGGCCGGCGAGTGGGAGCAGGAGACCGAGAAGGGCGGCGAGGTTGAGCTTGAACAACTTTGGATACAGAAGTCGTTCGCCCCTTGGGCCAACTTGCGCGTGGGCCATTTCGTCGTTCCCGTAGGTCTTACCAACGCCTACCATGAGCCGTTGAACTACTTCACGGTCTACCGCCCCGAGGGCGAGGGCACCATATTGCCCTGCACGTGGCACGACACGGGCGTAAGCTTCTGGGGCCGCGCCGGCAAGTTGCGCTACGAGGTGCAGTTGGTGGCCGGGCTCGACGCCTTCCTTTTCGACCGCGACCACTGGATTCAGGGAGGGGCCGGGTCGCCGTTCGAGTTCAAGGTGGCCAACAAGTACGGCTTCGCCGCCCGTATAGACTATTACGCTGTGCCCGGCGTGCGCTTCGGCGTGAGCGGATATTACGGCCGCTCGATGCACAACACTTACCCCAACGACAAGGAGGGCGAGGGCAAGCAGTATGACAAGGTGAAGGGCACGGTGGCCGTAGGGGCTGTCGACTTCACGATAGACCGCGCCAACTGGATTGTACGCGCCAACGCCGACTACGGCTACTTAGGCGACGCCGCAGCCATAAGCACGGCCAAGCTGAACGCCACGGCCAGCAACGCGCCCGCCAAGAAGACTCCCGTGGGCAAGAACGCCGTGTCCCTCGGCATCGAGGCCGGATACGACGTGTTCTCGCAGTTCTCAAAGACGAGGAACAGCGGGCAGAAGTTCTACGTCTTCGGCCGCTACGAGTATTACGACTCTTACATACCCGACAAGAAGAACCAGCGCGAATACAACTTCACCAACCGCCAGCGCGTGGCCGCCGGAGTGAACTACCACCCCATACCGCAGATAGCCGTAAAGGCCGAGTACTCGCACCGTTTCCTTAAGTCGCAGTACAACGACGAGCCGTCGGTTTCCATCGGTATAGCATACCAGGGCTTCTTCATGTAAACTAAAATAATACTAATCAAATCAATAACGTTAAAACAAACATTTATGAAAAAGTATCTTAAACTGCCCATGCTCTTCATGATGGGCGCGCTGCTGACGGCGGGATTCGCCTCGTGCAGCGACGACGACGACAACGGCGGAGCCGTGACGGCCGGACAGCTGACCGAGAAGGAGACGCTGCTTAAGGACGCGGCGACCGATTATGTGAACGAAGTGGTCTACCCGACCTACGGCGGACTGGCCACGTACACCGAACTGCTGTACGACCAGCTCAACGAGGTGAAGGAGAAGTTCAAGGCCGACCCGGCCAGCGTAACCCAAGGCGAGATAGACGAAATCTGCGCAACGTTCATCGAGGCGCGCAGCTACTGGGAGGAGACCGAGGCCTTCCTCTACGGCGCGGCGACCGACTTCGGCATCGACCCGCACATCGACACGTGGCCGCTCGACCTCGACGGACTCGTAACCGAGCTTAAGAACAGCGAGAAGGTGGCGCAGCTCGACAACGGCGACGACGGCATAGCCTACGCCGCCAACAAGCTCGGACAGGAGCTGTTAGGATTCCACGGCATCGAGTTCATCATCTTCCGCAACGGCCAGAACCGCCAGGTGGCCACGCTGCAGGGCGACGACCCCGACCTCGTATCAGAGTACGGGGCGCACATAACGGGACGCGAGGAGCTGATATACGCCACCGCCGTGGCCGGCGACCTGCGCGACAGGTGCTTCCAGCTGAACGTGTCGTGGAACCCCGACGCGCCCGAAGTGCAGAAGACGCGCGTCATCGACGAGTGCGAACTGCCGTGCACCGTGGGCAGCGGCGACCTCTCCTACGGCGAGAACATGCTCCTGGCGGGCCAGCCGGGCAGCACTTACACTACGTGGCGCCAGGTGGCCAGCACGATACTCACCAGCGGATGCCAGAACATATCGAACGAAGTCTACTCGCAGAAGATGGGCAACGCCTACAACGGCTCTGACCCCAACTACATCGAGTCGCCTTACAGCCACCGCTCGTTCTACGACTTCAAGGACAACATCCTCAGCATACAGTACTCGCTCTACGGCAGCGTGGGCGGCGAAACGGCCAAGGAAAACTCGATAATGGGCTACCTGAACAAGTACAACCCGACGCTCGCCGCCCAGCTTGACGCCAACCTCAAGGGCGCGCTCTCTGCGCTCGACGGCTGCATAGCCGAAGGCGTGGAGTTCGGCGAGAACCCCACCGCCCCTTACGTTAAGACGGCCATAGACGCCATACAGGTGCTCGACGGCAGCCTGACGCAGGCTTCGCAGTGGATAGCCGCCAACTAACCTTACGGAATTACCGACATTCCGGAGTCGCATTTGCAAGGGTTCCGCCGCAAGGCGGGCCCTTTCCGAGTGTGGCTCCACTGACGTTTAATTTAAAAACAAACATTATGAAGTTAACGAAAAGTTATCATGTATTCATGCTCTCGGCATGCCTCTGCATGCCGTTTGCCGCCTGCTCGGACGACGACGGCATAGCCCCGTCGGCGCCTGAGGAGAACATTGGCGACATTGAGTTCGTAGGGAAGGCCGTAGGCAACTTCTCGGCCGACGAGTGGTATCCGGGCGGCAGGCTCGGCACGACGGAGAACGTGACGGCCGGATGCTACGAGGACGAGACCGAGGCGGTGAACAATCTCGGACTGATGGACGAGTTCAACCTCGGCGAGACGTTCTTCGAGCGCAACTACAACACCAACACCCCGCCGTTCAACGGCCTCGGCCCGGCCTCGGTGCGCAACTCGTGCATAGACTGCCACCCCGGCTACGGCCACGGCAAGCGCCAGGACAGCTACCGCGCCAACACGTTCGGCAACGGTTACCTGCTCGTAATCTACCACCCCGACTCGCCGGGAAGCAACGACGGCCCCTTCATCAGCGAGGTGACCGGCATGCCGCAGACGCAGGCCGTATCGCCGTTCCTGCCGCCGGTGGACGAGGACCAAATCAACCTGACGTGGCACGCCGTGCAGGGCACCATGCCCAGCGGACTGTCGGCTACGCAGTTTCCCGACGGCGAGAAGTACGAGCTGATTTATCCTGAAATCACGATACCTACGACGGCGTTCAACACATATCCGCAGCCGACGGACATCGAGGTGCGCCTTGAGTCGACCATAGGCATCATAGGCACGGGCCTTATCGACGCCATACCCGAGGACTCGCTGAAGGCGCAGTACGCGGCCGAGGCCGCCGCCGGGGCCGACCTCAACCCCGCCATGTGGGACAAGGCGGCCGGCGACTGGGCGTCGACGGCCTACTACACCACGTTCACCTCGCCGGGCAAACTGGCCGACGGCACTAAGGTGGACGGCCTCGTGAAGCGTTACACCTACGCCCTGACGCGCGCCACGCTGCAAGACGGGGCAGGGGCCAACGCCATGTGGAACATTCTTTTTTTTAGTGGTCCGGCGAGCCCCGAGATCTACACCACCACGGCGTGGGCCGAGGCTATGGCGAGGAACCAGCAGGTGATCGACGCTATCAAGGCCGACCCCTCGTCGCCTTACTACGCCGACGGCACCGACGCGGGCATTGCCGACGCCGTGAAGAACCTGCTCGACCCGTCGACCAACCAGTTCGACAACCAGTGGCACAACTTCGAGGCCGAAATGTCGACCGACAACTTCTACGCCTTCATGGTGTGGCACCGCGGCCTGGCCATACCGCGCGCGCGCAACCTGCAGGATGCCGACGTGCAGCGCGGCAAGGAGCTGTTCATGCAGATGGGCTGCGCCAGCTGCCACCGTCCGTCGTGGACCACCGGCGACGACAACTACTGGACGCCCGACTGCATAGAGGGGCGGCCCCTGCCGAAGTATCCCAACCAGAAGATTTACCCGTACTCCGACTTCGTGCAGCACCGCCTGTTCATGAAGAACGACATACACAACTCGTGGTGCCGCACCACTCCGTTGTGGGGACGCGGCCTGTCGCTCGTCAACACCGGGGCGCAAGACCGCCTGCACGACTGCCGCGCGCGCAACGAGATCGAGGCCATAATGTGGCATGCGTACAGCAAGGAGAGCGATGCATACGAGTCGGCCGAGAAGTTCTACAGGCTTCCGAAGGAAGACCGCGACGCCGTCGTCAAGTTCCTCCAGTCGATTTAACCGGACACCGGAGTCCAAATATACAATTCATTGATAATCAGATATTTTGCAAAAGGTTACCTTTTACGTTCTAAAAGGTAACCTTTTAGCGTGCGAAAGACGGCCTTTCGCAATGCGGAAGGCCGCATATTGGAAAACGAAAGATATTTAGCGAATGTTGAGGAAGATACTTTTTACGCTTTACATACTCGTCACGGCCTGCATGGGAGCGGCCACGTTCGTCGAGAAATACCGTGGCACCGACTTCGCCCATGCCGCCGTCTACGGCTCGTGGTGGTTCGCGGCGCTGTGGGCCTTGCTAGCCGCGGCGGGCGTGGCCTATATCGTTAAGAGGCGCATGCGCGCGACGTCGGCCGTCGCGCTGCACGCGGCGTTCGTGCTGATACTGGCCGGGGCGTTGGCCACGCGCCTGACGGCCGAGCGCGGCATGGTGCACCTGCGCTGCGGAGCGGCCGTCGGCACGTATACCGTCTACGGCGGCGACGGCAATACCGAGGAGCGCATGCTGCCGTTCAAGCTGAGGCTCGACGAGTTTGACGTCAGTTACCACGACGGCACGAGGGCCGAGGCCGACTACGTGTCGCGCTTCACCGTTATCGACGGCGGCCGCGAGATGCGCGCCGAGGTGTCGATGAACAACATATACAAGCACGGCCCGATGCGCTTCTACCAGTCGTCTTACGACCGCGACATGCTGGGCAGCACGCTCGCCGTGAACAGCGACCCCTACGGCATACCCCTTACATACGCCGGCTACGCGCTGCTGTTCGCCGCGCTGGCGTGGATGCTCTTCGACCCCAAGGGCGCTTACCGCCGCCTGCTGCGCAGTCCGCTGCTGAGGCGCGGCGCGCTCTCGCTGCTGGCTTTGGCGGCGTTCCCGGCCGTGGTCGGGGCCGCGAAGGTGCTGCCGAGGGAGACGGCCGACAAGTTCGGCCGCCTATACATATTGTACAACAACCGCGTGTGTCCGCTGCAGACGTTCGCCGTCGACTTCACGAAGAAGCTCTGCGGCAGCACGCACTACGAGGGCTCCACGGCCGAGCAGGTGCTCACGGGCTTCATATTCTACGGCGACGAGTGGAGCTCCGAGCCTGTGCTCAGGCTGAAGAACGGCGTGCTGCGCGACCGCCTGCAGCTGCCGCGGCGGTGCTCGGTCAACACGTTCTTCAACCCGGTGATGGGCGGATACATCCTCGGCCCTTACATAGAGGAGTATTACAGGGGGAATAACGACAAGTTCCACAAGGAGGTGGCCGACGTTGACGACCGCCTGATGATGGTGATGAACCTGCGCCGCGGCTTGCCGCTGAAGGTGTTCCCCGTCACGTCGCAGGGCGTTACGACGTGGTACGCCCCTACCGACGGCATGCCCGACACGCTTGTCGACGGGCCGCGCCGCAAGTACATACAGAACGTTTTCTCGTTAATCTACGGTGAAGTGCTCGCCGGGCGTTACGCTTCGGTCGACGCGGTACTTGACAAGATGCTGAAGTACCAGCGGCTCAACGCCGGCGCGTCGTTGCCGTCGCCGTTGCAGGTGAAGGCCGAGCGGGCTTACAACGCCGTGCCGTTTGCCACGGTGCTCTTCATGCTCAACCTTGCGTTGGGCGCGCTGCTTGTGGCGTTCGCGGTATGGCGGCTTATTAAGAATGGCGGGAGTGAAGCGGGGGACGGGAGTGAAGGAAAGGCCGTGAAAGCCGTCCGTGCCGCCGGGCTTGCGGCCTCGGTCCTGTCGCTGTTCGCCTTGACGGCGTGCATCGCCCTGCGCTGGATTGCCGGCGGGCGCGTGCCGATGGCCAACGGATATGAGACGATGCTCGTCATGGCGTGGTTCGTCATGGTGCTCGGCCTTGCCGTTTACGGCCGTTTCCGCATAGCGTTGCCGTTCAGCCTGCTGATGTCGGGCTTCTTCCTCCTCGTGTCGCACATCAGCCTTATGGACCCCCAGATAACCCACGTCATGCCGGTGCTCTCGTCGCCGCTGCTCGGCGTGCATGTTTCGGTGATAATGATGTCGTTCGCCCTGTTGTCGCTGACGTTCGCCGTCGGCGTCACGGCCCTGCTGCTGCGCCTCGTCAAGAGGCCGGCGCGGCCTTCGGCCGACGACTGCTGCGAACGGCTCGCCCTGCTGTCGCGCCTGCTGCTTTATCCTGCCCTCGCGTTGCTCGGCGTCGGCGTGTTCGTAGGGGCCGTGTGGGCCAACGTGTCGTGGGGCGCGTATTGGAGCTGGGACGCCAAGGAGGTGTGGGGGCTTATAACGTTGATGGTCTACGCCGTAGCCGTGCACGACCGTTCGCTGCCTTTCCTGCGCCGCCCCACGGGCTACCACCTGTACGTTACGCTGGCGTTCCTCACGATACTGATGACGTATTTCGGCGTGAATTATTTCCTCGGGGGGATGCACTCTTACGCTTAGAAACAGTTTACAGGTCGGCAGCGTCGGCGTTCACCGTAGTATGGGAATACGGAATGTTGCCGGGAAGTGCCGAGGCAGGAGGCTCCTTATCTCCGCCCCAGCACTTCCTTGCGTTCGCTTTCGGGGTATTTCTCTATGGCGTACCTCAGCATCGTGCGCGGCATACTGCGCCAATGGGCGTCGACGAACATGCGCAGCCGGGCGGGGTCGCGCTTGCCCGCCTCGCGCAGCATCCAGCCTACGGCCTTGTGCATCAGCTCGTGCCCGTGGCCGATGAGGAGCAGGGCGAGGCGGAACGTGTCGTCGAGGTCGCCCTGCTTTATGAAGGCGTATGTCGACACTATGGCTATGCGGTTGTCCCACAGCAGGGGACTGGCGGCCAGGCGGTAGAGCGCGTCGCGCGGCTTGTCCTTCAGGTACAGGCCTACGATTTGCGGGGCTGATAGGTCTACCAAGTCCCAGTTGTTTATCCTCGCCGTGTTGGCAAGATACGTGTCGAATACCTCGGCGGCGGCGCTACCGCGCGCCTTCTTCATCTTTTCAACCATCATCAGCAGGCCGCAGAGCCGCGCTTCGTGCCATTCGGAACGGAGCAGGGCCGCGGCCGTGGCGAGGCTCTCGTCCTTATGGCTCTTCGCCACGCCGCGCGTAAGCGGTACGGGCAGGCCGAGGAACTTGTCGCCCTCGCCGTATTCGCCATTGCCAGTCTTGAAGAATCCGCTCAGTACGCGGCGTTTCTCCTCCGTGCCGAGAGCGGCCAGTTCGGCCAGTATCGTGTCGTATCCTTTCATCTTGCTTTATGTCAAATAATTGGTTTGAGCATGCAAAAATAAACATTTATTAAACAACAATGCATTGCCGGTGAAAATAAATGGCGTAACTTTGCGGGAAAATGAGCGGGACGCATGGCGGAGTAGGAGGGGACTGCAGGCGCAGGATTTCCTGGTTTTACAATGGTTAACGCAACTCCCGTACTTCCCTTAAAACTTGAAAAGATGATAAAAGCGTTATTCTTCGACGTAGACGGGACCCTTGTAAGCTTCAAGACCCATAGGATACCGCAGTCTGCCGTCGACGCCCTGACCGAGGCCAAGCGGCGCGGCGTGGGCATATACATATCGACGGGCAGGCCGAAGCGGCTGATTAACAATCTTGATGAAATAAGCGGGCTCGTCGACGGATACATCACGGCCACTGGGGCTTATTGCACGGTGGGCGGCAGCGTTATAAGATGCCTTACAATTCCCGACGGCGAGGCGCGTGCGTTCGTAAGGATGTCTGACGAGATGAACTTCGCCACGCTCGTTGTAGGCGTAGGCGACCTTACGGTGATCAACCCCAACCCCGACGTTGACCGCCTTTACCGTAAGATGCTCAACGTGAGCGACCTCGGTGAAGGCGTTCCTGTAGAGGACGTGCTGGAGCAGGGCATAATACAGTTCACACCCATAATCGACGTTGAAACCGAACGGCGGCTGATGCCCATTATGCGCCACTGTGTGTCGGCGCGTTGGTATCCCGACTTCGCCGACATAACGGCGCGTGGCGCCGACAAGGGTACGGCCTTGCAGGCAGTGGCCGGTTACTTGCGGCTGGACATGTCGGAGACGATGGCCTTCGGCGACGGCGGCAACGATATTCCGATAATCCGTGCGGCAGGCGTGGGCGTGGCCATGGGCAACGCCGACGACGACGTGAAAGCGGCGGCCGGTTATGTTACCTCGGGCGTTGACGACGACGGCATAGCCTCGGCGCTAAGGCACTTCGGAATCATTTGAAGGGCGTGATATTAACGTCAGTCTGGTATAAGAAGAATGTAATTATTCTAAAAACAATGGCACCATTCTAAATCGTAAGAAGTCGGCAGCATATTGTCATTCCGGGCCGGGACCCGGAATCCAGTGCAACCACCAACATTATCAACAAATTGGGTGATTACTGGATTCCGGGTTCCGGCCCGGAATGACAATATGCTGCCGACTTCTTATAAAGAGATGAAGATATTTGGTTTATTGCCGACATTCATACTCTCTAAAGACCAATTCGGGTTTAATGGTTTATAGTAAAGAACACCTTAGCAATCGGATTCTTCACTCTTAACTCTTAACTCTTCACTCTTAACTCTTCACTCTTCACTCTTCACTTATCACATGTATCCCAGCCACCTGAGGATGTCGTTCAGGTTGGCCACCACCATTAGGAGTATGAGAATGCCGAAGCCTACGTATTCGGCCCTGATAAGGAAGTTCTCGCTCGACTTGCGGCGCGTTATCATTTCGTAAAGCAGGAATAGCACGTGGCCGCCGTCAAGCGCCGGTATGGGCAGTATGTTCATGAAGGCGAGGATTATGCTCAGGAACGCCGTCATGCGCCAGAACATCATCCAGTCCCACGTCGGGGGGAAGAGGCTGCCTATCGCGCCGAAGCCTCCGAGCGACTTGGCTCCCTCGGCCGAGAACACGTATTTCATGTCGTCAACATATCCGCGGAGCACGTTTACGCCGTAGACTACGCCGGCAGGGAAGCTCTCAAAGAAACCGTATTCGAGCTTTACGGGCTTGTAGTAAGTGCCCAAGTATGTCTTGCCTACGCCGAGCGTCATGTCGGCCGTGAGCACGACTTGCGCCGTGTCCTTCCTGCCGGGCGTGGCCTTATGGCTGAAAACTATTGTCGTAGTGCGCGCCTTAAGGCTGTCGGCAGGGGTCTTGGCCGCCGACATGACGTCCTGCATGCGCCCTATCTGGTTGTCAAACTCGTTCCACGAGTCTACGCTCTTGCCTCCGACGGCCAGCAGTTTGTCGCCTTTCATTATGCCGGCCTTCTGCGCCGGAGAGTTCGGCAGCACGCTGTCTACGTCGGCCGGGATGAACGGCCGCGCGAACACCGGCTCCTCCTTGACCATGGTGAGCAGGCTCATGTCCTCGGGCATGGTAACGGTTACCTCCTTGCCGCCGCGCAATACGGTAACTGTTTGGGCGTTGGCTATGGCCCGGTACATGTCGACATCAAACCTGTCGAGCGTCTTTTCGTCGGTGCGAAGCAGTATGTCGCCGTCGCGGAAACCTATTTCCTTTGCCGAGTCGTTGAACTTCATGCCCATAGACATGTCCTTAAGCGCAAAGTAAGAGTCGCCCCAGGTGAAGAGCACCATGGCGTAGATGAACAGCGCAAGCAGGAAGTTGACCAGCACTCCGCCGACCATTATGAGCAGGCGTTGCCATGCCGGCTTGGAACGGAACTCACACGGCTGGGCGGGCTTCTTCATCTGTTCGGTGTCGAACGACTCGTCTATCATTCCCGAAATCTTGCAGTATCCGCCCAACGGCAACCAGCCTACGCCGTAAGTGGTTTCGCTGCGTTTTGGCTTAAACTCGAATAGGTGGAACCACGGGTCGAAGAACAAATAGAACTTCTCAACCCGGACGCCGAAAAGTTTCGCGAAAAAGAAGTGCCCTCCCTCGTGGAGCAGCACAAGGATTGAGATTGCCAGCATGAACTGGAGCAGTCTAATCAAAAATACTTCCATGTCGTTTCTTTCTTTTTAATGGGAGATTGCGGAGTGAACGGCTGCGCGGCGGACTTTTAAAAAACGACGGCCTGCCGCCGGCCGGCTACTCCGTGAATACGTCTTGTTTACGTAAAGTCGTTTAATTTTTACTTGTTAATTTTTAATTTTGCAATCAAAGCATGGCTTCAGCCACGCGGCGCGCCTCAGCGTCTGTCGCTATGTATGTGTCGTAATCGGGATTGCCGTTGAACGCTACGCGGTCCATCGTCTTTTCAATGATTTCACCCATCTGCATGAACGAGCAGCGGTCTTCGAGGAACGCGCGGTTCACTATCTCGTTGGCGGCGTTGACTATGCACGGCATGTTGCCGCCGCGGCGTATCGCCTCGAACGCCAATGCAAGGCAGCGGAACTTGTCCAAATCAGGTTCGAAGAACTCAAGCGGATGCTTGAACAGGTCGAGACGCTCGCCGCTGAGGTGCAGGCGGTCGGGATAAGTGAAGGCAAACTGTATCGGCAGGCGCATGTCGGGCACGCCGAGCTGGGCCTTCACAGCTCCGTCGCAGAACTGCACGGCACTGTGGACGATGCTCTGCGGATGCACTAATACCTGTATCTTGTCGGCCGGAACGCCGAAAAGCCATTTAGCCTCGATGACTTCGAAGCCTTTGTTCATCATCGTCGCGCTGTCGATGGTTATCTTAGCGCCCATGTTCCATGTGGGATGTTTCAGCGCGTCGGCTTTCGTTACGTTGGCAAGCTGCTCTTTTGTGAAATTGCGGAACGGGCCGCCTGATGCCGTAAGGAGTATTTTCTCAATTTCGTTGCCGCCTTCGCCGATCAGACTTTGGAATATGGCCGAATGCTCGCTGTCCACCGGGATGATGGGCGAACGGTGCTCGGCGGCGAGCTTGCAGATCAGTTCGCCCGCTACGACGAGCGTTTCCTTGTTGGCAAGGCAAATCTTCTTGTGGGCCTTGACGGCGCGGATTGTGGGGCTTAGTCCTGCGAAACCGACCATGGCCGTTAGCACCATGTCGATTGGTTCGGCTTCGACGATTTCGTCCAAAGCCTGCTTCCCGGCGTAGACCTTAATGTCGGGGCGGTCGGCCAACAAGTCTTTCAGCTGTTCGTATTTGTCTTCATTGGCTATGACGACGGCGGCCGGATTGAACTCGTGCGCCTGCCGGGCCAGTTGCTCCACCTTGTTGTTCGCCGTAAGGCAGTATGCCTCGTACAGGTCGGAGTGTTGTTTTATCACGTCGAGCGCTTGCGTTCCTATCGAGCCTGTAGAGCCGAGGATGGCTATTTGTTTCTTCATATATTTGGTGTTAGGCGTGTTTCCGTTTGCTTATGGTCGGCTTGCCGCCGCTGGCTCAGCCGAGGTCGAGCAGCCCTTCCGGCAGGCTGACCCTTATTTCGTGCTTGTCTGTGTCGATGCCGGTGATGAAATCGTCGGACACGGGTATCAGTATTTCCCTTCCGTCAGGTGTCCTTACGTTGAATAGCACGTTCTCCGTGGCATCGTCGACGTATGATATTTCGCCTATCAGCTTGTCACCGTTGTCGGCATCGAGCACGTTGAAGCCGCGAAGTTCGTCGTATGTTAGTTCGTTTTCGTCGCGGTCGGACAGGCTTTTGGGGAAATATACGTCGCATCCGGTCAATTCCTGCGCCTGTTCCTTTGTGTCGACGTCGCAGAACTTGACGAGCGCGGTCCCGCCGCTCTTGAACCTGTATTCCTCGAAAAAGAACGGGACAAGAATGCCGTCTACTATTAATATAAGGTAATCGGCGTCGACGCGGTCGAATACGTCGTCGTCAAACATGAACGACGCCTCACCTTTCACGCCGTGCGGCTTTCCCATCTTGCCTATCTTATATACCTCTTCTATTCTTATCATATCTTTAGTTGACAAGTTACAAGTAACGGGCAGACAAGCAAACTACACTTGTCACTTGTCTGCTTGTTACTTGTCTGCTTATTTCATATCCTTTCTATCTTCGCCCCGAGTGCGTTCAACCGCGACTCTATGTCCTCGTATCCGCGGTCAATCTGGGCTATGTTGTCGATACGGCTGGTGCCGTTGGCGCTCAGCGCGGCGATGAGCAGGGCTATGCCGGCGCGTATGTCGGGACTCGACATGCGTCCGGCACGCAGCCGTTTCTTATGGTCGTGGCCTACGACAACGGCCCTATGGGGGTCGCAGAGAATGATTTGCGCGCCCATGTCAATCAGTTTGTCGACGAAGAACAGGCGGCTTTCGAACATCTTCTGGTGGAACAGCACGCTGCCGTTAGCCTGCGTGGCCACGACGAGCAGTACGGATATGAGGTCGGGGGTAAGCCCGGGCCACGGCGCGTCGGCCAATGTCATTATCGAGCCGTCGATGAACGACTCGACCTCGTAATGCTCCATGTGCGGGATGACAAGGTCGTCGTTGTCAATGTTGATTTTCACGCCGAGCTTACGGAATGCTTCCGGAATGATGCCGAGGTTGTGCACGGATACGTCCTTTATCCGTATGCCGTCGCCCACCATCGCCGCCATGCCGATGAACGAGCCTACCTCTATCATGTCGGGCAATATCTTGTGGTTTGTCCCGTGCAGGCTTTCCACGCCTACGATTGTCAGCAGGTTTGAGGCTATTCCGCTTATGCGCGCCCCCATGCGGTTGAGCATGTGGCACAGTTGTTGTATGTATGGCTCGCACGCCGCGTTGTAGATGGTCGTCGTGCCCTTGGCCAGCACCGAGGCCATAATGATGTTGGCCGTGCCTGTTATCGAAGCCTCGTCGAGCAGCATGTAGCAGCCTTTGAGGTCGCGGCCGTTGATTTCAAACGTGCCGCGTTCGTCGTTGTGTGAGAACTTGGCTCCGAGATATTTGAATCCTAAGAAATGGGTGTCGAGCCTGCGCCGGCCTATCTTGTCGCCGCCCGGTTTTGTCACTACGGCCCTGCCGAAGCGTGCGAGCAGCGGCCCTATCAGCAGCACGCTGCCGCGGAGCGACGCGCACTTGCGTATGAACTCGTCGCTCTCAAGATAGTCAAGGCAGATGTCCTTGGCCCTGAACGCATATTCGTTCTTGCCTGTGCGTTCCGTCTCCACCCCTATGTCGACGAGAAGCTGTATAAGGTTGTTTACGTCGAGAATGTCGGGAATGTTGCTTATCCTGACTTCCTCAGACGTGAGCAGCGATGCGCAGATTACTTCAAGGGCCTCGTTCTTCGCGCCTTGCGGCGTAATGGTGCCGCTCAGCCGATGTCCGCCTTCTATGATGAATGATTCCATTCTTGGGTGTTTTTTCCGTTTAACGTACCTTCGCCGCAGGTCTCACCTGCGTTTGCGCCGCTTGTCGGCGTGCTCCCTCATGTTGCCGACGTTGAACTTGAACGAGTCGAGGTCGAGCTGTATCTTGCCGTCGGTGAAGCGTGCCAGGTCGGATGCTATCTTCTCGTCGTCGCTCGACCCGTGGCTCCACTGTATCAGGTTGCGCTTCATCTGGTTGGCCGTAAGCCGTGTCAGTTCGTCGCGCTCGGGGCCGGGATCCATTGTCTTGAGCTTCTCGAAAAGCTCGAACACCATGCTTCCGTAATGTTTTATCGGGTTGGTCTGCTTCGGATAGTCCATCGGTTGCGGCTTTTTCATTATGTTCTTGGCCTCGTTGATGTCTACGGGATAGTCGATGTCCAGCTTGAAGTTGCTCATTATCGCGAGGTGGTCCCACAGTTTTTGCTGGTAGTCCATGTTGTCTTGTGTCTGTGGGAACATCCTTTCCATGATGCCGATAATGGTTTCGGCGCACCGTTGCCGTTCCTCCTTGCTTCCGAGGGTTACGGCGTAGTCTACCATTTTCTGCACTTCGCGTCCGTATTCGGGCAGTATCAGTTGTTCACGTTGGGTGTTGTAGTCCAATCCTTCGATGTTCATGTATTTTATAGAAGTTAAAGGAGTTAAAGAAGTTATCGCTCGCTGTGCTCGTTAAGAAGTTAAAGCCGAAAGCCTTGTTCCTCGTCTGCTTGTTGCTGTAAAACTTGTCTGCTTACAAAAGCTTCTTGGGCGTCTTGGCCACGAAGTCTTTCAGGTAGAACGGTACGAAGTAGGCCACGTCCTCAAACCGTCCCTCGGCCATCCTCTTCTCGGCCAGTGGAAACATGTTTTCGGCCAACGGCTCTATTCCTTTTATCAGTATTGCGTTGGGATGGTTGATTGCTTCGATGCATTTGCACGCCCCGTTGCCGAAGAAGCACACCTTGCCCTTGTCGAGATATTCCTTGTAAGTGCCGCCGTCTACGATGTCCGCCTGCACGGGCCTTATTTCCTTCAAGGCTCGGTCGTAGACGCCTGCGTACACTTCCATCCGGCGTGCGTCGAGCATGGGGCAGAGCAGCGTGCCCTCCTCCAGCTCGTGGTTGAGCAGCACGGGCACGGCCAACAGCTCGATCGTAGGCACGGCGATGAGCCTTATCCCGCGGCCGTAGCATATCCCCTTGGCCATCGACACGCCGATGCGCAGGCCCGTGTACGAGCCTGGGCCGCAACTTACGGCCACCGCGTCGAGCGGTATGGCGCGGCTGTCGACGAACGAGAGGGCCTCGTCTACGAATACGCCTAAGGCCACGGCGTGGTTGGGCCCGCTGTGGTCTTCTTTCTTAAACAGGCATACGCCCTCTTGGCTTACCGCCACCGAACACACGTTGGTACTTGTCTCTATATTTAAAATGCAAGACATAAAATGAAAATATCTTTTTAAATAACGTGCAAAAATACGCTTTTTTCCGAAGAAATATGTACTTTTGCATAAATTTAACTACAAAAGAGTATGATACAGTCAATGACGGGTTACGGAAAGTCTGTCGTAACTTTCAATGAGAAGAAAATACACGTAGAAATTAAATCTTTAAACAGCAAGGCCTTGGACTTGTCGACGCGCATCGCCCCGCTTTACCGTGAGAAGGAGATGGAGATACGCCAGCTTGTGGCGAAAACGCTGCTCAGGGGCAAGGTTGACTTCTCGATATGGGTGGAGAAGGAGGACTCGGCCGACGCCGCCCCTATTAACAAGGCGCTTGTTGAGAATTACTATCGGCAGATAAAAGACATTTCGGCCAACGCCGGCATACCCGAGCCGCAAGACTGGTTCGCCACGCTGCTGCGCCTGCCCGACGTGCTGACGAAGACCGAGGTCGAGGAACTCTGCGGCGAAGAGTGGGAAGCCGCGCGGCGCGGCATCGACGAGGCTTTGGCCGCCCTCGTTGCGTTCCGCGGGCAGGAGGGCGCCGCCCTCTGCCGTAAGTTCACCGAGAAGATCGACAACATCGCCGCCCTGCTCGCCTCGATAGAGCCTTACGAGAAGTCGCGCGTCGAGAAGATACGCCAGCGCATAATCGAAGGGCTGAAGAGCATACCTGAGATTGAATACGACAAGAACCGCCTTGAGCAGGAGCTTATCTACTACATCGAGAAGCTCGACATAAGCGAGGAGAAGCAGCGTCTGGCCAACCATCTTAAGTATTTCCGCGAGACAATGGCCGACGGCATAGGCCAGGGCAAGAAGCTCGGCTTCATTGCGCAGGAGATGGGCCGCGAAATCAACACCACCGGCAGCAAGAGCAACAACGCCGAAATGCAAAACATCGTGGTGAAGATGAAGGACGAGCTTGAACAGATTAAGGAACAAGTACTCAATGTTTTATAGCAGACGAGCAGGCAAGTGACGAGCAGACAAGTGTTTTATAGCAGACGAGCAGACAAGTGACGAGCAGACAAGGAGATATGTCTTGTTGGTTTACCATCAACAAGCGAATGTACGGCGGGCAGACAAGTAATATGAAGCAAACAAGGCAAATCTCCTTGTCTGCTCGTCACTTGTCTGCTCGTCTGCTGAAAAGGCAAATCTCCTTGTTTGCTCGTCACTTGTCTGCTATAAAACACTTGTCTGCTCGTCTGTTTTTTTATAATCGTAAATATGCAAGGAAAAGTAATCATATTCTCGGCTCCCAGCGGCAGTGGTAAGAGCACTATAATAGGCCGCCTGATGGAGCATAAGGAGCTGAACATGGCGTTCAGCATATCATGTACGAGCCGGCAGCCGCGCGGGGCGGAGCGCGACGGCGTGGAGTATTTCTTCGTTACGCCCGACGAGTTCCGCCGGAGGATAGCCGGAGGGGAGTTCCTTGAGTACGAAGAGGTTTACAAGGACCGCTATTACGGCACGCTGAAGAGCCAGGTTGAGAACCAGTTGGAGCGCGGCGAGAACGTCGTGCTCGACGTAGACGTAAAGGGCGGATGCAACATCAAGGAGTTTTACGGCTCGCGCGCCCTCAGCGTCTTCATCCAGCCGCCTTCGATCGAGGAGTTGCGCCGCCGTCTCGAAGGCCGCGCCACCGACGCCCCCGAAGTGATAAATGACCGGCTTGCCCGCGCTGAGTTCGAGCTTACTTTCGCCCCGCGTTTCGACAAGGTGATAGTAAACGACGACCTCGACCGCGCCGTCGGCGAAGCTCTCGCCGCCGTAAAGGAGTTTGTCAATAATGAGTAACCGTATTTACAGTTACGAATGTCCGCATTCAGGCAAGCATGCTAATACTCTCTCCGGAATGCGGACATTCATATTCTTATTCAGCCTTATATCATAAACATGCTTACGACAGGTATCTTCGGCGGCTCGTTCAACCCCGTGCACAACGGCCATATAGAGCTTGCGCGCCGCCTTCTCAAGCTTGCGAGTCTCGACGGCGTATGGTTCGTCGTGTCTCCGCAGAACCCTTTCAAGCGTAACGACCGCCTGCTCGACGACCGCCTGCGCCTCGAAATGGTGCGGCTCGCCCTGCAGGACGAGCCGCGCATGGAGGCCAGCGACTACGAGTTCCGCCTGCCCCGGCCGTCATACATGTGGCATACGCTCCGGGCCATTACTAAGGATTACCCCGACCGCAGGTTCGTTCTCCTGATAGGCGCCGACAACTGGGCGCGCTTCGGCGAATGGTATGCCGCCGACAAGATACTCGCCGCCCACCGCGTCGTGGTGTATCCGCGCGAGGGCGTGCCGCTCGATCCGGCCGCGCTCCCTGCCGGCGTAACCCTCGCCGACACCGGCCTCATACCCGGCAGCAGCACCGAGGTGCGCCGGCGCATCGCCTGCGGACTGCCCGTCGACGGCCTCGTGCCGCCCGTCGTGGCCGGTTTCATACGTAAGCATAAGTTATATTTATGATCGATGCCGCCTTGCGCGCAATCCTCTGATTGTCGGCATGGTTCCGAAAGGCAACCTTTCACGCCGCGAAAGGTTGCCTTTCGCCTCGCAAAACATGGTCTTTTGTAAGGCCGTCGACGGCCTTTTGTTTTTGGCTTAACTTCGTTTCCGCTTGCAAATTAACAAGCATGCCGTGCCGAATCATGACATAACAGGAAAAATTTTGCATCAAGGCGGAAAATATCAGGCTGTGTCTTGATTTATCACAGACAAACTGTTAACTTTGTAGCACAACCCAAGCAATCACGGCATGACGGCAAATTTATTTGGAAGATACGTGTGGTTGGTTGGCGCACTGCTGGAATGCAGGCGGCTTACTATTACACAAGAAAGGAGGAATGACCGATGCAAGGACTGGATTTCATTGCAATCGACTTTGAGACGGCCACAGGCCGGCGCGCCTCGGTGTGCGAGGCCGGCGTCTGCGTGGTGCGCGACGGCCGTATAGCGGAGACGCGCTCGTGGCTCGTGCGGCCGCAAGGCAACATGTACAGCTACTGGAACATGCGGATACACGGCATACGCCCGGGTGACACGGAGCAGTCGCCCGAGTTCCCGGAAGTGTGGGCGGAAATATCCGAATACCTCAAGGAGTGCCCCGTACTCGTGGCGCACAACGCCGCGTTCGACATGGGCTGCATACGCAGTTCGCTCGAACTGTACGGCATCCCGAAGCCCGACGTTACTTATTACTGCTCACTACGCGCCGCACGGAGGCTCTACGACTTCGGCTGCAACAGCCTCGACTACCTCTGCGACCAGTTCGAGATACCTTACGGGCTGCACCACCGCGCCGGCGACGACGCCGAGATGTGCGCCCGCCTGTTCTTAAGGGAAGTGAAAGACGCAGGCTGGCCCGAGCTGGAAGAGATGGACTTTTGCAACGGTAAACTCTGAAAAACGGAGAAACATTGCAGCGAATAATATGAAGGTTTGCCCCGTATCTCATATTTTTGCACTATCTTTGTCCCCCGAATGTCAGTAAAATCGGAGAACAACAAACGCATTGCAAAGAACACGCTTGCGCTTTACGCAAGGATGCTGTTCACTATGGCGGTGAGCCTTTACACGAGCCGCGTGGTGCTCAACACGCTCGGCGTTGAGGACTACGGCCTTTACAACGTCGTGGGCGGGTTCGTGGCTATGTTCTCGTTCTTCAACGCAGCGATGGCCTCGGCCACGCAACGCTACATGAACTTCGAGCTCGGGCGCGGCGACACGGAGAGGCTTCACAAGGTGTTCTGCACGAGCGTGAACATCCACGCCCTGATTTCGGCCTTGGTGCTGGTGCTGTCGGAGACGGTCGGACTGTGGTTTGTCCACACTCAGCTGAGCATACCGCCCGACAGGTTCGGCGCCGCCCTGTGGGTCTACCATGCCTCGGTGCTGGCCTCGGTGGTGATGGTGATGAGCATTCCTTACAACGCGGCCATAATAGCCCACGAGCGCATGGGGGCGTTCGCCTACATATCGGTGCTCGAAGTGACGCTTAAGCTGCTGATAGTCTACCTCTTAGTCGTGGCCGACATCGACAAGCTGAAGCTTTACGCCGTGCTGATGCTGCTCGTGCAGGTGCTCATACGCATAATCTACGGCAGGTACAGCGGGCGGCATTTCGCCGAGACGAAGTACCGGCGGATATGGGACGGACCGCTGTTCCGCGAAATGACCGGCTTCGCCGGATGGAACCTTTTCGGCAACATCGCCGCCGTGGCGTTCACCCAGGGGCTCAACGTCCTGCTCAACATGTTCTTCGGCCCGACGGTGAATGCGGCAAGGGGAATAGCCGTGCAGGTGCAGAACGCCATAAAGGGATTCTGCGTGAACTTCCAGACGGCGCTCAATCCGCAGATAACAAAGTCGTACGCCTCGGGCGACACGGCCTATATGCACAGCTTGGTGTTCACCAGCTCGAAGTTCTCGTATTACCTCTTGCTGATGCTCTCGCTGCCGGTGATGCTCGAAACGCCCCTCATCCTGCAGTGGTGGCTCGGCGTAGTGCCCGGGCACACGGTGGCCTTCGTGCGCTACATCCTCGTGATATCTATGGTCGACAGCCTTGCCAACCCGCTCATCCAAGCGGCTTCGGCCACGGGGCGCATACGCCGTTACCAGGCCGTTGTCGGTACGTTGCTCATCATGATACTGCCGTTGGCCTACGCCGCGCTTAAGCTCGGCGCGCCGCCCGAGGGCGTTTTCGTGGTGCAGCTGGCCGTTTTCTGCGTGGCGCAACTGTCGCGCGTCCTGATGCTCAGGCCGCTCGTCGGCCTCTCGCTGCGCGCCTACCTGCGCAAGGCGGCCCTGCCTATAGCCTGCGTGTCGGCAGCGTCGACGGCCGTTCCGCTTGTCGTATATACCGCCATGCAGCCCTCGGCGGCGCGCTTCTTCACTGTCTGCGCGGTGTCGGCGGTGTCGGTGGCCGCCGCGGTTTACTTCATCGGACTTGAAAGGAACGAACGCACGTTCATACTCGAAAGGGTAAGGAACATGGCGAAGAAGGCCGGAACGGCGAAAAAACGGAAGTGAACAGGGACAGCGGAAAGTAATGTAACGGCATCCAACCTTAAGATAAAACAATGATAACCATAACCGACAAACACGACTGCTGCGGCTGCGGAGCCTGCGCCGAACGGTGCCCGAAGGGCTGCATCGCCATGCGCGAAGACGCTGAAGGCTTCCTTTACCCCGAAGTTGACAGGTCTGCGTGCATAGGCTGCGGCCTGTGCGAGAGCGTGTGTCCGTACAATGGCAAGCATGACGGGAGGGAACCCGCAGACGTGCTCGCCGTGAAAAACCGCAACGGCGGCGACCGCATGGCCAGCTCGTCGGGCGGAGTGTTCATCGCGTTGGCCGAGAACGTGGTGGCCGGAGGCGGCACGGTGTTCGGCGCCGTGTTCGACGACGGATGGCAAGTGGCGCACACCTGCGCCGACACTGTTGGCGGCTTGCGCCCGATGATGGGCAGCAAATACGTGCAAAGCCGCGTCGGCGGCGCATACGCAAGGGCGGAAAAGCTGCTGAAGGAGGGGCGCAAGGTGATGTTCACGGGCACGCCGTGCCAGACGGCCGGCCTGCGCTCGTTCCTCCGCAAGGAATACGACAACCTGCTCGCCGTCGACATCATGTGCCACGGAGTGCCGTCGCCCGGAGTCTGGCGACGGTATCTTGAAGAGAATTTCACGAACAACGGCGGCACGCGGATCACCGCAATAAACTTCCGCGACAAGCGCAAGGAGGGCTGGACGCGCTACAACGTCGTCATACGGGGCACCGACGGAGACAGCGAACGCGAACTGTCGGCCTCGGTCTACGTGGCCAATCCCTTCATGCGGGGCTTCATGGCCGACGCTTACTTAAGGCCGTCGTGCCACCGTTGCCCCTTCAAGCACGGCGCGAGCGGCGGCGACCTTATCATTGCCGACTACTGGGGCGCGGCCCGCGCCGTGCCCGACTTCGCCGACGACAAGGGCGTGAGCCTTGTCATCGTCAATACGGAGAAAGGGTGCAAGGCCGTCGCTGCGATCGACGCCGACATGCGCAGGACCACACTTGAAGGCGAAGAACGCTACAACGGAGGCATCAACCGGGCCGCTCCCGAGGGCAAGGCCCGCCGCAGGTTCTTCGACGGCATGGCCCGCGGGCTTGGCTTCAACGCCGCCGTGGAACGCGCCCTGCGCAAGCCGGCCTATTATATAATGTATAAGGCAATAACAAGAACCGTGAGAAACATCATCCTTAAGAAAAAGAAATGAAAGTAGGAATACTCACACTGCCGCTCCACACCAACTACGGCGGCATACTGCAGGCATACGCCTTGCAGGCCGTGCTGGGCCGCATGGGGCACGACGCTTACGTTATCGACTTGGAGCGCAAGCCGCTGCGCCTGCCAGTGTGGCGTATGCCCGTTAAGTACGCACGGCGCATACTGAGGAACCTCACGGGTACGCCTTACCCGATATTCTACGAACAGAAACAGAACCGGGAACTGCCCATAGTAAGACAGCATACCGACAAGTTCATCGAGAGGCACATCCGCCGCAAGACGTTCGCCGGATACGGCTCGATAACCCCCGGCGACTTCGACGCCATCGTCGTAGGCAGCGACCAAGTGTGGCGTCCGCAGTATTTCGACGACATACGCACGGCCTATCTCGACTTCGCCGAAGGCTGGCCGATAAGGCGCATGGCCTACGCCGCGTCGTTCGGTACTGATGCCTGGGAATACACAAGAAGCAAGGAGAGGGAGTGCGGACGGCTGCTCCGCATGTTCGACGCCGTGTCGGTTAGGGAGGCCTCGGGCGTCGGCCTGTGCCGCGGGCATTTCGGCGTTGAGGCCGAGCACGTGCTCGACCCTACGATGCTGCTTAAGAAAGAGGATTACGTCAGGCTCTTCGCCGGCGGCGAAACGCCCAAGAGCGGCGGGACGATGCTCAACTACATACTCGACGAAACGCCCGAAAAGGCCATGCTTATCAATACCGTCGCCGGGCGCAAGGGGCTTGTCCCGTTCCGCGTAAACTCGAAGGTTGAGGACCTGAACGCCCCGCTGCCGGAGCGCATACAGCCGCCGGTGGAGCAATGGCTGAGGGGTTTCGACGACGCCGAATTTGTCATAACCGACTCTTTCCATGCCTGCGTGTTCTCGATAATCTTCAACAAGCCGTTCTTCGCCGTCGGCAACGCAGGGCGCGGACTGTCGCGCTTCAAGTCGCTGCTCGACATGTTCGGACTCGCCGACAGGCTCCTATTGCCAGGCGGCATGCACGAAACCCGACGCTTGGCGGACAAGGAAATACGTTGGGACGACGTGAACCGAAGGCTCAATGATTATGTGGATGCTTCGGTAGGATTCTTAAAAAAGCTTTGACCACGGTGTGGGTCAAAGCCTTTTTTCTTTATTTCCGTCTTTAGTCTGCAACACTTGGTAACGTTTCTGGCGTTTCGCCTTATAGTCGTACTTGAACAAGTGCTTGCGCAGTTTCACCCAGTTGAACCGCAAAACGAACCTGAGCCACTTAGCCACGGGCAACTTCGGCGCGGCGTAAAGGTCCTTGTCCATATACACGAAATACAAGTCGGCCAGGGTGTCGAACGCCGAGAAGTCCTTTGGCCCGGCCTTGTAAAGCCACTCCTCGGCTATGAAACGGTCGGTGGCGATGCGCCGTTCGGGGAACGGCGGCAGGCGGCGCACATAGTCGGAGCGCACCCACCAGAAGTTGCCCGCGTAAAGGTAATAGGGCTTAGGGTAGGGCGGCAGTCGGTAACAGCCGTACGTGTCGTAGCCTGATGACAGGGTGTTGACCGCCACGCGCCACTTGTCGAACACGAAATACTCCATCATCCGGCGCCAGGCATCAACGTTGCGGCGGAAGCGGCGGAAGTCCTTGTCGCGGTCGTCGCCGCCGTAGTACGACACGCCCTTGGTGTGGAAATAATAAAAGAGGCAGTCCTCGTCGCGGCTCTTGGCACGGATGAACTCGAGCGCGGGATACTCGAACTTCATCGGGTCGGTCTCGACCGCTATCAGCTCTACCTTATCCCCGCCTATCATCCGGCGCAGTTCCCCGGCCTCGTCTTTCACGATGCAACTGACGTAGAACCGCAGCGTAGCGTCATACAGTCCGCTGGCTTTCAGATGGCCTATCTGGTCGGCCACAAGCGTCCGCCAGCCCTTGTCGCAGAACACATGGTAAACGCCGTAGACGGGCAAGCCCGTCTCGGGAGCGTGCTCCCACGGCGCAAGGTCGTAACGCCTGACGGCGCGGGCCACTGTGTTATAGGCCGTAAAGGCCGTCTTCCTTATCACGTTAGTCATCTTCGCATATTGCTTTTTACGTTCAACCGTTCATTCATTCCACCTTTCCGCCCCGTCATCCGGCCGTGCTCCTAATAAAGGTAGACGGCCTCGTAAGCCTCTTGCATCCGCCTTATGCCGAACCGTTCCTTGGCGAACGCCGCGGCCTTCTTGCTCAGCGGGTCGTTGCCGGTGCGCTTCCTGAGGTTCCGGAAGATTGCCGCGTACTGTCCCAAGTCGTTGCCTCGCACGCACAGAGGCCAGTCGGGCGGCAGCGTGTCGCGCAGGCCGGGGCAGCTGTTGGCTATGACGGGCAGGCCTGCAAGGCTCGCCTCGATCGACATTATGCTGAGCCCTTCAAACTCAGAGGGCATCAGCAGATAGTCGAACGACGACAGGCAGGCGGCCAGGCCGTGGACGGGCGGACGCATGGTGACGCAATCCAGCGGACCGATTTCGCGCCCAATGTCAGGCTTAAGACTGCCGTCGCCTATGATGTGGAAATGGAAACGGCCGTCGTCCTTCATCCGCTTGATTATCCCTATCAAGGTCGAAACGCCCTTCTGCGGCTCGAACCTCCCTGCGAAGAGTATGTTGATCTTGCCTTGCGCAAGTCCATCGTACGGCCGTTGCGGCGTTTCCGCCACTCCGTTGTATATCATCGGGGCGCGCCGGTGGTATTCCTTCTCGTAACTGTCGCGCACCGAAGTTGATATTGCGACGTTCGAATCATGGCGGATGAAGAAGCGCTCGACGCGCCGGCCCGTGCCCTCCATGCCGTTCCAAAGCCGTGTGTTATGGATAGTCCTTACCACCTTGCAACCGTGGAGCAGGCGCGGGAAGAGCCTGAAAAACCACCAGACGGCCAAGTCGGGCATCTCCGTATGGCTGTGGACGACGGCCGGGCGGTGCTTCAGGAACAGCGGAAGGAACCACAACGGGAACGTGTATGCCGCCAAACGCTCGAACAGATAATGGAAACGCACGTCGGGGACGTAGGCCCGATGGTAGCGTATGCCGGCGTCGTCAAGCTCTTGCATGAACACGCGCGTGAACTTGGAACGGGCGCGGATAAGCTCTACCACATGGTACTCGAAGCCGTCCGTCCTCGACTTGGCAATGTTCACGGCCACGCGCTCGGCGCCGCCTACGTCGAAATGGGATATTATGTGGAATACCTTTTTCATCTTTTAAACGATACAAAGACCCGGTGGCGGAATTATCAGTGCCTTACCTGCGGCGGGCACTTACGGTTTGTCGTGTTACGACGGCTTTTGCTTACGGTTTCCGCATGCCTCCGATGGGTTTGCAAAAGGCATCCTTTTGCGGCGTGAAAGGCGACCTTTCAGAGTGCGGACAACCATGTTTTGCAGGCTGGAAGGATACCGCTTGAAATTGTAACCGGCGTCGTCCCGCCCAAAATAATTCCGCCAACGGATATACAAAGATACTAATTATCACGACAACGGCCCGGCAAGGCAACCATTATTACGTTTATTTTGAACGATTTAAACAAGCACGCCCGACTTCTCCAGCCAGTCTATCATGCCGTCGCAGGCGTCCTCTATCAGGTCGAGGGCAAGCTCGAAATCCTCGGCCAAACCGTAATATGGGTCGGGAACGGTGTCGTATCCGGGGTGGCGCGTCATGAAGTCGGCCGTACACATCACCTTATTGCGCTCCTCGTCGGTGCGCGCCATGCGTTTCAAGTCGGCCATGTTCTCATGGTCCATGCCGAAGATGTAGTCGAACTTGGCGAAGTCTTCACGCCTTATCTGCCTTGCGCGGCTGCATATATCGTAGCCCCGGCGTGCGCCGTGCTCGCGCATGCGGCGGTCGGGCAGCTGCCCTTCGTGCCACGAGCCGATGCCGGCGGAGTCGACAAACACGCCGTCACGGAACGGGAAACGCTCTTCCAATTTCTTCTTCATGATAGCCTCGGCTGCCGGAGAACGGCAGATGTTACCGAGGCAAACGTACAATATGTCCACTTTTTGAGTTAAGAATTAAGAGTCATTTAAATTAAGAATTAAGAGTTAAGAATTAAGAATTATGAAAATATGCATTGCTCGTAGAACTTTATTCAACAGAGCATGTTTTTTTAATTCTTAACTCTTAATTCTTAATTATTTAACTTCCTTATCACCCTTGCCGGATTTCCTGCCGCTAAGCAGTCGTCGGGAATGTCTTTCGTCACCACGCTGCCGGCCCCTATGATGCAGCGTTTGCCTATCTTGACGCCGGGGCAGACTATCACGCCGCCGCCGAGCCAGGTGTCTTCGCCTATGGTTATGGGGTAGGCGGTCTCTATCGTCTTGCGCCGTGGCACATGATCGAAGGGGTGTTGCGGCGTGTAAAGCTGGCAGTGGGGGCCTATCTTCACGTTGTCTTCAAGCGTGATCATGCCTCCGTCGAGCATGGTGCAGTTGTAGTTTACGAACACGTTGCGGCCCATACGTATG
>CALUIJ010000144.1 GCA_944320675.1 uncultured Prevotella sp.
CCATCCTGGGCGCAGCCCCCTTCACCCTGGCCATGCCCTACCTGGGTCTGGCGGGCACGCTGGCGATGGCTGTCATCACCGGTCTGGTGATTGCCTCGGCCTTTTCCGCCATCGTGGTCTATGCCACAGACCTGATGCCGGACAAAGTCGGCATGATTGCCGGCATCTTCTTCGGCCTGATGTTCGGCCTGGGCGGCATCGGTTCGGCCTTCTTCGGCTGGTTGGCCGACATGACGAGCATCGAGTTCATCTTCAAAGTCAGTACATGGCTGCCGCTATTGGGAATAATCGCAATATGGCTGCCCGACGTAAGGCCCAACAAGGCAAAATGAGAAACAAGATATTCATACAACGCTACCATTCGCCCTGCGGAGAGATGGTTCTCGGCTCGTTCGGCGGTAAACTCTGCCTGTGCAACTGGACGGTAGAGAAACATCCCGGAAGGGTCGACAGCAGGCTGCAATCCGGCCTGAAGGCGGATTACGTGGAAGGCACGACGGGCGTAATCGAGGAAACCGCAAGGCAATTAGACGAGTATTTCAGGCGCGGAAGGAAGTCGTTCGACGTTCCGCTCCTGTTCGTCGGCACCGGTTTCCAAAAGAGCGTGTGGCGGCAACTGCTCGACATTCCATACGGACAGACCACGTCCTACGGCGCAATGGCCGCCAGGCTCGGCATGCCCGAGGCCGTGCGCGCCGTGGCAAATGCCAACGGGGCGAACGCAATATCGATAATCGCGCCGTGCCACAGGGTGATAGGCAGCGACGGATCGCTGACCGGATACGGCGGAGGACTTGGCGCAAAGAAGTATCTCCTGAGGCTCGAACAAGAACGGCAAGACATTATTTTACTATAAAACAATATCGCATTTCGCTGAATTTCATTATCTTTGCACGAGGTTTTAACGCTCGGCCAATGAACGACAGCAAGATAATAAACGACCCGATTTTCGGTTTCATCAAGATTCCGCACGGCCTGCTGCTCGACATCGTGGAACATCCGCTGATGCAAAGGCTCACGAGAATCAAGCAGCTCGGACTGACGTCGATGGTATATCCGTCGGCGCAGCACACGCGGTTCCAACACTCCATAGGGGCGTTCCACCTGATGAGCGAGGCCATAACGTCGCTTACCCAGAAAGGGATATTCATCTTCGACAGCGAGGAGGAAGCCGTAGAAGCCGCAATACTGATGCACGACATAGGGCACGGCCCATTCTCACACGTGCTCGAGCATACGCTTATCGACGGCATAAGCCACGAAGAAATATCGCTGCTGATGATGGAACAAATCAACCGCGAGATGAAAGGCGGACTCAACCTTGCGCTCAAGATATTCAAGAACGAATACCCCAAGAAGTTCCTCCACCAGCTGATAAGCAGCCAGCTCGACATGGACAGGCTCGACTACCTGCGCCGCGACAGCTTCTTCACAGGCGTAACCGAAGGCAACATAGGCAGCGCGCGGATAATAAAGATGCTCGACGTGGCCGACGACAACCTCGTCGTCAACTCGAAAGGCCTTTATTCAATCGAAAATTACCTCATGTCGCGCCGCCTGATGTACTGGCAAGTATATTTGCACAAGACCACGGTTTCGAGCGAAAAGGTGCTCGTCAACGCCTTACTGCGGGCCAAGCTGCTCGCACGCGAGGGCAAGGAGGTGTTCGCTACGCCGTGCCTCAGGTATTTCCTATACAATGACATAGACGCAGAACGGTTCAAGACGGACGAAGAGGCCCAACGCAACTATGCCCTGCTCGACGACAACGACATCTGGAGCGCGGTGAAAGTATGGATAGGCCACGACGACAAGGTTTTGTCAATCTTGTCAAACGACCTGCTAAACCGCAACCTCTTCAAGGTGGAAATATCAGGCGCCCCGTTCGACGAAGAAAAGACAGACGAGGTAAAAGCCGCGCTCGCCGGCAAGTTCGGCATAAGCAAGGACGACGCGCTCTACCTGATGAGCGTCGACACCATACAGAAAGACATGTATGACGTGAACGACGACCACATTACCATTTTGTTCAAGGACAACACGCTTAAAGACATTTCAGAAGCGTCGGAAGTGATGAACATTGCCTTAGTTTCCAAAAAAATTCGCAAATATTACCTGTGTTATCAACGTTTTTGAATAAAAATATTTACCTTTGCAAAAATTGCGCAAATATTAATGTAATTACATTGTAATGGAATTTACGGCAAAACAAATAGCAAGTTTCATAGAAGGGCGTATCGAAGGCGATGAGAACGCCAAGATAAACACCTTCGCCAAAATAGAAGAAGGGGTGCCGGGAGCAATATCATTTCTTTCAAACCCCAAATACACACATTACATTTACGACACGAAGTCGAGCGTCGTGCTCGTCAACGACGACGTGGAGCTGACCCGGCCCGTTAAGGCGACGCTCATTAGGGTCAAGAACGCATACGAATGCGTGGCCAAGCTCTTGCAGCTTTACCAGGCAAGCCTGCCTAAGAAGACGGGCGTAAGCCCGATGGCTTTCATCGCCGAGAGTGCCAAGATCGGCAAGGACTGCTACATCGGAGCGTTCGCTTACGTCGGCGACAACGCCGAGATAGGCGACGGCGCGCAAATCCACCCGCACGCAGTCATAGAGGACGGGGTGAAGATCGGCAGCGGATGTATGATATACCCTAACGCCACAATCTACCAAGGATGCAAGCTGGGCGACAACGTCACCATACACGCAGGCTCCGTGATTGGAGCCGACGGCTTCGGTTTCGCCCCCAACACCGACGGATACGACAAGATTCCGCAAATCGGAATAGTAACCATCGAGGACAACGTGGAGATAGGCGCAAACACCTGCATCGACCGCTCGACCATGGGCACCACGGTAATACGCAAGGGCGTAAAGCTTGACAACCTCGTTCAGATAGCCCACAACGTCGAGGTTGGCGAAAACACGGTAATGTCGGCCCAGGTAGGCGTGGCCGGAAGCACGAAGATAGGCAAGTGGTGCATGTTCGGCGGACAAGTGGGCATATCAGGGCACATCAGCATCGGCGACAAGACATTCCTCGGGGCGCAATCAGGCGTGCCCGGCAACATAAAGGGCGACACGACGCTCATAGGCACACCGCCAATGGAGCCGAAGGCCTACTTCAAGACAATAGCCCTCTCTCGCAAGCTGCCCGAGATGTACAAACAGCTGAACGAACTACAAAAACAAGTGGAAGAATTAAAAAAGACAATAAATAATGGAAACGTCTAAACAGAACACCCTGAAAGGCAGCTTCGCCTTATGTGGGAAAGGCCTGCATACTGGATTGAACCTGACTATCACGTTCAACCCCGCAGCGGTCAACACCGGATACAAGATACAACGTATAGACCTTGACGGGCAGCCTACCATCGACGCTATCGCCGAGAACGTGGTCGACACCCAGCGCGGTACGGTGCTTGGCAAGGGCGACGTGAAAGTGTCGACGGTCGAGCATGCGCTCGCCGCCCTCTACGCCCTCGGAATAGACAACTGCCTGATACAAGTGAACGGCCCTGAGTTCCCGATACTTGACGGTTCGGCCGCACAATACATCAGCAAGATAAACGAAATAGGGATAGAGGAACAGAACGCGCCTAAAGACTTTTACATCATACGCCATAAGATCGAGGTGAAAGACCAAGAGACGGGCTCGTGCATAACGATACTTCCCGACGACGAGTTCAGCCTTACGGCAATGTGCTCGTTCGACTCAAAGTTCATCAACAGCCAGTTCGCCACGCTCGACCACATTGAGGACTTCGCCAAGGAGATAGCCCCGGCGCGCACGTTCGTATTCGTAAGGGACATAGAGCCGCTGCTCCGCGCCAACCTGATAAAGGGCGGCGACATGGACAACGCCATCGTGATATACGAAAGACAGACCACGCAAGAGCGTCTCGACGCGCTGGCCGACTTCCTCAACGTACCCCACCTCGACGCAACAAAACTCGGATACATACAGCACAAGCCTTTGGTTTGGGAGAACGAGTGCACCCGCCACAAGCTGCTCGACATAATAGGCGACATGGCCCTGATAGGCAAGCCCATAAAGGGACGCATCATAGCCACGAAACCCGGGCATACGATTAACAACAAGTTCGCACGCCTGATGCGCCGCGAAATACGCAAGCACGAGATACAAGCACCGATATACAACTGCAACGAGCCGCCCGTAATGGACGTTAACCGCATACGCGAGCTCCTGCCCCACCGCTACCCGATGCAACTGGTAGACAAGGTGATAGCACTCGGTCCGAGCAGCATTGTCGGCGTGAAGAACGTTACGAGCAACGAGCCGTTCTTTACCGGACATTTCCCCCAAGAGCCGGTAATGCCCGGCGTGCTTCAGGTTGAGGCCATGGCGCAATGCGGCGGACTGCTCGTACTCAACACGGTGGAAGAGCCTGAACGCTGGTCGACATACTTCATGAAGATCGACGACGTAAAATTCCGCCAGAAAGTAGTGCCGGGCGACACGCTGCTGTTCAAGGTTGACCTGCTCGCACCAGTGCGCCACGGCGTATCGTCGATGAAGGGCTACGTATTCGTAGGCGACAAGGTCGTATCTGAAGCCACGTTCACAGCCCAGATTGTAAAAAACAAGTAAGCACATATTTTTACATAAGGGCAGACATCCATCTGCCCTTTTACCTTAATACTATATTATAAAGAGATATGAACCAGATAAGTCCGCTCGCATACGTACACCCCGAAGCCAAGTTGGGCGACAACAATATCATAGGTCCGTTCTGCTACATTGACAAGAACACCGTCATCGGCGACAACAACGTGTTGCAGAACAGCGTAACGATAAACTACGGCGCACGCATAGGCAACGGTAACGAAATATTCCCCGGGGCGAGCATAAGCACAAAACCGCAAGACCTGAAGTTCAAGGGCGAAGACACAACCTGCGAAGTCGACGACAACAACAGCATACGCGAGTGCGTAACAATATCAAGGGGCACGGCATCGAAAGGTACGACGAAGGTCGGCTCGAACAACCTGCTGATGGAGAACGTGCACATAGCCCACGACTGCGTAGTAGGCAGCGAGTGCATCATCGGCAACTCGACCAAGTTCGGCGGCGAGGTAACCGTTGACGACCACGCCATAATAAGTGCCGAGGTGCTCTGCCACCAGTTCTGCCACATCGGCGGATATGTTATGATACAGGGCGGATGCCGCTTCAGCCAGGACATACCGCCGTTCATCATAGCCGGCAAGGAGCCGACTAAATACTGCGGAGTGAACCTCGTCGGCCTGCGCCGCCACGGATTCAACAACGAGCTTATAAACAACATACACGAAGCCTACCGCCTGCTCTACTCCAAGGGAGTGCTCAAGGAGGGCATCGAGGAGATACGCCGCTGCCTACCCGCCTGCAAGGAGACCGACTACATAATAGACTTTGTTGAGAACTCGAAGCGCGGCATCATAAGGTAAGGAAGCAGCAATAAAGGTGCATATAACTTTTTTAATGGTTAGATAAGAGGGAAGTCGGCCGGAGTCATAACAGCCCCGTCGGCTTCCCTTTGCGTTGCTACAATCAGAGAAAAACGATGAAAACCCTGATAGTAATCATCGGCCCCACAGGCGTGGGCAAAACGGCCGTCTGCCTTGAAACGGCCGAAAGGCTCGGCACTGTGGTCATAAACGCCGACTCGCGCCAGATGTTCCGCGAAATCCCGATAGGCACGGCCGCGCCGACGGCCGAAGAACAGCGCAGGGTAAAGCACTACTTCGTGGGCAACTTAAGCATAGGCGACTATTATAACGCGTCTATGTTCGAGAACGACGTGCTCGGCCTGCTCGACACCCTGTTCAAGGAAAACGACCGCGTGATAATGTCGGGTGGAAGCATGATGTATGTCGATGCCGTGTGCAACGGCATCGACGACATTCCGACCGTCGACGGCGAAGTGCGCCGCCAAGTCATGGAGGAATATGAAAGGTATGGGCTCGATGCCATGAGGCTTAAGCTCGAAAGGCTCGACCCTGAATATTACGCCATTGTAGACAGGCAAAACCCCAAGCGCGTAATCCACGCCGTAGAGATATGCTTGTCGACGGGAAAGACATATTCGTCGTTCAGGACAAGCAAGAGAAAAAAACGCCACTTCAACATCCTGAAAATCGGACTCACGCGCGAACGCTCAGAACTATACAGCCGTATAGACAGCCGCGTTGACCGCATGATGGCCGACGGACTGCTGGAAGAAGCAAAGGCAATGTATCCCTACAGGGCTGCCAACGCCCTGAACACCGTGGGATACAAAGAGCTGTTCGCCCACTTCGACGGACAGTACACGCTGGACGAGGCCGTAGCGAGAATAAAATACAACACCCACAAGTATTGCCGCAAGCAGCTTACGTGGTTCAAGCGCGACAAGGACGTACGCTGGTTTTCGCCCGGGAATGTTGAAGAAATCATAAATTACACGTACGAACCAGATTAGAATACTCTTTTTTCGTTACATTTGCACAAGAAAAACGAACAGAAAATATATGTTTCAAAACATCAGGAACTCGCGCATCGGCAGATTCTTCATGTTCTGCGCGCGCAAGATAAAAGCCTTCTGGCATTGGTACAAAGGGCTTTACGTAGGGAGCAAGTGGTATAAGAAGACGATAGCCGTGATATTGTCGCTCTTCGTGGCGTTCTTCATATACCTCGGCATGGTCGACATCAATTTCCTTTGGCTCTTCGGAAAGTCGCCCGGGTTCTCGCAGATTAAGAAACCAACAACGAGCGAAGCGTCAGAGATATACAGTGCTGACGGCGTTATGATAGGCAAGTTCTTCAGCGAAAACCGCACGCCCGTAAAATACGAGGACGTGAACCCTGTATTCTGGAAAGCCCTGATAGACACCGAGGACGAGCGATTCTACAAGCACCGAGGAGTAGACCCTATAGGACTTTTCGCCGTCGTCAAGGAAATGGCCGTAAGCCACGAGGCACGCGGAGCATCGACAATAACACAGCAGCTGGCAAAAAACATGTTCCGCGTAAGGACGCAATACTCCACCGGCCTGCTGGGCTACATCCCCGGCGTGCGCATGCTCATAATGAAGAGCAAGGAATGGATAATAGCCACCAAGCTCGAAATGCTCTACGACAAGGAGGAAATCCTAACCATGTACGCCAACACGGTAGACTTCGGCTCTAACGCATTCGGCATAAAGACGGCTTGTAAGACTTATTTCAACACGACCCCGGCGGAGATAACCGCCGAGCAGGCAGCCGTGCTCGTCGGCATGCTTAAGGCGACGACATACTACAACCCCATAAGCCACCCTGAAAACAGCCTTGAACGGCGCAACGTGGTGTTGCACAACATGATGGCGCACAACGACCTGACACGAGCCCAATTCGACTCGCTCAGCACGCTTCCCATAAAGCTGAACTACAACGTCGAAAGCAACTACGACGGGCAGGCAAAGTACTTCCGCGAGGCCGTGGCCAACCACCTGAAGGACTGGTGCAAAGAGAACGGCTACGACCTGTACAGCAGCGGACTGAAGATATACACCACCATCGACACGCGCATGCAAAAATACGCCGAGGAGGCAGCGCGAAAGCAGATGCGCCAGGTGCAACGCAATTTCGACCGCCATTGGGCAGGACAGGATCCGTGGCGCGACGAGAACCACCAAGTCATACCCGGCTTCATCGAGGACATTGCCAAACGACAGCCCGCCTACAAGATGCTCCTGCAACGCTTCCCCGACCAACCCGACTCCATAACTTACTACCTCAACAAGCCGCACAAGGTGAAACTCTTCGACTACGAGAAAGGCACCGTGGAAAAAGAAATGAGCACGATGGACTCGATACGCTACATGGTGAAATTCATGCACTGCTCGTTCGTCGCCATGGAACCGCAAACGGGACACGTTAAGGCGTGGGTCGGCGACGTTGACTTCGACTCGTGGAAGTACGACAAAGTGACGGCCATGCGCCAACCAGGCTCAACATTCAAACTCTTCGTCTACACAGAAGCCATGAACCAAGGCCTTACGCCCTGCGACAAGCGCCGCGACGAATACATACGCATGGAGGTATACGATAAGCAAAAGCACGGCATGACAACCTGGACGCCCACTAACGCAAACGGCCGTTTCTCGGGCGACTCCATACCGTTGAAAGGAGCCTTCGCCAGGAGCATAAACTCAGTAGCCGTAAGGCTGGGCCAGGAGATGGGAATAAAGAATATTGCAAAAACAGCCCACGACATGGGGATAAACAGCCCGCTCGACGAGCAGCCGTCGCTCGCCCTCGGCTCGTCGGACGTAAACCTGCTTGAAATGGTGAACGCTTACTGCACCATAGCCAACGACGGCAAGCACGCCGAACCGGTGCTTGTAACGCGCATCGTCGACAAGGAAGGCCGCGAGGTGTACACCGCCCCCGACGAACAGAAACAAGTGATACCATATAAGAGCGCATTCTTCATGCAGCAACTCCTCATGGGCGGCATGCGCGAACCAGGCGGAACGTCGCAGAGTCTCTGGGGCTACGTCAACAAGGCGCAGGACACCGACTTCGGCGGAAAAACCGGAACGTCCAACAACCACTCGGATGCCTGGTTCATGTGCGTAAGCCCCAGGATTGTCTGCGGTGCATGGGTGGGCGGCGAATACCGCAGCATACACTTCCGCACCGGAGCGCTCGGACAAGGCAGCCGCACCGCCCTGCCAATATGCGGATACTTCCTGCAGTCGCTCATGGGCGACCCCGACTTCGTAAAATACCACGGCCGCTTCAACAAGCCGCAGGATGATGACATAACACGCGACATGTATCTCTGCGACAGCTACTATCCCGTTAAAAAGGACACGGCCGCCCTCGACTCGCTGACGCTCGACTCGCTCGCAGCCGACCACGCCAGCCACGCAATGAACGTGCTTGAACAGATGGTGACGGGCAACGCCCTGAACGCTGCGCCAAGCCAACCGCGGCAACAGGAAGAGAAACAACCTGAACAAAAGAAGAAAAACGACAAGCCGCACGAAGAAGTTATAAGATTTGAAGACCTTTAATAAAAGGTGAAAGGGTGAAAAAGTAAAAGGTGAAAAGAACAAGATAATTATCTGGATTCCCACCTTTTCGCCTTCTCACCCTTTCACCTTTTCACCCTTCCACCTTTTCACCCTTCCATGATGCCCGACCCCGACAATCCCGAACTGCAACAAGCCCTGCAGATAATAGAATACACGCGCCGCTCACTTTTCCTGACGGGAAAGGCGGGCACGGGTAAGTCTACGTTTTTACGCCATATCTGCGCCACAACGAAGAAGAAGCACATCGTACTCGCACCTACGGGCATAGCCGCCATAAACGCAGGAGGCGCAACGCTGCACAGCTTCTTCAAGCTGCCGTTCCACCCCTTGTTGCCCGACGACTCTCGCTATTCCGTGCGCAACCTGCGCGCCACGTTGAAATACACGTCGGAGAAGTGCAAGATACTGCGCGAGGTAGAGCTTATCATCATCGACGAGATAAGCATGGTGCGTGCCGACGTAATAGACTTCATCGACAAGGTGCTGCGCGTGTATTCGCGCAACATGCGCCAACCGTTCGGCGGCAAACAGCTCCTGCTCGTCGGCGACATATACCAACTGGAACCCGTAGTAAAAGAGGACGAGCGGCGGATGCTCCATCCCTACTACTCCACCACATTCTTCTTCGGTGCACGCGTATGGCGCGAAATGAGCCTCGTCAGTATAGAGTTGCACAAGGTCTACCGCCAAAGCGACCCTGCCTTTATCTCCATACTCGACAACATCAGGCACGCCGAAGCCGGCGACGGCGACCTGGCTGCGCTCAACACCCGCGTCGGCACCCCCGACAACGACGGCAGCCGATTGGCCATAACCCTGTCGACACGCCGCGACACCGTGGACTACATCAACGGACAACGGCTCTCCCAACTGCCCGGAGATCCCGTGACACTGCAAGGCGAAGTAAAGGGCGATTTCCCTGAGTCAAGCCTGCCAACACCCGTCGAACTGAACGTTAAGCCCGGAGCACAGGTTATATTCATCAAAAACGATACAGACCGCCGCTGGGTCAACGGCACGCTCGGCGTAATCGAGGGCATCGACGAAGACGGAGGTACGCTCTACGTAATAACCGAGGACGGCGAAGAGCACGACGTGCATCGCGAACGCTGGAGCAACATGCGCTACACTTTCAACAAGAAGGAAAAGAAGATAGACGAGGAAGAAATAGGCAGCTACGTGCAGTTTCCCATACGCCTGGCATGGGCCATCACCGTGCATAAAAGCCAAGGCCTGACATTCAGCCGCGTCAACATCGACTTCACGGGCGGTGTATTCGCCGGCGGCCAGGCCTACGTCGCCCTGTCGCGCTGCACCTCGCTCGCCGGGCTGACCCTCGCCGCACCGCTCAGGCAGCAGGACATATTCGTGCGCCAGGAGATAAAACAGTTCGCCCGCACATACAACGACCCCAAGCGCATCAGCGGCGCCCTGAAAGAGTCAGCAGCCGACAAAGAATACCACGATGCCGCCATAGCTTTCGACAACGGAGACTTCGATGCCTGTCTATCCGCATTCTTCCGTGCCATCCACCACCGCTACGACATCGAGCGGCCGGCCGCCGTACGCCTGATACGCCGCAAACTAAACCGTATGAACACCCTACGCCGCGAAAACCAAGACCTACGGCAGGAACTGCTACGCCGCCAAGACCTACTGAAACGTCTCGCCGCCGAATACACACTGATGGGAAAGGAATGCGAGCGCGAGCACATGCATGACGCAGCTGCCGCCAACTACCGCAAAGCCCTTGAACTGTACCCCGAAGCCAAGGAGCCGAAAGAGAGGCTAGATGAATTAATCAAGAACTAAACGTTGAGAAAAACAAGCCCTGACCGGCACGAAGCCGACAGACGCAAAGCAGGCATAAACGCCATAAAAAAACAAATCTGTTTCCGTATATTTCCCAATTTGCATTATTATCCGCAGCAGACAAGCGGCATCCCGGTTATGAAAATAAAAAACTCGTTTCACCCGATTTTATTTTACATTACGCTCGATTTGCATTATCTTTGCACCCGGATTTAAAATACATTATTTTTTAAGATTGATGGATTCAGCAGAATTATTCAGATGGGTTCTTGAGAACTTGAATTACTGGGTCGTGACGGTGTTCATGGCCATAGAGAGTTCTTTCATACCATTCCCGTCGGAAGTGGTTGTGCCACCGGCGGCGTGGAAGGCAATGGCCGACGGCAGCATGAACATTTTCCTCGTAATCGTATTCGCTACGATAGGCGCCGACCTGGGCGCGCTGGTAAACTATTACCTGGCACGCTGGCTCGGACGGCCCATAATCTACCGCTTCGCCGACAGCCGCATAGGGCATATATGCCTGATTGACCGGGCAAGCGTCGAGAAGGCGGAACAGTTTTTCCGCGACCACGGGGCGGCCTCGACGTTCTTCGGCAGGCTGATACCCGCCGTGCGCCAACTGATAAGCATCCCGGCGGGGCTGGCAAAGATGAGGATGGACCATTTCCTCATATACACAACGCTCGGCGCAGGGGTGTGGAACAGCGTACTGGCCTTGATAGGCTACATGATTTACCGTTTCACCGACCTTAAGACCACCGACGACGTATATAAGCTCGCAACAAAGTATAGCCACGAGATTGGCTACGTGCTACTTGCCCTTGCCGTGGTCGTGGTAGCCGTATTGGCGTATAAAGGGCTTAAGAAGAAATAACGGCCGATACACGAAAAAACAAAACGCATCCGTGCAAAAAAAGACAAGCGGCCGCCAACGAGGCGCACCGCTTGTCTTTCTCATAAATGACCGTGCCTTAATATAAATACGCACATTCTTTTTTTATTCTTTCCTGCCAAGCTTATCAAGCATATACCTATAATAATCGCGCGGCTGCATGCCTTCGGGAAACAACTTGCCTAAGAGCATCTTAAGTTCGAGGGGCGACTTGTCGACGGCTTTCTTCAACGCCGCAAGGAATTCGTCGTCCTTGCCGAGGTCGTAACAACAGGCGGCGAAGCAGGCGTAGCCCTCGTCGCCGCAATCGGGATAGTTGTCGTAAAGCGTCCTGAACATCTTGTAGGCAAGGCGCGAATCGCCGCTCTCGAACACCGTAAGGGCTATCTTCATGAATACGGACGGCGAATAGCCCGACTCCTTGAGCGCACGCATGAAGCATTCCTTGGCCTCGTGCAGACGGCCACAACCGATTAAGAGGTTGCCCTTGTAAACGGTTATGTCATTGTGGTCGCAATCGAGGGTGTCCGTCCTTGCCAACACGTCAATGCCCTCGTCCACACGTCCGAGACGGCACAAGGCGAAAGCCCAGTCCTTATAAATGTCGACAAGATTGCGCGACCCAGGCAGGATGAGCCTCTCCGCCTTCTCGAAGTGTGTTATGGCCTCGCCGCACTCGTCGAGCAGCAAATGGCAGAAACCAATGAGCATCTCGCCGTTCTCGTCATCAGGGCACTGCCTGTTATAACGCTCGTAATACTTCAAAGCCTCCCTGAAATTGCCGAGATTGTAAAGACCGTTGGCCTTGTTGAGCAGTGCCGCGGCGTTCTCGGGGTTGATGGCTATCGAGTACTCGCTGCTTTGTATCGACTCTTCGATGTTGTTGTTGAAGAACTGCGACGAGGCGAGCGCATTCCAATAATGTATGGAGTAAGGATCCTCGTCGATTAGCTCGTTGAACAGCTTCTTACTTTTCTCGTATTCGCCCCTCTCAACGAATATCCTCGCCGCCTGCTCCTTGTACTCGGCGCAGTCGGTGTCCTCTGAGCGCCCTAGCCACTTCTCGGCCGTGTCGACGGCATCATAGTCGATGAACATAGCGGCCGTATCGATGGCAAAATAGTCCTTATCGTCCTCGTCGATCTCGTCGAACCGTTCTTCAAGATACTGGTCGGCAAGCTCCGTTTCGCCTTCGGCGAGCATAATCTCGGCCTTCATGTAGAAATATTCAAGATCCGACTTGTCCTCGATCATTTCCGTGTACCTCTCGGCCCCGTCCACGTCGTTATCGTCGAGCAGGGCTATCCTCGCCTTGAACAGCAGCGGAGGTGCACTTCCCGGATATACGGCCAACGTATTGTCGATGATTTCAAGGGCGCGCTCCCGTTGTCCACCGTTGTAGTAATACTCGGCTATGTCGATAAGCTCGTCAGGGGCGAGCATGGCGTAAGCGCCGTCGTCCTCGTTGGCGGTGAACTTGTCGAGCAGGCCCTTGAACTCATTTGAAAGGAAATAATCCTCAGAGCTGTATGACATTTTTCTATTTATCCTTCGTTATTTTCGACCATGTATCTTTCAGGCCGACGGTCTTGTTGAACACAAGATGGCCGGCTGACGAATCAAGGTCGGCCATAAAATAGCCGATGCGCTGGAACTGCAGGTATTCGCCCGGCACCTTCGCGGCGGCGTAGTCCTCCACATAGCAGTCGGGCATGACGGTCAGCGAGTCGGGATTGAGCAACTCGCGGAAGTCGCGCTCGTCGGCCGAGGGGTTCTCTACGTTGAACAACCTGTCGTATATCCTTATCTCGGCCTTTTGGCAATGATCGGCGCTCACCCAGTGCAGGGTGCCCTTCACCTTGCGGTTGGCCCCCTCCATGCCGCTCTTGCTCGTCGGGTCGTATTCGGCCTGTATCTCTATTATATTGCCGTCGGAGTCTTTCGTGCATCCGGTACACTTCACGATATAAGCGTTTTTCAGGCGCACCTCACGCCCAGGCGACATGCGGAAGAATTTCTTCGGGGCATCCTCCATGAAGTCGTCGCGCTCTATCCAAAGGTTCTTGCTGAACGTTATCGTGTGGCTGCCGTCGGCTTCGTTCTCAGGATTGTTCACCGCCTCAAGCTCTTCCTCCCGCCCGTCGGGATAGTTCGTTATAACGAGCTTAACAGGATTCAGCACGGCCGACACCCTTATGGCGCGCTTGTTAAGGTCGTCGCGCACGGCAGCCTCGAGCAGGGCCATGTCGTTGAGTGCGTCAAACTTGGTATAGCCGATGCTCTTTATGAAATTCCTTATGCTCTCGGGCGAATACCCGCGGCGGCGCATTCCGCACAGTGTGGGCATGCGGGGGTCGTCCCATCCGCTGACCTTATGCTCGTCGACAAGCGCATGCAGCTTCCTCTTGCTCATCACCGTATAAGTAAGGTTCAGGCGGTTGAACTCTATCTGCCTCGGGCGGAAGTCGCCGAGGTTGCCGCCCTCGCCCTTATACGTCTTAAGCTCGTCGATGAACTTGTCGTAGAGCGGACGGTGGGGCACGAACTCAAGGGTGCATATCGAATGTGTCACGCCTTCGAAATAGTCGCTCTGCCCGTGGGCGAAATCATACATCGGGTAAGCATGCCATTTCGTGCCCGTGCGGTGGTGGGGCGTATGTATTATGCGGTACATTATGGGGTCGCGGAAGTGCATGTTCGGATTGGCCATGTCGAGCTTGGCGCGGAGCACCATCGAGCCCTCATCGACGTCGGGCGTGTTCATCTTATGGAACAGGGCGAGGTTCTCCTCCACCGGACGGTCGCGGTAAGACGACGGCGTGCCGGGCTGCGTGGGCGTGCCCTTCTGCGCAGCTATCTGCTCGCTCGTCTGCTCGTCGATATACGCCTTGCCCTCCTTTATCATCCACTCGGCGAAGTCCCACAGCTGCTGGAAATAATCCGATGCGTAATATACGTTGGCCCAATGGAAGCCGAGCCATTTTATGTCGTTAAGTATCGAATCGACGTATTCGGTGTCTTCCTTGCTCGGGTTGGTGTCGTCGAAGCGCAGGTTGCACACTCCGCCGTGATTCTCGGCTACGCCGAAATCCATGCAGATGGCCTTGGCGTGGCCTATGTGCAGGTAGCCGTTAGGCTCAGGCGGGAAACGCGTCTGTATCCTGCCCCCGTTCTTGCCGTCGGCAAGGTCTTTCTCTACAAGTTGTTCTACGAAACTAAGGTTCTTTTTCTCTTCGCTTTTACTCTCTTCGGTTGTCATATCTTTTGTTCGATTTATTTCATTGTCTTCGGCCGCCGACGCGCGGCGGCACGCATCATAAGTTTTCTAAACACTTCATTTTACGCCCCTCTTATCCAGAGCGTCCGAATACTTCGCCGCATTCTGCAGATGCTCCTCATACGTCTCGGCGAAATTATGCGTACCGCTGAAATCCTCCTTGGCGCACATGTACAGGTAATTGTGGTGTACGTGGTCGAGCACGGCGTCGATGCCGGCCACCGTCGGAATCCTTATCGGCCCCGGCGGCAGACCTACGTTGCGGTAAGTGTTGTAAGGACTGTCAACGCTCAGCATATTATGGTATATGCGCCTGATGTCGAAATCCTTGAGAGCAAACTTAACCGTAGGGTCGGCCTGCAGCGGCATGCCCGTCTTGATGCGGTTGTAATACATGCCGGCCACCATAGGCTTCTCGGCGTCGTCGGCCGTCTCCTCGTCGACGATGCTCGCCAGGGTTATCACCTCAACTTTTGTGAAGCCCATGGCCTCGGCCTTCTGCGTGCGCTCGAAGTTCCAGAACTTCTTGCTCTCCTTGTTCATCTTGTCAAGAAACTTATCTATCGGCGTGTTCCAATAAACTTCATAGGTGTTGGGAATGAACATGCAAAGCATCGTTTCAGGCTTATAACCGTACTTGGCGCACACGGCCGAGTCGGTAAGGGCCTTATAAAGCGACAGACTGTCCATCATGAGCTTCTTCGACAGCGCCCCGGCCAGCTTGTCGGCCGTGCGCACGCTCGGTATGGTAAGCCTCACCGACGACTGCAGGCCGTTCTTCAGTTTCCTGAACACGGTGAACGCACTGTTGCCTTTTTCTATCTCGTACCGCCCCGTACGGATGTTTTCTCCGTAAGAGCTATGACGCACAAGGGTCGTGAACCCTGTCATGGCATGGTGTGAAGCCACGCCGTCAAGCTTGCTGAAAACAGAATCTATATTATCGTCTTGGTCAATATACACGAAACAAGCCTCGCCGCCCTTTAACATCGGCGTGAAGAAGAAATAGTAACACAAGAAGAGCAGCACGCCAAGACACGCTACGGCAGGGATTACGAATTTCTTCGAACTGATTTTTTTCATGTCTTAATTTATATATGTATTTTGTCCGCAAAATTACATTATATTTTTGAAAAAACAGAGACATTCCTTCATATTTTCTTAATCTTGGCACAAACCGGAAATAAAAAAAGGCATACCCTACCGTAGCGGACAGCCACCCCGGAAACAATACTTGAGCACCGTTCCAATATACCGTCTTCCGCCCTGCAAAAGGATAGATATTGAAGCCCGAAAGACCACCTTTCACCGCACAGAACACCGTCTTTCACATTATGGGCTTTCAAGTCCCGCATAATGTACCATCACCGGTTTTCAAGGCCGTTTTCGACCGTTTCCTAAACTTTTATCGCAAAAATTTTGATAAGATGATTATTTTAACTACCTTTGCACACGGTTTTTGGTTCCGTAGCTCAGTTGGATTAGAGCAACGCCCTTCTAAGGCGTGGGTCTAGGGTTCGAATCCCTACGGAATCACTTTTATAACAAGCTGTATGCCAATAACATACGGCTTGTTTTACTTCAAGAGGTTTGTGCCAAGTTTTAAAAAAAACGGCAAAAAAGCTCGTGTATGAGCACATCTGTTTGTCGAGATGTTTGTCGGAAATGTTAAAACTATGGTGACTTTACATCTTACAGTCTTGACTTCAAGACGGAATTCAGCAGGGAAATT
>CALUIJ010000145.1 GCA_944320675.1 uncultured Prevotella sp.
GTGTCGTTGGCTCCGGGAGCCGTCTTTGCCTCGAGAAAAACTTTCTTGATGTTGCGCAAGGTCTCAAGGCGCACCTTGTCGCGGGCCTTCATGGCCTCCTTGATGTCATTGCTTATTTGTTCAAACAGCATGGTATTTTGTGAATTAGAATTTAACAATCATAGGATTAAAACGCCTTTTTGGCCAAGAGCAAAGACTTGGAAAAAACCAGCTGCGGCGGCGTTACGCTCCGCACGCGCGGCAAAATCCCCTAATCACCGGCCCTTAGCCGCCAAGCCGCCCTACGCGAACTTTATCGTCCCCTGTATCCTGCTGTCCTCCACTTCCTTCTTTTTCACTTCGCCGCCCACCTGGTTCTTTATCTCCTCAAGCTCCTGGCGGGTGCGCTTGAAAGTGGGGGTTGAGTCGACCGACGATATCACGTCGTCGTTGTCGAGCGCCTCGTCGCTGAATATGTAAATGTTGAAACGGCGCTTGTACTTCGAACTTTTGCTGTCAGGACCGTAGTAGTGCTCGCGCTTGGCGCGGCGCTCGGCGTCCTTTTCCTCCTCTTCCGCGCGGCGTTCGTTCTCCTCCTGCACGTGCTTCTTGTTGATGTGGGTGTTCATCCCGTCAACGTCCTCTATGCCGAAGCCCGTGGCGAGGATCGTCACCTTTATCTTGTCGCCCAGCTCGGGGTCGGTGGCGAGCCCCCATTTCAGTACGAACTTCTGTCCGAACTTGGCCATGAAGTCGTTAACGTCGCTCATTTCGTCCATCATCAGGCCGCTCTTGCCGCCCTTCTCGCCGCTGAACGAAATGCTGAGCAGTATCTTCTTCGAGTTGAACACGTCGTTGTCGTTGAGCAAGGGCGAGTTGAGCGCGTCCTCGATGGCGTGCTTCACACGGCCCTCGCCCTCGCCGTATCCGGTGCTCATTATGGCCACGCCGCCGTCCTTGAGCACGGTCTTCACGTCGTTGAAGTCGAGGTTGATTATGCCGTGCACGGTTATTATCTCGGCTATGCTCTTGGCCGCTACGCTCAGCGTATCGTCGGCCTTGCCGAAGGCGTCGAGGATCGACAGCTCGGGATATATCTCGCGCAGGCGCTCGTTGTTGATGACGAGCAGTGCGTCGACGTGCTTCGACATTTCCTCAACGCCGTCAAGGGCCTGGTCTATCTTCATTTCGCCCTCGAAACGGAACGGTATCGTGACGATGCCGACCGTAAGTATCCCGAGGTCTTTCGACACACGGGCTATCACCGGGGCGGCTCCAGTGCCAGTTCCGCCACCCATGCCGGCCGTGATGAACGCCATCTTCGTGCCGTCGTTGAGCATGTTGCGTATGTCCTCTATGCTCTCCTCGGCGGCCTCGCGCGCCTTTTGGGGCACGTTGCCGGCACCGAGACCCTCCTTGCCGAGCTGCAGGTGCACGGGCACGGGCGAATCGTTGAGCGCCTGGGCGTCGGTGTTGCACAACACGAAAGTAACGTCGTGGATTCCTTCACGGTACATGTGGTTCACGGCGTTGCCGCCTCCGCCGCCAACGCCGATCACCTTTATTATGCTCTTCTCTTTTTCGGGCTCGCCGAAATCGACTATGCTGTTACGTCTCTCAACCATGTCTTATTTCTCTATTTTATCGTAATGAAACTTTGTTGGACAAATCAGGTGCCGCTCACCTCGCGAATCATTCCTCGGCGATAAGCCACTTGAAAAACACCTTCGTCTTGCTCCAGGCTTTCTTGAAGCCGCCCTTTCCGTCTTTCTTCTTCCCTGCGCCGTCGTCCTGCACGGCCACTCCGGCGTCGCTTATCGCGGCCTCCTCGGCGGCCCTGAGGCGTTGTTCGTCGGCCGGGTTGCGGACGGGCCTCGGCGCGCCCTGCGCCATTCCCTGCCCCGTCTCGGCGGCGGCGCGCGCCGGCTGGCCGAGGTCTGACGGCTTAGCGGCCTGATACGGCGGCTCGGCGAACAGGTCGGCCTTCTCGGGCTTCTCCTCCCCGGCGCAGTTCATTTCCCCTTTCGCCAGCAGCGCCAAGACAGAGTTCATCATCCCGTTGTGGGCCGTTATGTCGGCGTTACTCGACGTTACCGACTGCCTTACGAACTTGGCTATGCGCACCTTCTCGATGTGCAGGTTGTTGGCAAACGCCTTGTCGATGCCCCTCATGTTGGCGCCGCCGCCCGTAAGGACTATTCCTCCGAGCAGGCGTTCTATGTAAGCGTCGGGCACCTGGCACTTTACGTTCTCTATTATCTCCTGCAAGCGTCCTTCAACTATTTCGGCGAACTTGCCCATCTCCACGCTCCTGTCAGCGTCGATGCGCACCAGCTTGTTGTCGGCCTCGGGGTTGTCGGTGAAAGCGCAGGCGTAGCTCAGCTTCAGGCGCTCGGCCGCGGCGTCGTCGAGCTGCAGCGAGGTGATGTCCCTTGTTATGTTGCCGCCACCCAGCGGGATTACCGACAAATGGCGCAGTATGTTCTTATAATATACAGAAACGGTCGTGGTGTCGGCGCCGAGGTCTACGAGCACGCAGCCTGAACGCTTCTCAGCGTCGGTCAGCACGCTGTCGGCCAAAGCCAACGGAGAGGGGTACAACTCGGCTATCTGCACCCCCGCCATGTCGAAACACTCGTAAAGCTTGCGGTAGAAAGTCTTGCGCCAAAGGATGTTAAGGAAGTTGCCCTCGAGCCTGACGCACTGTATGCCGACGGGATTCACCTGCAACTGGTGGTCTACTTTGTATTCCTGCGGCACGGCGTCAAGTATCACTGCGTCCTGGTAAGACATGCCGCGGTTCATGTCCATCAGCTCGTTGACCATGTCCTGCGACACCACCGTGTCGCCGGGGAGGTCCTTCACGATGACGTTCTTCACGCCCCGGAGCGACTGTCCCCCCGCCCCTACGTACACCCGGGCTATCTCCGCCTTGAGCGACGTTGAAAGTTTCTTGACGATGTTCGCAACGCATTGCACCGTCTGGTTTATGTTGTAAACGGACCCCTTGCGGATGAACGACGACGAATCCTCCTTCACAACGGCGAGCACGGATATGCTTCCGTCGAGGTTCTTCTTGCCCGCGATACCTGTCACCTTTGACGAGCCAAGTTCAATTGCTACGATAAAATCCTTTGCTGCCATACGTTTTCTGTATTATTATTTCTTTGTTTGTTGCTCTGTCTATCACTTCTTTTTACATATAATCTGGTTGTCGAACTCAAGGTCGATGTACGAATACTTGTTCCAGCCGGCCTGGCTGAGCCCGTACTTGTAGAACTTCTCCAGCCGGTCGAGCTTCTGCCCCACGAAACCGGCCACCAAGGCCTTGCGCCTGTTGACGTACCTGGTCTGCGGAATGCTGCCGAGAAAGACGACGTGGTCGCCCACGCGGGGCACAAGCTCAACGCCCAAGTCGCGGCGGATGTTGATCTGCACTATCTGGTTGCGCCAGAACTCGTCCTTCATTATCTCGATGGCGAGGCGCGAGAGATACCTCCGCGCGTACCATTTAGATATATAGCCGGTGGCTATTATCAGGTCGGACGTGTATTTGGAGTTGGGCATGATGCCGCCCTGGTCGTCCAAGTAATAGTCTTCGCCGGCGACGTTCTTCACCCTTACGACGGGCAGGCGCTGCGTTATGCTTACGTACACGCAGCCGTCCTTGGTCTTGTAGCACTGCGCGGTCTTGACGAAAGGGCTTGCCTTAAGCTGTTCCTCTATGTCGCGCGGATTGACGTCCGCCATACGCTTCTTGAACGGATAGAGCCTGTTGCGCTCCAAGATGCGCTTTATCTCGCCGACGCTCAGGAATCCGTTCGTGCTCTCGTCCTCGACATTGATCATCACCTTGGTGCACAGCGGGCAGACCTCCTTCGGATTGTTGAAGGAGGTCATGGCCAGCACTACGTAGACGGCAAGGACGACGCACAGTGCTACCGACAGTATCCGTTTCAGCCTAAGGTTCATTTACCGGTCTTCTCCAAAAGTATTTTCTCTATCTCGGGCACGTAATTGTCAAGGTCGCCCGCGCCGAGGACTACAAGCACCTCGAAATCGTTGGCCCTCACGTATGCCGGCACGTCCTCCTTGCGTATCATCGCTTTCTTAACGCCCGGGGCGAGGTTGTCGTAGATCAGCTGCGACGTCACGCCGGGGATCGGCTCCTCGCGCGCAGGATAAATGTCGCAGAGCACAACCTCGTCGAGCAGGCTCAGGCTCTCGGCGAAGTCCTTGTAGAAGTCGCGCGTGCGGCTGTAGAGGTGCGGCTGGAATATGGCCGTGATCCTCTTGTCCTTGTAAAGCTCGCGAATGCTCATGGCGCTCTGGCGTATTTCCTTGGGATGGTGGGCGTAGTCGCTGAGGAACACCAGGCCGTCGGTCTTTATCTTGAAGTCGAAGCGGCGGTCAACCCCTCGGAAAGTCCTTATGCCGTACTTCAGCTCTTCGGCCGTGCATCCGTTAAGCTGTGCCAACGCCATGGCGGCTATGCCGTTCTCTATGTTGACGGGCACGGGCTGGCCGAGGCGTATGCCGGGCACGCATTCTACTGGCGATATGAAGTCGAAGGTTATCTCGCCGTTGTCGACCACTACGTTTTCGGCGTGGAAGTCGCCTCCGTCGCGGCCGTAGGAGTACTGCCTTACGCCGTCTTGCAGGCGCGGCAGCACTTCAAGGCCGGTGTGCATGACGAGCGCGCCGCCGGGCTGTATCAGCTCTGTATAGTGGGCGAAGCTCTCGAGATAAGCCTCCTTCGTGCCGTAGACGTCGAGGTGGTCGGGGTCTGCCGACGTTATAACGCTCATCCACGGGCGCAGCCAGTGGAACGAGCGGTCGAACTCGTCGGCCTCGATCACGACGTAGTCGCTCTCCTTGCTCAGTATGTAGTTTGACGAGTAGTTCTTCGTTATGCCGCCGAGGAAGGCGTTGCAGTCAACGTGGCTCTGGTGCATGATGTGCGCGCACATGGCCGAAGTGGTAGTCTTGCCGTGCGTCCCGGCCACGCAGAGGCCCTTATGGGCGCGCGTGAGCATGCCGAGCACCTGGGCGCGCTTCTCCACGTCGAAGCCTTTCTCGCGGAAGTGGGCCAGTTCCTTATGGTCGGCCGGCACCGCCGGGGTGTAGATTACGAGCGTCGACTCGCGGTTGCGGCATGCGTGGGGCACCTCGTCGACGTTCTCGTCGTAATGTATCAGCATGCCCTCGCGTTCCAGTTGCTCCGTAAGGGCCGAAGGGGTCTTGTCGTATCCGGCCACCACCACGCCCCTGTGGAGGAAGTAGCGGGCTATGGCGCTCATGCCTATGCCGCCCGCTCCGACGAAATATACTGCTTTTATGTCTTTTATTTCCATTGTCTTCTTCAAGTAGTTAAAGGGGGGAAAAGGCGTGTCAGCCCGCTGCGTCCCCACCTTCTCACTTTTTCACCTTTCCGCTTTTTCTTGCCAGCCTTACCACCTCGTCGGCTATTACGTCGGCCGAGCCGGGCAGTCCCAGCTTCCTTATGTTCGTGCTGAGCGCAATCAGGCGGGCGTCGTCCTTGACAGTCCTGATGGCGAGCGAGATTGCTTCGGCGGGCGCGTCGGCGTCTTTTACGTAGAGCGCGGCACCCTTGTCGACCAAGGCCATGGCGTTCTTAGTCTGGTGGTCCTCGGCCACGTTGGGCGACGGCACAAGTATCACGGGCTTGCCTATAAGGCAGAATTCGGATATGCTGCTCGCCCCGGCGCGGCTGATTACGAGGTCGGCGGCCTTGTACGCGGCGCCCATGTCGCCGATGAAATCGGTCACCTTGAGCATGGGCAGGTCGGTGCGGCCCTTCAGGCGCTCGTTTATCGAGGCGTTATAGTACTTGCCCGTCTGCCAGATGAACTGCACGCCCGACGCCTTAATGTCGTCAAGATGCTGCATCACGCTCTCGTTGACGGTCCTCGCCCCGAGGCTTCCGCCCACGATGAGCACCGTTTTCTTGTTCTCGTCAAGACCGAACGAGCGCAGGGCCTCGGCCCTCGTCAGCTTCGTGTCGAGCAAAGCCTGGCGCACGGGGTTGCCCGTCTTCATTATCTTGCCGGCCGGGAAGAAGCGCTCCATGCCGTCGTAGGCTACGCAGATGCGCTCCACCTTCTTGGCCAATATCTTGTTAGTCACTCCGGCATACGAGTTCTGCTCCTGTATCAGGCAGGGTATGCCGCGCTTGGCGCACTCGTTAAGCATGGGGCCGCTGGCGTAACCGCCCACCCCGACGGCAGCCATCGGCCTGAAACGGCGTATTATGCTCTTGGCCATGCGCTGGCTCTTCCATACCTTGAAGAGCACGGCGACGTTCTTCAACATGTTCTTACGGTCGAAGCCGCATATCGGCAGCCCCACTATCTCGTAGCCGGCCGCAGGCACGCGCTGCATCTCCATGCGCCCCAAGGCTCCTACGAAGAGTATCTCAGCGTCGGGATGCTTGGCGCGGATGGCGTTGGCTATCGACACGGCGGGGAAGATGTGCCCGCCGGTGCCGCCGCCGCTGATGATTATCCTAAGTTTATCGTCCATAAAACCTCGTACCTTATTATTCGGCAAAAGTAATCAAATTTTTTCTTATACGCAATTTTGGATGATATTTTTCCCGCTTGCCGGTAAAATAAACACCGGCGCGCGTAAAAGCCGCGAGCCGACGGCCATGCCCGCCTGCCCCTGCTCCGGGTCCGGCGCAGGCGGACGGTAGCAGCTGTCACATTGCAGCTAAAAACGGCAACCCACATTGCAAACCGTCATAAGGCCGCAAGCCGCATGAAACCAATTGGGAATCAGCACTTTCGCAAAAGGCCGTCTTTCGGCGCGCGAAAGACGGCCTTTCACGCGCCGAAAGACAACCTATTGGAGCTCAAAAGGTTACCTCTCATATCGGCAACGGCGCAAAAAAGGCGGACAGCAACAAACGCCTCCGCCCTTAACGCCTGCGCCCTACGGTGCCTGACACCGTAAAGCAGAATATCATATCGTCATGACATACGGTCTGTCCGTATCATTTTGCCACATCGCCGCAACTATCTCCTGAGCCAACTTTCGGGGTTCAGGGCGGCCCTCATGTTCCTCAGCTGGAACTGCAGGGTGTTGTCAGAGCCTACGGAGCCGAGCCTTTGGCCCATGCTTACTTTCTGTCCCTTGTGCACGCTCACCGCCCCGAGGTTGCAGTAAACGGAAATGTAGCTGCCGTGGCGCACCATCACGACCATCGTTCCGCCGAGGTTGCTCACGGCGCTCACCTCGCCCTCGAACACCGAGCGCACGGCCGCGCCGGGCTGACCGAGTATGCTTATGCCGTTGCTGTTGAGCCTTACGTTGCTCAGTCCGGGCACGTTGTACTGCCCGAAGTGGGTGATTATCTTGCACTGGCCGGCCACGGGCATGGGCAGACGGCCACGGTTGCGCTCGAAACTGCCGCTCAGCTTGCGGTCCTGCGTGTCGAACGCGGCGGCCGCCGTAGCACTCTTCTTAGCCTTGGCCACCTCTTTCTCGCTGCGCTCCTTGTCGACCTGCGCCTTGCGCTCGGCCGCTATGCGGTCGGCCTTGGCGGCAGCGGCCTTGCGCTCGGCTTCGGCCCGGGCGGCCTCGTCGCGCTTGGCGGCCTCGCGGGCCGCCTCGGCAGCCCGCCGCTCACGCTCTTTCGCCTCGGCTATGCGCCGCTGGTTCTCACGCTCGCGGGCCTCGGCTTCGGCCTTCTTGCGGGCCAGTTCCTCGGCCTTGCGCTTGGCTTCGGCGGCGGCTTGGGCCTTGCGGCGTGCCTCGGCCTCGGCGCGCGCCTTGGCCTTGGCCATTTCCTCGGCCACGAGGCGGTCTATCTGTGCGTTAAGCTCGGCGTCCTTCTTGCGCTGCTCGGCTATGACGCTCTCTATCGTCTTCTGCTGGCGCCGCAGCGTGTTCACCATCTTCTTCTGCTCCTCCTGCTTGCCCTGCAGTGCCGCGTGCTCCTGCCTGCCCTTGCTCAGCAGCGTGTTCTTCTGCCCGCGCACCCGTTGCAGCTCTTTCCGTTTCTCCTCTATCTGGAGCTGCTTGGCCTTCACCATTTCGCCCTGCGACCGCTGGTAGGCAGCGTATTCGCGGACGAAGCGCATGCGGCGGTACATCTGGGCGAAGTTCTTCGCGCTGAATATGAACATCAGCTTGTCCTGCGCGGTGCGCCTGGCAGCGAGGTAGCGCATTGACTTCGCATACTTGGCCTTGCGCTCTTCCAACTGCTTCTCGAGCGTGGCGAGCTGGCGTTGCAGCATGCTTATGTTGCCGTCGATGCGGGCTATCTCGCCCTGTATGGTGTCGATTGTCTTTTGGTGCTTGTCAATCTCGGTGTTGAGGGCCATCAGGTTGCCCAACCTTTTCTTCACGTCGGCCTTGTTCGCGCGCAAGAGCCGCTCCTGCTGCTTAATCTTGCGCTGCACTCCGGCGCGCTGGTTGCGCAGGCCCTTAATGGAGTTGTTTGAGTAGTCGGCGGCCGCCTTTTTCTTCTTCGCCGTGCGTTTCTTCGCCACGCGCGTCGTCTTGGCCTTCTTCCCCGTGTCCTGCTTGCCTGATTGCGCAAACGAGGGGAAAGCCGTCACGAGGGCCAACAAGAATATAAGGAGTCGTTTCATTTACTGTTTCAAAAGCATATTGATTATGTCTTCAACGCTTACTTGCTTGTATTTGCCCGACACCGTGGTGAAAGTGTCCCAACCGTCGTCTGTGCCGAGCTTGTCGATAGCTATGTTGACCGACATGCCGCCGGCATTTCCGAGGGCGGCGGTCTTAAGGGCCAGGGTGATGTCGGTCGGGAATTGCTTTGCCCCGAGCGGCTTGAACGAGCCATAAGCGCAGCCCACCGAAGTAGCGCCTGCCGACTTTCCCGAATACGTAACGTCGACATTCGTTATCCGCCCGTCAGCCTTGTCCGCGCTCCACAGGTAGCCGATGCCGCCTTGTTCCAGCGATATGAGATTGTTGCCTGCCGCCCCGCCGTCAGCCACGGCGAACATGCCGAGCGACGACTCGTCGACGCCCTGCCGCCCGGGGATGAACAGCTGGTTCCAGAACAAAGCCTGCAAGACGTAAAAGTCAAGTCCGTTGGAGCGCAAGAAGCCGACGTCGGCATACCGTACCTTGACGTATTGCTTGTTCATGCGGTCCATCAGGAGCACGTAGTCCTTGGTGAACTCAAGCCTGCCCACCTCCATCAGGCCGAACGCCGTAAGCTGTATGCGCACCACTTCGTCCTTCTTCATCCTCAACGAGCCTGACACGGAGAGGTCCTTACGCCCGTTCCTGAGAGTGAACTTGATTTTCGACGAGATGCAACGGGCGTCCGCTTGGTTGGCGTAAACTTTCCGCAAGACGGCCTGCGCGTCGGCCACGGCGCCGCCGCGGCCGCCCACCAATCCGCTGGCTTGCGTGCAGCCGTCGACAGCAGCCTTTTTCGTGCCGCACGAAACGACGGCCATCACCGCTGCCGAAAACACCATTCCATAAAACCATCCACCGCTATTTTTCAACATATTTCCTGAGTTTTATCTTACGTTCGATAACCTTTTCGTTCTCCGAACCTATCTCCAAAGCCTCCTTCCAGTACTTCACGGCACTGTCGATATCGCCGTTCATGGCGTGGATGTCTCCCGCATGCTCGATGATTACGGCGCTTTTCGCCGAGTCGTTCTCCACCGCCATGTCGATGTACTGCAAGGCTTCGCCGTACTTCTTCTGCTTGAACAGTATCCAGGCGTAGGTGTCAAGGTAAGTGCTGTTGCCGGGTTCGGCCTGCACGGTCTGGTAGCTCATGCGGGCTGCGTCGTCAAGGCGCGTGTTCTCTTCCGACAAGAAATAAGCGTAATTGTTAAGACAGCCAAGGTTGTCGTCCTTCCAATGCAGGCAACTGTCATACGCGGCGTAAGCCTCCTTTGCAAGTCCCTTATCATGAAGGATGTCGCCCATGATGGCGTAAAAGTCGGAAACGAGGTCGGGATTGCTGTCTTCGTCTATTTGGCCGACACCGCTCCGCAGGGCGGCAAGCGCGTCGTCATCGTCGTCTTTCATCACGTAAGCGAAGCCGAGGAAGTAATAAAACGCCATTTCATCGGGTATATAGTCGATAGCCTTGCGTGAAAGGCGCACCACGGCGTCATAATCCTGCTTCGACCAAGACGCCTGTATGAGCTGCAGATGGGCGGCGGCGTTGTCGGGAGCGATGGCCAGCACTATTTCAAGCGCTTTCGATATGGAGTCCTGCGGCATTTGCTTCAGCGACAGGTAGGCGGCGTAAAGCTCGGCCATGTCGGCCGTTTCCTGCGGCCGGGCGAGTATTTTCCTGAACAGCCCGACAACCTGCGTGCTGTCGCCGCCGTTCTTCTCGTTGTCGGCAACTACCCTTCGCATGAGCGTCATCTTGCTTTCTACGGGAGTCCTTGTGTCGACCAGCATCGCCTCTTGCAGCGAGTCGGCCCGCTGCAACATACCCGCTTCGCGGTAATAATCGATCATCGACATGCGGGCCATAACGTTGCCCGGGTCTATATCCAGCACTTCACCGTACTGCTTGTAAGCCTCTTCGGCCTTTCCGTTCTGCAACAGCCAGTTGCCCATCATGACACGGTAGTTCAAGTCATTAGGATGTTTCTCCGACATCGTCTTCAACTCGTTGAACTCCTCCTGCTTCCTGCCCTGCAGCGAATAAACCCTCATCTTGGCAAGCGTGAGCTCCTCGTTTGCGCCTTCGAGCGTTTCCATGCGCCTAAGCACGCCGAGCATGTTGTCATAATCTTTCAACTGGGCGTAAAGCGTGGCCAGGATGTCGAGCACGTCGGCACGTTCGGGACTGTTGGCGGCCAACTTCTCATACGCCTTCACGGCCTCGGCAAAGTCGCCGGTACGTATGTATCCGCTGCCGAGAAGCTCAAGGTAGGCGTTGTTGCCGGGGTTAAGCTCGGCCGCCCGCTTGATGTCGCAAAGCGAAGCCGAGTCGCCTTTCAGCACGCCGTCATACGAAGACAGTAAGAAATAAGCCTCGGCCGCATTGGGATTGATGTCAAGACAATGGCGCAACAAGTCGTAGGCGGCATCGAGATTGCCGCTCGCCTGCTGCTTCACGGCCTCGTAATAATACGTCTTGAAGCGCAGGCTGTCGTTATGGCTTATCGCCGGCACTGCGGGCGCAGCGGCCTTCCCTGCGGGCGCAACCGTCCCGGCAGGCCGCCGCGTGGCGCAACTTACCGTCACGACAGCCGCCGACAGGCATAAGAATGTATGTAGGACTAACCGTTTCATCTAACTTTTCTTGTATGAGAAGCCTTTGTCATTCCACCCCCGTATGGCCGTAGCCGCCGGTTCCGCGCTCGGTCTCGTCAAGCTCGGCCACCTCGGCGAACACGGCCGTCTCGTGCCTGGCCACTACCATCTGCGCGATGCGCTCGCCGTCGTTAACGACGAAGTCCTCGGACGAAAGGTTGACCAGCAACACCATCACCTCGCCCCTGTAATCGGCGTCGATGGTCCCCGGCGAGTTCAGCACGGTTATGCCGTGCTTCAGGGCGAGTCCGCTGCGCGGGCGCACCTGGGCCTCGTAGCCGGCCGGAAGCGCGATATGGAGCCCCGTGGGGATGAGCCTGCGCTCCATCGGGCGCAGCGTCACGGGCGACGTTATGTTGGCACGCAGGTCCATGCCGGCGCTTTGCGGAGTGGCGTAAGCCGGCAGCGGATGGTGTCCCTTGTTGATAACCTTTACTTGTACCATCGTGTTATTTTACTTATTAATTAAGGCGCAAAAGTAGCGAATTATATCCACATAACAGCTATTTTACGATTAAAAAGAAAAGTTTTTGGCTTTTTTAGGCTACTTTTGCGAAGAAAATATTTTATGGGAGCGAAGGAGTAAGGAGTAAAGGAGTAAGTAGATATGCCATGACCAATAGCAGGCGTGACTGCCGCTTGCAGGCGGCCGTGCATTTCTCCGGGGTAAGTTTACATGGCATTCGTACTTATTCCTTTACTACTATACTCCCTTACTACTAAACAGAATTATTATGGACTGGCAACAACTTATATCCAACAAGCGGCTCGGACAGGAGCACCGCCACACGGCGCGCCACGACGACCGCTCCGAATTCAAGCGCGACTACGACCGGCTGATATTCTCGGCCCCGTTCCGCCGCATGCAGAACAAGACCCAAGTGTTCCCGCTGCCGGGAAGCGTGTTCGTACACAACCGGCTCACCCACAGCCTCGAGGTGGCCAGCGTGGGGCTTTCGCTCGGCAACGACGTGGCCCACGCCGTAATGAAACGCCGCCCCGGGCTGCGCGGCACGCTGTTTCCGCAAATCGGGACGGTGGTCAGCACGGCCTGCCTCGCCCACGACATGGGCAACCCTCCGTTCGGACATTCGGGCGAAAAGGCAATACAGACGTTCTTCACCGAAGGCGAGGGAGCGGCGCTTAAGGACAAGGTCAGCCCCGAGTTCTGGGCCGACGCCACCCACTTCGAGGGCAACGCCAACGCCTTCCGCCTGCTCGCCCACCGCTTCAAGGGGCGGCGCGACGGGGGCTTCGTCATGACTTACACCACGCTCGCGTCGATAGTGAAGTATCCCTTCGCGTCGGCCATAGCCGAACGGGGGCACGGCAAGTTCGGATTCTTCCGTCCGGAGAGCGGAATCTTTACGAAAATCGCCGATGAATTGGGCATAATCCGCAAGTCGGCCGACGGACAGCCGCTCGAATACGCGCGCCATCCGTTAGTATACTTGGTCGAGGCCGCCGACGACATCTGTTATGAAATAATGGACATCGAGGACGCCCACAAGCTGAAAATCGTGTCGTATGAGGAAACGGCCGGCCTTTTCCTCGGTTTCTTCGACGGCGAAGCACAACGCCACATCCTGCAGAGGATTGAGGACGAAGGCATAACCGACAACAACGAAAAGGTGGTTTACATGCGCGCCTGCGTCATAGGCGCGCTCGAAAGGGCGTGCGTAAGGGCGTTCGTGGAGCACGAGGAGGAGATACTCGACGGCTCGTTCAACGGCCCGCTCATCGACAGCATCGACGAGCCTTTGGCCTCGGCATACCGGAAATGCGCCATTTTATCGAAGGAAAAGATATACAAGAGCAAGCCCGTACTCGACGTGGAACTGAGCGGTTTCAAGATAATGGCCACGCTGATGGAGGTTATGACCGATGCCGCCGTCAACCCCGGGCGCTTCTACTCGCGGCAGCTTATAAGCCGGGTGAGCAGCCAGTACGACATCGACTCGCCCGACCTTGAGACGCGCCTCATGGCCGTAATCGACTACATCAGCGGCATGACCGACGTCTACGCCTTAGACATTTACCAGAAAATCAACGGCATCAGCCTGCCCATAGTATGATTGCGGCCCTGCCGCAACCTGCGTTTAAGAATTAAAAATGAATGCCTGCGTTTTTACCCAATACGTCCACATTCATCCTCATTCTATAAGTCGGCAGGTAATCGTCATTCCGGGCGTAGACCCGGAATCCAGTAAAACACCATTTGATAAAGAAAGAGGTTGTACACACTGGATTCCGGGTCTACGCCCGGAATGACGATTACCTACCGACCGCTTGGAAGAGGATGAATGCGGATGTGTTTAGGTTTGATTGCGGACATTCATAAGAAGCAATCCGCAGACGGAATCCTTCTATATTCCAATAATCAGCCTTTCACATGTTCAGAAAACGCCTTCTATATTCTAAATAATTGTTTCCCACATTCTAAAAAGCCGCCTTTCGCGTTGCGAAAGGCGGCTTTTCATCGCATAAAAGGCGGCATTTCATCGAGTGAAAGGCCGTCTTTTATAATACGTTTGTCATACCCCTTTTTCCTTATAAATCACCTTGTTGGCCCCCGACGTTATGTTAAGGGCCTCGGGATGCTCCCTGATGAACGAGTCGATATGGCGTATGCGCTTCTCCTCGAGTATCTCGTCGACGGCTATGAGTATGCCCGTCTCCTCCACGTCGCCGAAGCCGTAGTTGATGGCCGTGCCGAACATCTTCATCGTGGGGCTGAGCCCCATGTAGGCGTTGACCAGCGGCGGAATGTTGTAACCCAGCTTGCGCACCTCGCGGTTCAGTATCTTGTAGTCCTCCTTGAACGAGTCTTCACAGAAGAGCCGCTCCAGTTCGGCCGCGTCGGCCTCTATTTTGAGCGGTTTCATCGGGATTATCAAGTTGTCGGAATCGCCGAAATGCTTGTCGAGGAAATAAAGTATCATGTCCCTGCCACGGCGCACGTAAGAGGGATACATCGTCATCTTGCCGAACAGGTACTTGATGTCGGGACGTATGACGGTGAGCGCCCCAAGGCCGTCCCACAGGTTGTCGAGGGCGAAAAGGCTCTTTGCGCCCATCTTCGAGCTTTGGTATTCGGGCGACACGAACGAGCGGCCGAGCTCCACCGTCCAAGGCATGTAGTCCGCCATGAACTTCTCAGAGAAGTGGAACATGTGGCTCGTGGCGAGCACGGGCTGGCCGTCGGCCCCGATGCCGGCGTCGGCGCAGAACATGTAGCGGTATCCGCCGATGATTTCCTCCTCCTCGGGGTTCCACACGATGAGCTGCTTGTAGCAGTTGGCGCACGTGTCGAAATCGTCGAGGTCCATGCTCTTGCCGCTGCCGCCGCCGGCCTCGCGGAAGGCTATCTCCCTCAACCGGCCTATCTCCTTGAGCACGTTGGGCGCGTTGTGCGCCGTCACCACGTATATCTCATTGTGGCTCTTGTTGGTCATCCTCAGCTGTCTGTCGGGCGTAAGCTCGCTTTTAAGCAGTTGTTTGTCAATCGGCTGGATAATCTCTTCTCCCATATTCCGGAAATATTGAATGTTGTTGTTGATATGTAACTTCTGCGTGGGCCGGGGCTCGTCAAAGCCCGTAGACCATGTCCTGCACGTACTGCGCCCACTGGGCGGGCGTCTTCGAGCGGTCGAACGTCTGCCACGGTATCGGCCTGCCTATCGCCACGCGGAACGTCTCGTGGCGGTTCTTGTACATCTCGTCGGCCAGGAAGAGCATGGCCACGTTGAACTTCACGCCGAGGCGCTTGCATATATTGGCGAGATTGTAGAAGAAGTCGGAGTTGCGCCCCCCGAAGTGTATCGGCACGACGTCGCGGTGCGTCTCGACGCTCTTGGTTATGAAAGTCTTTTTCCACGGCAGGTCGCGTATCACTCCGCCCTGCCTGCGCGAGCACAAGCCGGCGGGGAACATTATAATATGGTTGTCGCCGTGGAAGCCGGCCTCGACCATGGCCGGGAAATTGCGGCTCTGGTGGCCCGTCTTGTTTATCGGTATGCAGAGCGGCGCCAGCCCGGGCAGGTTCATGAGCAGGTCGTTCACGAGATAGCGCAGCCGACCGTCGTAGTGCCGCCCGATTATCGCGCCGAGGGCTACGCCGTCCACTCCGCCGAGCGGATGGTTGCTTACGAAGGTGTAAAGGCGGCCGTCGTCCTTGGGCGGAAGGTTCTCGCGCCCTACGATGTCGAGCGTCATGTCGAGATAGCGCACTGTGGCCTCAAGCCACTCCACGCCCGTCAGCCCGCGGCTCTCCCAAAGATACTTGTTGACCTCGTCCTGGTGGAGTATGCGCTCAAGCCATTTCACTACGGGCTTCGGCACGTAGCGCGCCTTGTCGCCCATCTTGCCCTTGAGTATCTCCTTAACGTCGATGGTCTTCTCCGTGATGTGGTTCATGTTTCATATACTAACCCTGCGCCGTGGAAAGCCCGGCCGTCAGCTCCCGGACAGGCTCCGAGCCGCCGCGGCGCAATATCTAATGTGCAAAAATAATCCAAGTTTTCCAAAATCGTGTCGCTTTTGATGAAAAATATTTGAAAAAACTTTATTTTGCAACAAAATCCCAACCGCATCTTAACTTCGGGCGCAAAAACGGCCGTAAAAACGGTGCCGAGGCATGCGGCAAGGAGCGGCGGCGCACGGCAAGGCCTGCCGCAAAAGCACGGATCCAGCCCATGTGGGCGCGGCTTGCCCCGCCTTCACACGGCCGCTCATGGAAACCGCCACGGCCGCAAACCCCGCGCGGCGCGGCCTACAGCCTGTCCGGAGAATGCATATTTATGCACCGCCGTGCATAAACATGCATCAGTAAAATTCAAAAACTTTGACAACAGGAATCCGCAAAACAGGAAGCGGCGAAAGGGGAAAACGCCGATTAAACCGCCGATTTTCATCATCCAAGGCGCAACAATACGCCTTCCACTGGCCAAAACGCCGCCTTTCGCAGCGCAAAAGCACGCCTTACGAACCAAGAAAATTTGTTCACAAAACTTCACAAAATCATAAATCATTAACAGCCAACATGTTACGGGCACGTCTGTGAAGTATTTCACAGCCATTGTGAAATACTTCACAACGGCTGTGAATTTGTTCACAAACCCCTTGGAAGCCCGCCCGGCCGGCGGCGACAGCCTTCCCAAGGCGTCAAACTGACGCAGCCGGGCATGCAAGCAGGCAATGGGAATGCATAAATATACAGAACAGGGCACGAAAACGGAAAAGAGCTACGGACACCGGGGCGCAAGCCGCGCCGGACGCCATGAAAAGCACATTTTTACCTTATTAAATAAAAAACATCACTTTTGTGGGGAAAAGTGGTGGGGTGTGGGGAAAAATACTTATCTTTGCCGCACCATATAAAAAGTGTTCAGCCCATGCGTTTTCTCGGCACGATAGAAGCTAAAATCGACTCGAAGGGAAGAGCCTTCCTGCCCGCCACGTTCCGCAAGGAGCTGCAATGCGGCGGCGAAGCCACCCTCGTGATGCGCAAGGACATATTCCAGCCGTGCCTTGTGCTCTATCCCGAAAGCGTATGGAACAGGCAGATGGACACCCTGCGCTCGCGCCTGAACCGCTGGGACGCCGCCCACCAAAGCATTTTCCGCCAGTTCGTGGCCGAGGCCGAAGCCGTCGCGCTCGATGCCAACGGCCGCTTCCTTATCTCCAAGCGGATGCTTAAGGCGGCGGGGATCGACCGGTCGGTGAGGTTCGTAGGCATGGACGACACCGTGGAAATATGGAACGGCGAGCCCTCGGGCGAGCCCTTCATGGGCCAGGAGGACTTCGCCAAGGCAGTGCAAGCGATAATGGCCGGAGACGCCAGTGCGCCGCACGACGCGCCCGGCAATAACAATGACTGACAAACACAGAAAGACCATGGCTACCACAGCAGAGACTTACCACGTGCCCGTACTACTGAAAGAGAGCGTAGACGGGCTTGACATACGCCCCGGGGGGACATACGTCGACGTGACCTTCGGCGGAGGCGGACACAGCCGCGAGATACTCGCAAGGCTCGGGCCGGAGGGCCGCCTGTTCGGTTTCGACCAGGACGCCGACGCCGAGGCGAACATCGTGGACGACGCACGGTTTACCTTCGTGAGGAGCAACTTCAGGTACCTTAAGAACTGGATGGCGTACTACGGCGTGGAGTCCATTGACGGACTGCTGGCCGACCTCGGCGTGTCGAGCCACCACTTCGACGACGCCGCGCGCGGATTCTCGTTCCGCTTCGACGCCCCTCTCGACATGCGCATGAACAAGCGCGACGGCATGACGGCCGCCGACGTGCTCAACCGGTATGACGAGGCGCGGCTGGCCGACGTGTTCTACATGTACGGCGAACTGAAAAACTCGCGCCGGCTGGCTTCGGCCGTAGCCAAGGCGAGGGCCGCCGGGCCGATTGGAACCACCCAAGACCTCATGGACGCCACGGCGGCGCTCTTCAAGCGGGAGCGCGGGAAGAAGGACATGGCGAAGATGTTCCAGGCCCTGCGCATAGAGGTCAACAACGAGATGGGCGCGCTCAAGCAGATGCTCGCCGCCGCCACGCAGCTGCTAAGGCCGGGCGGCAGGCTGTCGGTGATAACATACCACAGCCTCGAGGACCGCATCGTGAAGAACTTCATACGCACGGGCAACGCCGGGGGCGCGGCCGCGCAAGACTTCTACGGCCGCACGGTTTCGCCATTAGCGGCTGTTAACAACAAGGTGGTAACGCCCTGCGAAAGCGAGCTGGAGGGCAACCCGCGCAGCCGCAGCGCAAAATTGAGAATAGCAGAAAAGAGAGACGACGGAGAATGAGCGACGAAGACATCAGGCAGGCCGCGCCTGCAACGGCCGGCGGCAACGACGGCGACGGCGGCGGCAAGCCGCTGCACGAGAAGGGAGCGGCAATGAAACACGTAACCGAGGAGGAGGCACCGCTGTCGGCGGGCTTCACCCTGCGCAAGATACTGGGCGGCGACTTCCTCACGGCCGAGGTCATCAGGAAGCAGATAGGAGTGATAATACTCGTAGCCTTCATAACGATGATTTACGTGTCGAACAGGTACAGCTGCCAGCAGGACATGCTGGAAATAGAAGAACTGAAAGAAGAACTGAAGGACGCGAAGTACAAGGCGCTGGCGAGCACGAGCGAACTGACCGAAATGTGCCGAGAAAGCAACGTGCTCGAAATGCTGAAGGACAACGAGGACAGCGTGCTCCAGATACCCACGCAACCGCCTTACATAATAAACATTCCGGGAAATGAGTAGCATGTTTGACAGGAAAAAGATGATCAAGCGGTACAGGCTCGTGGCCTACGCCATTGTCATCGTTGGCATAGCCATACTTTTCAAGGTGGTGTACATCGCCACGGCCGAGCACGGCTACTGGATGGAAGTGGCCGACCTCTTCACAAAGGACAGCGTCGACGTGAAGCCCGTGCGCGGCAACATCCTCAGCAGCGACGGAAGGCTGATGGCCGGCTCGCTGCCCGAATACCGCCTGTTCGTCGACTTCAGGGCGGGAGGCGACGACAACGAGGTGCGCGACTCGCTCTGGGACAATAAGATCGACAGCCTCTGCATAGGCCTGCACGACATCTTCCCCGAAAAGACCGCGGCCGAGTTCAAGGCGCATCTCGAGAAAGGGCGCGCCAAGGGCAGCCGCCACTGGCCGGTATGGAGGCGCAGGGTGAACTACAGCGTGTACTCGGAAGTTAAACGGCTGCCCATATTCAACACGTCGGCCAACGCCGGAGGCTTCCACGTAGAGAAGTTCAACGCCCGGAAACGGCCGTTCGGCTCGCTGGCCAAGCGCACCATAGGCGACCTCTTCGGGGCGAAGGACACGGCGAAGTTCGGCCTCGAACTGTCTTACGACTCAGTATTGCGCGGCAAGACAGGCAAGATACGCCGCCAGAGGATAAGGGGCAAGAACCTCAACATCACGCAGATAGACCCCGTGAACGGGGCCGACATCGTGACCACCATCGACGTCAACATGCAAGACCTGGCCGAGCGTTCGCTCATCAGCGAGCTTAAGGAAGTCAACGGCAACGTGGGCGTGGCGGTGGTCATGGAGGTGAAGACGGGCGACGTCAAGGCCATCGTCAACATGACGAAATGCGCCGACGGGGAGTATTACGAGATAAAGAACAGCGCCGTGTCCGACCTGCTTGAACCCGGCTCGGTGTTCAAGACGGCGTCGCTCATGGTGGCGCTCGACGACGGCGTGGTCGACACCACTTACAGGGTTGACACCGGCAGCGGCATCTGGGACATGTACGGGGCCAAGATGCGCGACCACAACTGGCACCGCGGCGGATACCAGGTGCTGACTCTTCCGCAGACGCTCGAATACAGCTCGAACATCGGGGTAAGCCGGATAATCGACAAGTACTACGGCAACAATCCCGAAAAGTTCGTCGAGGGGCTCGACCGCGTAGGCATACGCGAAGACCTTAAACTGCCCATCGTAGGCTACGCCCCGCCCCGCGTGCGCATGCCGAAGAAGAACAAGCACGGCCAATACGTAAACTGGAGCAAGACGGCTCTGCCGTGGATGAGCATAGGATACGAGACGCAGGTGCCGCCGATATCGACGCTGACGTTCTATAACGCCATCGCCAACAACGGCACGATGATGCGCCCGAGGTTCGTCAAGCAGGTAGTGAAGGACGGGCAAGTGGTGCAAGAGTTTCCGCCGCAGGTCATAAAGCAGCGTATATGTAAGGAGAAGACCCTGCGCGAGATACAGACGATACTCGAGCACGTCGTGAGCCAGGGCCTCGGCAAGAAGGCCGGGTCGCACTCGTTCAAAGTAGCCGGCAAGACCGGCACGGCGCAAATATCAAAGGGAGCCAGCGGATACAAGGCCGGAACGGTGAGCTACCTGCTCAGCTTCGTAGGCTTCTTCCCGGCCGACGCTCCACGCTACAGCTGCATAGTCTGCATACAGAAGACGGGACTGCCGGCCTCGAGCGGATTCAGCGCACAGGTGTTCCACAACATAGCGGAAGGTATCATGGCGCAAAGCCTTAAGCTCGACGTTGCCGACGCACGCGACTCAACGTCGATACTAACGCCCGACGTGAAGAACGGCGACCTGCTGGCGGCCGACTACGTGCTGACGCACCTCGGCATACGGACGAACAAGAACTGGAACGGAAGCTACGCCGAGGGCAACCCGATATGGGGCACGGCAAGGCGCGCGACGGCCGACGTGACGCTGTCGCGGACGGAGAGGTACCCGGCAAACGTGGTGCCCGACGTCAAGGGCATGGGGGCGCGCGACGCCGTGTTCGCCCTCGAGAGCCGCGGCGTGAAGGTAAGGCTCAACGGCCGCGGCAAGGTAACCCGCCAGAGCCTCGCCCCCGGGCACGTGATAAAGAAGGGCGAGACGTGCACACTCAAACTGGAATTATAAAAACAAGCGAAGTATGTTACTAAAAGAGCTTATCAAGAACATCCGCCCCGTGAACGTAGCGGGGAGCACGGACAAGGAAATAACAGGCGTGAACATCGACTCGCGGCGCATAGCGGAGGGGCACCTGTTCGCCGCAATGAAAGGGACGCAGACCGACGGCCACGCCTACATAGGCAAGGCCATAGAGCTGGGGGCGGCCGCCATACTGTGCGAGGACATGCCTGAAAACACCGTCGAGGGCGTGGCTTACGTGCAGGTGAAGTCGACCGAGGACGCCGTGGGCGAAGTGGCCACCACGTTCTACGGCGACCCTTCGCGCAAGCTGAAGCTCGTAGGCGTCACCGGCACGAACGGAAAGACCACCATCGCCACCTTATTATATAATATGTTCCGCAAGCTGGGGTATAAGTGCGGACTGCTGTCGACCGTCTGCAACTACATCGAGGACGAGCGGATAGAGGCCGACCACACCACGCCCGACCCGATAGAGCTTAACCGCCTGCTGGCCCGGATGGTGGAGGCGGGATGCCAGTACGCCTTCATGGAGTGCAGCTCGCACGCCATAGCGCAGAAGAGGATAGGCGGACTGAAGTTCGCCGGAGGCATATTCACCAACCTGACGCGCGACCACCTTGACTACCACAAGACGTTCGAGAACTACCGCAACGCCAAGAAGGCCTTCTTCGACGGCCTGCCCAAGAGCGCCTTCGCCATAACCAACGCCGACGACAAGAACGGCATGGTGATGGTGCAGAACACCAAAGCCACGGTAAAGACATACTCGACGAGGACTATGGCCGACTTCCGCGCCAAGATACTCGAGTGCCACTTCGGGGGCATGTATCTCGAAATAGACGGCCGCGAGGTGGGCGTGCAGTTCATCGGCAAGTTCAACGTGAGCAACCTCCTGGCCGTTTACGGAGCGGCCGTGATGCTCGGCGAGAAGCCCGAGGACGTGCTCGTGGTGATGAGCACGCTGAAGAGCGTCAGCGGAAGGCTCGACCCCGTGCACTCGCCCGAGGGCTACACGGCGATCGTCGACTACGCCCACACGCCCGACGCGCTTGAGAACGTACTAAAGGCCATCCACGAGGTGCTCGGCGGCAAGGGGCAGGTGATCACCGTGTGCGGCGCCGGCGGCAACCGCGACAAGGGCAAGCGCCCGCTCATGGCGCAAGAGGCCGTAAGGCAGAGCGACAAGGTCATCATAACGAGCGACAACCCGCGCTTCGAGGAGCCGCAGGCCATCATCGACGACATGCTGGCCGGGCTTGACGCGAAGCAGATGAAAAAGGTGGTCAGCATCGTCGACCGCCGCGAGGCGATACGCACCGCATGCATGATGGCGAAGAAGGGCGACGTGATACTCGTGGCCGGAAAGGGGCACGAGAACTACCAGGAGATACGCGGCGTGAAGCACCACTTCGACGACAAGGAGGTGCTCCGCGGGATATTCGCCGGGCAGGAACAGCCGGAACACGGCGGCAGCTTGCCGGACTGACAAGCCCCTTTAGGCCGGCAAGTCCGGCCCTACGGCTAACTGCCTGATAATCAACGCCGCCGCAAAAGGCATCCTTTGAGGATGCGGAAAGCGGTCTTTCAGCCCTTAAAAGACAACGTTCCGCAAGGTAAAAGGCCGTTTATGCGAAATTGGCAATTAAAAAGTAAAAATCAAACAACGCTGCAAGGAGCAGGGCATTCGGCTTTAACTTCTTAGCGGGCGGAGCGAGCGACAAAGTCTTTAACTACTTTAATTTCTAAATATAAAATGTTATATTACTTATTCCGGTTCTTGGAACAGTTCGGCATACCCGGCTCACACATGTGGGGATACATATCGTTCAGGTCGCTGCTGGCGCTGATACTGTCGCTGGTGATTTCGGCGTGGTTCGGCGAGAAGTTCATCAAGTACCTCAAGGGCAAGCAAATCACCGAGACGCAGCGCGACGCGAAGATCGACCCCTTCGGCGTGAAGAAAATCGGAGTGCCGTCGATGGGCGGCATAATCATCATCGTGGCCATACTCGTACCGGTGCTGCTGCTCGGCCGTATGCGCAACATCTACCTGATACTGATGATCGTCACCACCGTGTGGCTCGGCTTCCTGGGCGGACTGGACGACTACATCAAGATATTCCGCCACAACAAGGAGGGCCTGCCGGGGCGCTTCAAGATAGTGGGACAGATAAGCATCGGACTGATAGTGGGCCTGGTCCTCTGGTACAGCCCCGACGCAAAGATAAACGAGAACCTCGCCATCGAGAGGCAGGACGGGCAGGAAACGGTAGTAAAGCACAGGCCCGAGGCGCAGAAGTCGCTGAAGACCACCATCCCCTTCGTCAAGGGGCACAACCTCGACTACGCCAACCTGATGAGCTTCTGCGGCAAGTATAAGACGGCCGCCGGCTGGGTGCTGTTCGTCATAATGACGATATTCGTAGTCACGGCGGTGTCAAACGGCGCCAACCTAAACGACGGCATGGACGGCATGTGCGCCGGCAACTCGGCGATAATAGGCGTGGCCTTAGGCATCTTCGCCTACGTGTCGAGCCACATAGAATACGCCGCCTACCTCAACATAATGTACATACCGGGCTCGCAGGAGCTAGTGGTGTTCATGTGCGCGTTCGTAGGCGCGCTCATCGGCTTCCTCTGGTACAACGCCTACCCGGCGCAAGTGTTCATGGGCGACACAGGCTCGCTCACCATCGGAGGCATCATAGCGGTGTGCGCCATCATAATCCACAAGGAGCTGATGCTGCCCATACTGTGCGGCATATTCTTCGTCGAGAGCCTCAGCGTGATAATGCAGGTGTGGTACGCCAAACTGGGCACGCACCGCGGAGTGAAGCAGCGCATGTTCAAGCGCGCCCCGCTGCACGACACGTTCCGCACGCAGCAGGAGCAGCTCGACCCCGAGATAAAGTATCTCTTCAAGAAGCCCAAGGGCGCCGTGCACGAGTCGAAGATAACCATCCGCTTCTGGATCGTCACCATAATCCTTGCGGCACTTACGATAATAACATTGAAGATAAGATGATTTTAAGAAGTTATAGAATTTAAAGAAGTTATAGAATTTAAAGCCGTATGCCCTGCCACAACCCATAAATGGCGTTATCAGCAATAGTAATGGCTTTAACTTCTTTACCTTCTGTAAATTCTTTAAATTCAAAATAATAACGACATGAAACGAATAGTAATACTTGGAGCAGGAGAAAGCGGAGCCGGAGCGGCCGTGTTGGCCAAGAAGGAAGGCTTCGACGTGTTCGTGTCCGACATGTCGGGCATAAAGGACAAGTATAAGGCCAT
>CALUIJ010000146.1 GCA_944320675.1 uncultured Prevotella sp.
GCGACAGGCCGAGCTTCTGTGCCACCTGCGGGCCTACCTGTGCCGTGTCGCCGTCTATGGCCTGGCGTCCGCCGATGATGATGTCGGCTCCGCCGATGTGCTTGATTGCGGTGGCAAGGGCGTAGGATGTGGCGAGGGTGTCGGCTCCGGCAAACAGGCGGTCGGTCAGCAGCCAGCCGGTGTCGGCTCCGCGGTAAAGTCCCTGGCGGATGATTTCAGCGGCGCGCGGAGGGCCCATGGTCAATACGCCTACTGTCGAGCCGGGGTTCTGCTCCTTCAGGCGCAAAGCCTGTTCGAGCGCGTTCAGGTCTTCGGGGTTGAAGATTGCGGGCAGCGCTGCGCGGTTCACCGTTCCTTCGGCTGTCATCGCGTCCTTTCCCACATTCCTCGTGTCGGGTACTTGCTTGGCAAGTACGATGATTCTTAGATTCATAGTTATATATTAATAATGTAAAGTTTCATGAATGCAAAAATACACTTTTTTTGCCGCACGGCAAAGAAAAAAGTGAAAAACGAAAAGTGAAAATTGAAGAATCCATTGCCATAACTTATTATCGCTATTATTCAAGGCATTTGGATTCTTCACTCTTCGCTTTTCACCCTTCACTTTTCAGCATTTGGATTTTTCACTTTCCGCTTTCAGTCTTTCACTTTTTTTCGAGCGTCATCACGGTTTCGCCGTCGGCCGTTTTGAAGTTCAGCTTCCCGTCGGCCGTGATTTCATATTTCCCGATCTTGCCCATTGCTCCGAGCACCTTCTGTTCGGTCTCCATGTCGGCGCACATCATCCGCGTCGAGCCTGTCTGTCCGAACGATATGGTTCCATTCTTCGCGTCGGCCTGCAATCCTCCTGTAAGGTTGTTGCAGCCGGTGTTGCCGTAGATGCGGTTCTCTTTCACGTCGAATCCGATGAACGCCTCTTTCTCGCCCGGCTTGGCTTGGATGGCCTGTCCCTCAACGGTGGTTATCTTCCATTCCCCATTGAGTGCGGCCGTCGTTGAGGCTGCTTTACGCTGTGTCCCGCATGAGGCGAGGCTTAACGACATGCCTGCCGCGCATGCGGCGATAAATAACTTTTTCATCTCTTTTTTCCTTTCTTTTTAATTTAAAAAAACTAATACCTGTATCTCCACTTCTTCCGGTTAAGGGTAAATGGATTGCAAAGTTAATGGTTTTATGTAATATAACTGATAATAAAGAGTTAAGAATTAAGAAAAACGCCTTTCATCTCATAACGTAGAAACAAGTGCGGGCGGGCATGCCCGATGGTAATCAATTGCTGATGCCGTTCCTTAGTGTTTTTACTTTTGATACCGTTTCCTGCGTTTTGCTTACACATTGGTTTGCTTTGACGCTCTCAGGTCGCGTTATTTATGGAAATAAAATCTTTCGGACGGAAAAATACATAAAAACCGTGTGCATACGTAATGCGTTGAATGCCAGCGTTGTTTGTGCGCTTGGCCTTTGTCTGTGCAGTTTCGGACCGCTCCTTGTGCAGTAAAGTGTAACCTTTCGCAAGGCAAAAGGCATCCTTTTGCTGCGCCGGAGGCGGCCTTTAGCCGGGCCGTAATCGGCCTTTTTTAATGGGAATGTGGTTAAAAACGATTAAATAACGCCTGTTTCCGTGCAGTATCCGACATGTTTTTGCAACATGAGGCGTGCCGTTACACTGACATGGAAACCTGTTTCGACTGTTCCGACTGACATTTCCTTGATGTCGTTTTGCAACGTTCCCGCCCGTTTCCGTTGTCGTTTTGATATTGCGGAAGCATTAACGGAGTGTGTGAAATATGGTTGGTTTGATTATATTTTCTGAATAAATAGCCTAAACATGGCAGTTTTTCATTAATATTCCGTATATTTGCAATGCAAGCGGAGAAAAAGGGAAACTTTTAACTTCATGGCAAACCTATGTGGAAAGAGAAATTAGGAAATTATCTTATCGATGTCTCCAAGTATTTTTTAACGGGCGTTTTTGTCGCTTCGCTGATTAAGGATTTGGAAGACATGCGTTGGCTCATATATGTGTTAAGTGGCACGATAGCGGCGGTATTGTTGGTGTTGGGCCTGATTTTAAGTAATAGTAAAAAAGAAAAATAATGGGAACATTGATCATTTTAGGCATGGTGGGCATACCGTGTATTTGTGCGTTGTTATGGTTTCTTACGCCGGGCGGCAAGCGTTGGTTGCGTAAGAACAACATGATTTGACTTTCGTAGGTCTAAGGCTGCTGTTACAATAAGACGAAATGATAGACAAGGCTACGATAGACAAGATAATGGACGCGGCCAACATAGTCGACGTCGTGTCTGAATTCGTCACCCTGCGCAAGGCCGGGGTGAACTATAAGGGCTTGTGTCCTTTCCACAACGAGAAGACTCCTTCGTTCGTCGTGTCGCCCTCGAAGGGTTACTGCCACTGTTTTTCCTGCGGCAAGGGGGGCAACGTTGTCGGCTTCGTCATGGAGCACGAGCAGATGACTTACCCCGAGGCGTTGCGCTGGTTGGCTAAGAAATACAACATTGAGATACACGAGCGCGAACTGACCGACGAGGAGAAACGCGAGGAAAGCGAGCGCGAGAGCCTCTTCATAGTGAACGACTGGGCGTTGCGTTATTTCCAAGACAACCTGACTGAGACCGACAAGGGCAGGGCGGTAGGCTTGGCGTATTTCCGCTCGCGCCGTTTCCGCGACGATACGATAAGCCGTTTCCAGCTCGGCTACGCCATGCCCGAGCGCGACGCCTTGGCCCGGGCCGCCTTGGCCAAGGGCTTCAAGGAGCAGTTCCTTATCGACACGGGGCTGTGCTACAAGAGGGAGGACGGCCGGTTGCAGGACCGCTATGCCGGGCGCGTAATCTTCCCCGTGCATACCGTCACGGGGCGCGTGGTCGCCTTCGGAGGTCGCATATTGGGCAACGACAAGAAGGTGGCCAAGTACGTCAACTCGCCCGAGTCGCTTATCTATCACAAGAGCAACGAGCTTTACGGCATCTACCAGGCCAAGCACGCCATAACCAAGCAAGACCGCTGCTATCTCGTAGAAGGTTACATCGACGTTACGTCGATGCACCAGAGCGGGGTTGAGAACGTCGTGGCGTCGTCGGGCACGTCGCTCACTACGGGGCAGATACGCCTCATACGCCGCTTCACGAGCAACATCACCGTGCTCTACGACGGCGACGCCGCCGGCATACACGCCTCGATACGCGGCATCGACATGCTGCTGGCCGAGGGCATGAACGTAAAAGTGCTGCTCCTGCCTGACGGCGACGACCCTGACAGCTTCGCGCAGAAGCATACGGCCGAGGAGTTCCGCAGCTATATAGAAGCCAACCAGACCGACTTCATCGAGTTTAAGACCAACCTCCTGCTTAAAGGGGTGACCGACCCCGTAAAGCGTTCGGAGGCGATAAGCAGCATAGTAAAGAGCGTGTCGGTGATACAGGACCAGATAACGCGCGCCACGTACATAACCGAATGCGCCCACCGCTTGGGCATGCCCGAGTCCACGCTGATAAGCACGGCCAACAAGTTCATACGCGGCGACATAGAGGAGAAGCGCAAGGAGCAGCGCCGCGAGGAGGCAAGGAATGAAGGCCCCGTAAAGCCCCTGCAGCCGCTCGCACCCGTGCAGCAGGCGCCTACCGTTGAATACATGCTGATGCAAATGGTGGTGCGCCACGGCCAGGAAGTGCTCTACAAGGACGTAGAGACCGAAGACGGAGGCAAGATAGACCTCAGCGTGTCGCAGTATA
>CALUIJ010000147.1 GCA_944320675.1 uncultured Prevotella sp.
TTAAATTTGCATCAGTCATGGGAATGGATGTTTTTATGTAACTTATTGATTGTCAGCTATAAAGGTACTAAAAATATCTCATTCCCACAACTTTTTCAATAGTTTTCTTATACCGAACTCACGTTAATATTGCAATGTAACATTATGGTATTATAAAAACATTCTGACATGTGTTTGTGATAGGATGGTTTTATCAGTTGTAAAACAATATGCTTGTAAAAGTAACTTGTTATTTTATTATATAAGTGCCTGCTAAAACTTTTGTTACTGCCTTGTGATAAGGCCGTTGGTTGAACCGTAATCATTAGACAGATTTGGGGTCAACAAATTTTAGTGAACAACAATAAACTAAAATCATGTTGTAGGGTATGTAAATACGATAATATTCAAACATTATGGTTTAATGACAATTTCGGGTAAATGCATATTGCATCGTCGTGATGACAGGTAGTGCTGATTAGTACGGAAGTCGTAATATGTTCATGCGTTGTTGATTATGCATTTTGGAAAACGTCCTTGAGCAGTATGTCGTGTTGACTTTCAAGATAAGCCGAGCGGGCTTTGATGATGTGGCGCCAGTTGTCTGAGTCGAGCATGTGCATGTCAAGGTCAAGCGTCCACCGCCCCCGTGATTCGAGCCTGTCCACCAACGTGCCGACACTTAATCTGGTTGTCGGTTCGGCGGGTAAGTAGAAGCTCTCTTCACCTTTTTCGTCGCTTGTCACTTCTATGAGCACGTGTACTTGGGTCATGTCGTAAAGCAGGTCGTTGACGATTCGCACCGGTATGCCGGTTTCCAATTTCAGCGCCAAGGCGGTGTACGGCTTGCCGCCGTATTCGAAGCGGTGGCATATCTTACCTGCCAGTATTACGCTGAGCATCAGGCGGTAGCGGTGGCTTATGTCCTCGGTCTGAGCGCGGAAGGCATAGTCCTCAAGGTTCTGGCTGGTGTAGCACAACTCGGCACCGAAAAGGCATATTGTCCATGAAATCTGAACCCACAGCATGAACAGCGGCAAAGCGGCGAACGAGCCGTAAATGGCGTTGTAGCTGCTAACCCATATCTGTGAGTGTATGTACACAAGCTGAAGCCCCTGCATGGCTACGCCGGCTAGTATGCCAGGTACGAGGGCGCAACTGAACTTTACCTTGGTGTTGGGCATGAACAGGTAGAGGGCTATGAATACGGCTGACATGAATATGTACGGCATCAGTGCTATGACGAACCGCATGACGGGGGCCAGCAATACGTATCCCCCGACATTGTCTGACACGGTGGCCATGAATATGGATATACCTGACGTTATGACGATGATTATCGGCATGAGCAGGAACATGGCCATGTAGTCGGTTATCGTGCGGAATATGCTGCGGGGCTTCTTTACCTGCCATATATAGTTGAATGTCTGCTCAATGTTGCTGATGAGCATGATGACCGTCCAAAGCATGAAGAGCAGGCCAACGCCTAAAAATACTCCGCTCTTGGTGTGCACAAGGTAGGAGTTGACAAAGCCTATTATTATCTCGGCGGCTTGGGGCTGGCTGGCCAGTGTTTCGCGGAACCAATCTTCTATGTACTTGTTGTAGCCGAATCCGCGGGCTATGGCGAATACAACGGCCAATATTGGAACTATGGCGAGCAGGGTAGAGTAGGTGAGCGCGGATGCTGAGTTGACCATGCGCTTCGTTGTGGCGCGCTCTACGGCAAGCAACACTTTTTTTACAATGCCGTAGAAGAAGTAGAGCCACGGCTTGACGTCATTGCGCTTCACGTGCCAGATGCCAGTACGGAGGAAATCGATGATTAGTGTTATTTGTTTTTTCATGGTTGATTCCTTTGTAGGTGCGCCAGATGTGGACGCTTGTGTATGGTGATTGGGAAAAAAGAAAGCAGTGTCCCTGTAAGCCGGGTTCTGTGTCCGCCTTGCGGCGGTGCCTGCCATTTATCTACTCCGTGAATCGCTCCACGGCTCAAGCGTTCCACCCTCCATCGTTTACTTTGCGTAATCGGGCGGACAACCCTCCGACGATGGTTTACATGAACTTGCAGCCCCCAGATGGCACGGCCTGCCAGTCGCCTGACAGCCGGTGGTCTCTTACACCGCCTTCTCACCCTTACCCTTGCCTTAGTGGCGCGGGCGGTTGTTTTCTTCTGCCTTGTCCTGCCGTCGCCGACAGCTTCTATTTTCAGAAGTGGGGCGTCCTGTGCTGCCCGGACTTTCCTCTTGCTCCTTCTTGGCGCAAGCGGCAGGCCGGGACACTACTTCCGCAACTGCAAAGGTAACGCTTTTCGGCTGAAACGCAAAATAAAACGACGTCAAACCTACATTTTCACCTCGGTTGCGGCTTAAAACTGCTGATAATGCGGCCATCGCTTGCATGTATGATGGAAAAATGTTAACTTTGCACGCTAAAATATTTTGGTGTTAAATTATTTGGAAAGAATGAAAGCATTTGTTTTTCCCGGACAGGGAGCTCAATTCGTAGGTATGGGCAAGGACCTATACGACAACAATCCTTTGGCAAAGGAACTTTTTGAGAAGGCAAACGATATTCTCGGTTATAACATAACCGAGATAATGTTCAACGGCACCGACGACGAGCTGAAGCAGACTAAGGTGACACAGCCCGCCGTGTTCCTGCATAGCGTCATCAGCGCGCTCTGCATGGGTGAAGATTTCGCCCCGTCGATGGTGGCCGGCCATTCGCTCGGAGAGTTTTCGGCACTTGTAGCCGCCGGAGCGTTGAGCTTCGAGGACGGACTGAAGTTGGTTTACGCCCGCGCAATGGCAATGCAGAAGGCATGTGAAGCAGCCCCCTCAACAATGGCTGCCATCATAGGACTGCCCGACGATAAGGTAGAGGAAATCTGCGCCGAGGTCAATAAGGCCGGCCATGTATGCGTGCCCGCCAATTTCAATTGCCCGGGGCAGCTGGTTATAAGCGGCAACGTTGAAGCTATAAACGAAGCCTGCGACAAGCTCAAGGCTGCAGGTGCAAAGCGTGCGCTGCCGTTGAAAGTGGGCGGAGCGTTCCACTCGCCGCTGATGCAGCCGGCCAAGGATGAACTCCAGGCAGCCATTGAACAGACGGAGTTCAGTGCGCCCAAATGCCCTGTTTACCAAAACGTAGACGGTATGCCGCATACCGACCCGGTTGAGATAAAGGCTAACCTTATAGCCCAGCTGACAAGCTCGGTTAAATGGACGAAATGCGTACAGTCTATGATAGCCGACGGAGCCGACGACTTCACTGAATGCGGCCCAGGAAAGGCATTGCAGGGCATGATTGGCCGCATCGACAAGAACGTGGCCGTACACGGTATCTAATATTCACAATGCATCATTCATAATGCATAATACGGCATGTTCCTTAGGCTCAAGGCCTATAGGAACAGGACACGTAAGGCATTGCTCACTGTAAGGCATGAGTATTGTGCATTATGAATGTATGCATTTTTTTAACGCCATGGAAAATAAGATAATCATTTATCAAGTATTCACACGCCTGTTCGGCAATTCCAAGAACGTATGTAAGCGCAACGGTACTTTGGTTGAGAACGGTTGCGGTAAAATGGACTTTTTCGACAGCGTGACTCTGCGACGCATAAAGAAACTTGGTGCCACCCATATATGGTATACGGGAGTAATACGCCATGCGTCTAAAACGGATTACTCAGCGTATGGCGTGCCAAGCCAGCATCCTGCCGTTGTGAAAGGCAACGCCGGTTCGCCTTATGCAATAACCGATTATTACGACGTTGACCCCGATTTGGCCGTAGAGGTAGACAAGAGAATGGAGGAGTTTGAAGCTCTTGTTGAGCGTACACATAATATGGGCTTAAAGGTTATCATCGACTTTGTGCCCAACCACGTGGCGCGTCAATATAAGTCGGTGGCCAAGCCGGAAGGCGTGAAAGATTTGGGCGAGACCGACGATACCGGTTTGGAATTTTCGCCCGGCAACAATTTTTATTATTGCACAGGCGTACCCTTTGAGCCTTATTTCGACTTGATGTGCGGCGCGGGGTATCCTTATACGGAGTTTCCTGCCAAGGCAACCGGCAATGACCATTTTGACAGCCATCCAGGTTCAACAGATTGGTATGAGACGGTGAAGCTGAACTACGGCGTTGACTATTGCGATGCTGGAGGTAGGTCGTATCATTTTGACCCTGTGCCCGACACTTGGCACAAAATGGCCGCAATACTTGACTTTTGGGCGGGCAAGGGCGTAGACGGTTTTAGGTGCGACATGGCTGAAATGGTGCCGGTTGAATTTTGGTCATGGGCAATAGCAAGGACTAAAGCCGCCCATCCCGGACTGTTGTTCATCGGCGAGGTGTACAACCCGTCGCTTTACCGCAACTTCGTAGCCTGCGGCTTCGATTACCTTTACGATAAGGTTGGTATGTATGACTGTCTGTGCGGGGTGATGCGCGGGGGTTGCCCCGCGTCGGCCATAACATGGCAGTGGCAGTCGGTAGATGACATAAAGGACCACATGCTGTATTTCCTCGAAAACCACGACGAAATGCGCTTGGCAAGCGACTTCCTGGTAGGCGACGGCAGGCGTGGAGTACCCGCTCTCGTGATAAGCGCATTGATGGGCGGCAATCCGTATATGCTTTATGCCGGACAAGAGTTCGGCGAGCGCGGCATGGACTCGGAGGGCTTTAGCGGACGCGACGGGCGCACGACGATATTCGATTATTGGACGGTTCCATCCTTATACCATGGGTATGTTGACAGGAGGAAGATGTCGGCCGGTGAAATGTTGCTTGAAGGCGTTTACACAAAAGTGTTGAATATAGCCAGGACGGAGAAAGCCGTGGCTGACGGTTTATTCTTCGACTTGATGTATGCCAATAACGATGGGGCGTGCTCTTTTAACCCTGACCGCCAATACGCCTTCTTAAGGAAATGTGGCAGCGATGTGCTGCTTGTAGCTGTTAACTTCTATGATAAGGCAGTGGATTGCGGCATACGTTTACCGCACCATGCCTTCGAGTATCTCGGCTTGCCGGAAAAGCGGGTAAAGGCGTGCGACTTGCTGGGCGGCGGAACCCTTGTTGAGTGGGATCTGCATGCCGACGGTTTCGTAAGGTTGACTATCGGTGCAAACGGAGGCAGGGTGTATAAATTTAATGTTTGATTAAAATGAAAGAGATTGTCAGCCTTAACGCCCACAATAAGGAAGAGTTTCCTCCGGCGCACACGGCCGAGCATTTGCTTAACCAGACAATGGTGAGGATGTTCGGGTGCGGACGTTCAACCAACGCCCATATCGAGCGCAAGAAGAGCAAGATAAGCTACGTGCTCGACCATAAGCCCGACCGCCGCGAGGAGAAGGAGATTGTAAGGCGCATGAATGAATTGATAGAGGAGGACTTGCCCGTTACGTTTGAGTATGTGAGCCGTAATAACGTGCCTGAGGGTGTATCGCTTGACAAGTTGCCCGATGACGTTTCCGAGACGCTACGGCTTGTACGCATAGGCGATTACGACGTATGTCCGTGTATTGGCAAGCATGTGCGTTCGACATCGCAAATAGGGCGGTTCGAACTGCTTGGCACAAACTGGAACGAGGAGGAGCATACGTTTAGGATCAGGTTCAAGATTGTGCAATAGTATTAATGAATGTCCGCATTCAAACCAAACGACTCATTTTATTATAATGGGACGTATTGGCTGAATGCGGACATTCATTTTATATATAAAAGGCTGAAAATCATATTAAGGATTTTCCATGTAAGGATGCTTGTCAACCTTGTCGGTTTGTTTACTTGATAGTTACGGGGTGTGATACGTCGTCTTTCCATTCTTTAAGGAAGTCGTACCACTGCTTGTCGCTATGGTAGCCGAAAGTCTCGTTGTCGCTGCAGAACGTTATCATGTAGTGAAGTTCGTCTGTGTCGGTCTTAACTACGTATGCGTAGTTGTCCTTGTTTGCCGGCTCCTCACTTACTATGTATTTTTCGGGTATGCATATACCCAGACCTACGGTTTCGCGCTTATGCCCAACGCTGTCTTTGGCTGATACTGGCCAGTCCGTGCCCCAGCATCCGCGTAGGCCTTTCTTGTCAGAATATTCGGTAGAATTCTTCACATTGATAAATCCTGTTGACAACAAGTAGCCCTTTGCCGGCTTGTTGAATCTTACGTCGACGTGGCATTCCCTCCTCCCTGCATACAGCGTATAGAGGGCAGTCATGTCGATAGGCTCCATACCGGGTTGAGGTGTCCAGCCCTTGTCTTTCACCTCTACGATTGTACGCACAGGACCGCGCGATATTATGCGTTGGCTTCTCTTGTCAACATCCTGGAGCATGGTGGGCTGTTTGCCGTCCCATCCCCTAAGCGTGCCAAGGCCGAGTGTTGAACCTACCCACAGCACGTCGTCACCGTATTGTGCCGCTTTCTGGGCTTTGTCCGGATAGAATTGGGTATCCTTAAGTTCAAGCTGTTTCTTGTATTTACCGTAAATATCCACTGTTTGGCGGTGGTCGAAGTATATGCGGTAGGCCACCATGTCGTTTTCAAAAGCTGCCCCATGATGATGCAGTGTCCAATATGGATTCGTTCCGTTGTCAACGGTCAGCTGCGATATATACAGGTTCTGCTTGTTGCTTTCTTTCACCTTTTTGTTGCTCAGCAGCATTTCAACATACACTTGTGGTTCGTATTTTTTCGGAGTTCCCTTATCATACAGCGTTATGTTGAATTTCTTAGATGACTCTGCGTCGACGTTTGTCGTGAAGCACAGTTCGTCAGCAGTGCCATCTTGGTTGATGTCGTCAATTTGACATGGAATCTCCTTACCGCCGTCGGTTACCAATGCCGATTTTACGTCGATACCGTATTTTTCCAACTTAAGTACTATCGGAACGTTTTCTTTGTCTTTCTGATGATCATTTACGACCGTTATGTCAAACGATTTTTGTGATAATGCAGGTATTGCCGCTAATGACACCAATGCTGTTGTTAGTAGTTTTTTGTTCATGACATGTTAAGTTTGTGTTATCTTTACATGCAAAGGTAAAGTAAAAAAACGACAACACGAAAACAATGTTGATTTGTTTGTTTTCGTTAACATAAAGATTTTTTGAAAAGGCAATGCCCATAAATATCATGTTTGGTGATTTTATGGGCATTGTCTGTTAGTATTGTTACAAGGGATTGTTTTCGTTGAATATGGCCATGCGCTCGTCCAAGACCGACATTTGCCGGTCTTCTATGAACGACGTACATACTCTTAGACCTTGTTGGTTGCTTCCTGTGGTTGTAAGGCAGATTGCACTTACGCCATAATACATCAGTTCGTGGGCTAATTGTCCACCTGTCATGCCGGGATAGCCGATTGTGAAATAGAAACCATCGGCGATATCTTCGTCAAGGTCTTTATCATAAACGATGACGAAACCATGTTTGCGGAAAATTTTCTTCAGTTTGTTGGCTCGTTCGCCATAGACGCCTATATCTTTCCGGAAATCGTATGTTCCGTCCGACGCGGCCTTCAGCATCGCCGCCATGGCGTATTGCGCACTGTGGCTCGTGCCTGAGGACAGGGCGTAAAGCATGCGCGTTGAAAACACGAGGCCGAACGGCAGCATTTCGTAGCGCGAATCAAGGTCTGCATAATGACGGTGGAAAAGCTTGTCTGATATGCAAACAACGCCGATGCGTTCTCCCGCATAGCTGAACGCCTTGCTCCCGCTTATGAAGAGCATGTAATTATCTGTGTATCTCGCCACTGTTGCCTGGTAAGGCGGGTGGAATGGTGTGCTCAGCTGTTTGCGGAAATCCATTGCGAAATAGGCGAGATCCTCCATTATGATAGTATCATATTTCGTAGCGAGCGTGCCTATCGTGCGCAATTCATCCTCGTTGAAGCAAATCCATGACGGGTTGTTGGGATTACTATAGACAATAGCGCATATATCGCCCTTGCTCAAATAATTTTCAAGCTTTGGTGCTAATTTGTCACCACGGTAATCGTAAACGTCGAATGTCTCATATTTCACTCCCTGCACTTGAAGTTGCATTTTCTGTACAGGGAAACCAGGGTCGATGAAAAGAATCTTGTTTTTTTTCTTATCGCTTTGCGAACATGTCAGAAATGCGGCAAACGTGCCTTGCATGCTTCCACAAACAGGTATGCAACCTTCAGCAGCAATGTCAACCCCGATAAAAGCTTTGACAAAGCGCGATGCTTCTTTCTTCAATTCGGGGTACCCTTGGATGTCCGGATACGAGTGGGCTATTCCGTTTTTCAGTGCTTCGACTTGTGCGTCAACTCCTATTTTAGATGCAGGCAACCCCGGTATGCCCATTTCGAGCTTGATGAACTCAACACCTGATTCTTTTTCTGCGTATGCCGCAACCGATTTCACTTCGCGTATCGTTGCGTGCTCGAAGTCTTGGATGCCGAAATCGCGTATGGCGTTGTCTACAAGCTCTTTGCTTATTGGTGTTTTTTGCATGATGTGTCAGCTTTATTATAGTTTATTTTCCAGCCTCCATTCCTATGGCGAGAGCCTTGATGTTGGCTTCAACAACGCTTTCGCCTTTTCGGCCGAAAACTGTGCGTATTGCGTTTTCAACCTTATCGCGTTCTATGCCGACGGCTTTCAAGGCTGCTCCAAGCAGGATGACGTTTGCCGAACGGGCTATACCGTTATCTTTAGCCATCTTTTCTATGTTGATGGATATTGTGTTTTTCATCCTTGCATATTCATCCTTGATTAGTTCAATGTCAGGATAGTTTGGAATGTTGACAAACGGTACGCTCGACGTTATAATCCAACCTGTCTCCTTGTTGAGATAGGGCAAGTAACGCAGGGCCTCCATCGGTTCCATCGAGATTATGACATCGGCCTGTCCGTCGCCTATGAGGTCGCTGTGTATCGGCGAAGAAGATATTCTCAGGTTGCTTTGCACGTCGCCTCCGCGTTGTGACATACCGTGTACTTCGGCCTGCTTGATGTAAAGCCCTTCTTTCATAGCTGCTTCGCCGATGATGGTTGCTATTGAGAGGATGCCTTGTCCTCCTACTCCGCAAAGTATGATGTCTGTTTTCATTTTGCTTGCTCTCCTTTTTGTTTCTTTTCTCTAATATGTCTTTGCAAAGTCTGCATGCATTCGCGGCATGGAATAATCACGCTGACTCCGTGGTAGTTGATTTCGTCGCGTAATAGTTTCTCTATTTCCGGCATGTTCTTCGGAAGTGGTACGACGGTTTTCAGGTGGTCCTCGCTCAAGCCTAATCCGCGGCAGATAGATTCAAGTTTGTTTGTTCCGGCCGAATCTTGTCCGCCGGTCATGGCTGTTGTCAGGTTGTCGCTTATTATTACCGTGATATCGGCGTTTTCATTAATTGCGTCCAGCAGGCCGGTCATGCCTGAATGCGTGAATGTTGAGTCGCCGATGACTGCAACGGCGGGCCAAAGTCCGGCATCTGCCGCCCCTTTAGCCATCGTTATGCTTGCCCCCATGTCAACGGTGGAATGTAAAGCCCTGTACGGCGGTAACGCTCCCAATGTATAGCAGCCGATGTCGCCGAACACCCTTGCGTCGGGATAGTCTTTCAATACGTCGTTCAAAGCCGCATAAACATCCCTGTGTCCGCATCCTTGGCAGAGTGCGGGCGGACGTGGCACGATATTCTTACTTGGGGCGTAGCATTCTCCTAAAGTGATGTTCAGAGCCTTTCTTACAATGTCCGGGGTCAATTCTCCAGTCCTTGGAAGGTCTCCAGTAAACTTGCCTTTGATTACCGCATTACCAGGCATTACTCCGTTGAGAATGTCTTCAATGAAAGGCTGGCCTTCTTCAATGACAAGAACATTGTCACACTCTTCCGTAATTCTTCTCATTAGGGCTTTAGGAAGAGGGTAGTGGCTGATTTTCAATACAGGATAAGGACAACCGTCGGGGTAGCATTCATTAAGGTAATTGATGCCGATGCCTCCGGTAATGATTCCAAGTGAATGGTCCCTGCCGTCCTCGTAACGGTTAAAGCGGCTTTCAACCGCGTCTTTTTCAAGTTCGGCTTGCTGGGCTGTGACAATATCGTTGCGCCTACGCGCCATGGCCGGCAGCAACACCCATTCACTCGCCTTGGCATCAAAGTTCATCTTGTTCTGCTCCCTTGCCTCATCCTTGATTTCCACGACTGCACGGCTGTGTGCCATTCGTGTTGTAACACGCATGAGGACAGGAAGATGCAAACGTTCGCTATAGTCAAAAGCGAAGTGCACCATGTCGTAAGCTTCTTGTTGGCTTGAAGGCTCGAAACATGGAATCATTGCGAACTTGGCATAAAAACGACTGTCTTGCTCGTTTTGCGAGGAGTGCATCGACGGGTCGTCAGCCACCAGCACGATTATTCCGCCGTTGGCGCCAGTCATTGCCGAGTTGACGAACGGGTCGGCGCATACGTTCAGTCCGACATGTTTCATGCATACTAATGCACGCTTGCCCATGAACGACATTCCGAGGGCTTCCTCCATTGCCGTTTTCTCATTTGTTGACCATCTTCTGTGGATATTGCGCTCTTTTGCGGCCGGTGAGTTCTGGATATACTCTGTAATCTCGGTCGACGGTGTGCCTGGATAAGCATATACTCCGCTTAATCCGGCGTCGATGGCAGCTTGCGCAATAGCTTCATCGCCTAATAATAATTTTTTCATCATATTAGATTTTAAAAAAACGATTGATTGTTTATATGTTTTTCAAATGATTAAGGAATATCGGTATGCCCCGAAGGAAATGGGTCTCATGGGGCATACCGACAATGTTTTTCCGCTATCACTTTACAGTGACTTTCAGCGGAACTTGCAAGGCGTTGAGTGTTTCCTCTGAACGCAGTTTCCATTCGTTCATGGTACGCACGTCGTTCTTGCTCCATGCCGAACCGAAATAGTATGTATATTTCTCGTTCGGTTGGTATGTTATCACACCTACGCCATGTCCGGCATTGCCGTTGGCAGGCGTGTCGTACATCATTGTCTTAGTGGCTTTAACACCGTTGGGGAACAACACTCCTACATAAATTTGGAAGTTCTGTTTCGCAGGATTGTCCGTCGGGTCTGCGTAGATGACGTAATTCTCTCCGCAAACAATGCTCTTTGTGTCTTCGCTGTGGATTACCACGCCGGCCACCATGTCGCTCGGTTGGGTCAAGCCGTCAAACCAGACAGTCATTTTATTGAAGTTGCTTCCTTTGTCGCAGCTTATGATTCTGTGCTCGACAACGTTTTTGTCCCCTCCGATGTTGAATTGGTTGTAGTCCAGTTGCACGGTGAAACGCAACGGACCGTTGTCTAAAATCTTGTAGGTCTTGTAGCAGTAAGGCATCACCATCTCATTCCCGTCCATCAACGCTGGGGTACCGCATCCGAGGGTGGGGCCTACCTTGTAACAGTCCAAACCATATCCGTGGTCGAAATGGTAGGTTGTCTCCTGTTCCATCTCAACAGCTTCGGCCGTCTTGCCAGCTTTCTTCAGTTCTTCTATTTTCGGATGGTTCGACAATTCCGTCGCATAACGTTTTTCAACTTCAAGGTCGGGGGTGTTCTTCACCCATACGTCTATGCCGTAAGCTTTTTCGCCGGTGCGTTGCAGTGCCGGTCCGTATACACGGTAAGCCGTGCGGTCGTTTTCCCAAGCTATATCGTCGACGCGCTCTGGGTATTGCTTCCCGCATACGAATGTTTTCATAGGCTTAGGCTCTCCCGGCATAACCGTGAAATCGGCTGTACCTCCAGGACGCACGCTTGCGTCGATCAGCAGTTTGCCGTCGTATGTCACTTGGTAAGCGACCTGTTGCCCCAATGCGTTTTTTACGATAAACTTGTCGCCTTGCTTGATGCCGAGTCTTGCGTAGACGTCTTGTGCCGAAACTTCCACAAGTTCTTGGCGTTGTACTTTGTCGCTGTTTGATACCGTGATCGTTACATTCCCGGCGTCAGCCGATAGCGGCGCAAGCATCAAGCCGAACGCCAAAGCGTAAAAGATTTTTGATTTGTTCATATTTGTTTTTTTATATATAATATGTTTTTATTGTTTATGGCGCACATCATTTCAGATTCTCTATGAAGAATTGCGTAATCTGCCTGTACAGATGGTTGCGCGTATTGCCGCCGTAGATGCTGTGGTTGCGGTTGGTATAAACGTTCATTTTGAAATCCTTGTCTGCTTGGACGAGCGCTTCCGTGTATTCAAATGTGTTTTGCGGATGTACGTTGTCGTCTGCAAGCCCGTGGCAGATGAGTAATTCGCCATGCAGTTTGCCAGCACGTTTGATCGGATTTGTGTCATATCCGGAAGGATTCTCTTTAGGCGTGCGCATGTATCTTTCCGTGTAAACAGAGTCGTAATACCGCCAATCAGTAGGAGGGGCTACTGACACTCCAGCCTTAAAAACTCCCCGACCTTCGCTCATGCTCATCAGCGTGTTGAATCCTCCGTAGCTCCAGCCCCATATACCTATGTTTGCTTTGTCGACATACGGTAACGAACCAAGGTAGATGGCTGCTTCGACCTGGTCTTTCGATTCGAGGTCGCCAAGCTTAAGATAAGTACATTTTTCAAATTCCGCGCCGCGTCCGCCGGTGCCGCGCCCGTCAACGCATACAAGGATAAACCCTTGTTGTGCCATGTATCCGTCGAGCAGCGCGCCTTGTCCCATCGAACCGATGTTCCACGAGTTGACAACCTGTTGGCTGCCGGGGCCGCTGTATTGCCACATTATTACCGGATATTTCTTGCCCGCGTCGAATCCAGCAGGTTTTATCATGACTCCGTTAAGCTGTATGCCTTCGGATGTCTTGAATGTGAAGAATTCCTTTTTAGGCAGGTCATACGCCGCAAGTTTCCGCTTAAGCGCACTGTTGTCGATAAGCGAAGCCACTTTTTTCCCTGCGTTGTTGCATATCGAATATTCGTATGGCGTATTGCTGTCGCTCCATACGTTCACGAAATACTTGAATCCGTCGCTGAACACCGCACTGTTCCATCCGTCGCGTCCGGATATGCACGTCGTCTTGCCATTTTTGCCTGTTACGTACACTTCGCGGTTCATGGCGTTTTTTCCGGCGGCCTGATAATAAACGTTGCCCGTACGTTCGTCGTATCCGTAAACGTCAGTTACGTCGTATTCCGTATCTGTAAGCCTGCGTTGCAGTTGCCCTGTCAGGCTGTACAAGTAAAGCTGCATATAGCCGCTCCTGTCGCTCGGAAGAAGTATGTGGTTGTCTGTAACCATAATCCTTTCCATTACCTCTTCCTTGACATACTTCGGTACGGTCTCGTCTATGAGCAGTTTGCAGACAGTGCTCCTTGGGTTGGCGGAATAAAGGCGGAGCTTGTCCTGATGGCGGTTCATCGTGTAGACGATAATCCTATTAGGGTCGCTTGTAGGTTTGATTCTTGGTATGTAGCCGTCCGCGTCAAGTGGAAGCTGCATCGTGCGTGTCTGGCGCGCTTGAATGTCGAAACTGAGCACTGACACCGTAGAGTTTTGCGCCCCGGCTTTTGGGTATTTATAGGTGTAAAGTCCAGGATACTCGGCGTATTCCTTGTTTTCAGGCTCAAGCCCCTTGTACGTCTGAAGGGAGAATGAGGGCACTTTGCTTTCGTCGAACCTTATCCAACAGAGCATCGAACCGTCGGCGTTGAATGTCAGCGCCCTGTTGAACGCGAACTCCTCTTCATACACCCAGTCGGGTACGCCGTTGATAACCTCGTTGCGCTTGCCGTCTTTTGTAACCTGGCTTTCAGAGTTACCATAGAGCAGTTTTACCAAGTATATGTTGTTGTCTCTGACAAAAGCCACTTTCAAGCCGTCGGGCGACCATACCGGCGACTGTTGCGGCCCGTTGTCGGACAAGCGTTCCATCTTCCTGTCGGTGATATCGTAAATATAATATGTGGCGGTGAACGAACGGCGGTAAATCTTCTTGGTGTCAGTCTGTATCAACATCTTCGTCCCGTCAGGGCTCATGATGAAGTTGTCGAGCTTTTCAACCTTTTCGCCGACCGTGTTGTCAGCATCAAAAAGAACGGCAGTCTGTTTACCCGTCTTGTATGAATACTTCACGACTTTCTTTCCGTCTTGGCTTATCATGGCGTAACTTTCGCCGTCGGCCAAGGGGGTTACTGCGCTGAGCCGTTCAGCGGCAAACTCGTTGCCGGCTATGTCTTTCAGCCGGAGCGAACCTTCCGCCATACTGGCAGTCATGGCGAATACCAATGCCGCACACATGACAAAAAATTTCTTCATTATCCTTTTTCCTGTTTATTTTCGGGCAAAGATAATTATTTTTTAGTTACATTTGCATCACATTTGATTTAAAAGATATTAATATGGCCGGCATACAGGATAAAGGCTTGAATAAGAACAGTTGTGGCACATCCGTGAAACAACAGTTGCCGTATAATGATTTCGGTACGTGGCTGAGCGGCCGTTTTCAGTATAAAGTGCAGAAGATATCCGTCAACGCAGGATTCTCGTGTCCTAACCGCGACGGACGGATAAGTTTCGGCGGATGCTCGTTTTGCGACAATGCCACGTTCAATCCGGCTTACTGCGACAGCCGTAAGTCTGTAACCGAACAGTTGGAGAATGGTAAAAGCTTTTTTGCGAGGAAATATCCAGACATGCGTTATCTTGCTTATTTCCAGGCGTATTCCAACACTTACGCGCCCCTCGAGTCGCTTAAGAGGAGGTATGAAGAGGCCCTCTCTGTCGACAATGTGGTAGGGTTGGTCATCGGCACCCGTCCGGATTGTGTTGACAGCGACAAGCTTGATTACATTGAAAACTTGTCACGGCAGGCTTTTGTCATTGTAGAGTACGGCATTGAAAGCGTGAACGACGGCACATTGTCGCTAATCAACCGCGGCCACTCTTTTGAATGCTCGCGGATGGCCATTGAAGAGACCGCCGGCAGGGGGATAATCACGGGCGGGCATGTCATCCTTGGGCTACCTGGGGAAGACTGCAGCGAAAGTATGCGCCAAGCTGAGGTGATATCATCGACAAGGCTTGACATACTGAAGATTCACCAGTTGCAAATAATCAGGGGCACCGCCCTTGCCGCCGAGTATGCCGAGCGCCCGTTCAAACTGTATTCTCCTGATGAATACGCTGTCCTGCTGACCGAATACATACGTCGCTTGCGGCCAAGCATAGTTCTCGACCGCTTTACGTCCCAGTCGCCCGGCGACATGCTCGTAGCCCCACGTTGGGGACTGAAAAACCATGAGTTCGCCAACCTCTTAGTCAACCGTATGAGAAGCGTCGGAGCTTACCAAGGACAGTTGTACTCGGGACGCGGCATGGAATGAAGGTTTAATGGAAAGGTATGCTGTAACATCCTGGTAATGAATAAATTATTAAAGGCCGTCTTTTACCACGCAAAAGACGGCCTTTAAGCATTCAAAAGGTTGCTTTTCAGAAGTCGAAAGACAACCTTTTACGATTTACGATACGGAGTGCTGTAAAAGCAATCGCCGTACATTGTGATGCGTTGGACGTTATCCGGAGACCGTCCGCCTGTCAGTATCCTACAGGCATATAGACGAGTGGCATTGTCTGCGGTTTTACTCCGAGGAATTTCTGCACATCCCCGACATTCTCACCTGCATAGCAGCATACAGTGCCGAGCCCGTTGGCTGCGCAATACAAGTAGACATTCTGCACCACGGTGCCGGCGTCGATGCCGCTCAATGCCATGTTGCCTTCCATTAGTACTGTGTCGGTCGCCAATACGAGTACTATCGGAGCCGTCGCGATAAACTTGTTACGCCCGGCAACAGCCTTGCGCAAGTCGCCGCCGCCGATCTTCACCAGCTTGTTGCTGCTTGCGTCATACCGGAACGTGCCGTCGGCCTTGCCTACGTAGATTGTGATGTCCTGCTTGTTGCGTGCCGACGGGGCGGTGCGCCTTCCGTCGGCGCGGTTCACGCCGTTGGCGGCCCAAAGGATGTCGGCCAGCGTTTGGTCGGATACGGCCTTACCTGTAAACGTGCGTGTGGAACGGCGGTCTTGCAAAGCCTTGTTCAGGCTTCCTTTGGTGTCGGTTTTAGTCGGTGCTGGCAACACAACGTCCTGGGCGGACACGTTGCAGTTGAAAAACGTCAGCGTGGTCAGTGTGGCCAACGCCAATGTCAGGATTCTTTTCTTTTGCATTTTGTCTTGGTTTAATTTGTTATTTGATTGAAAGGTTTTGATGCAAAATTATCACAATCTTTGAAGAAAGCGGAATAAATGTATCTTTTTTTTCGTTTTGTTATGAGTTAATCAGCAAATTTAATCATGCCAATGACTGTTGCTACGCCTGAAGCAGGCGCATTTTTGAAAATTATTATTAAAAATACTGCTACTGCACACTTTTAATTTCGCTTATTTAAAATAAAATGCTTACTTTGCATTTGCAATCAGACAAAGCGGCAACGGTAAGCTTTAGGTTGGCCCCGTAGCAGCTTGCCGTTTGCCTGCATAATTGTTTTAACCATAACACAACGACTGAATATGAAGATGCTGATAATAGGAGGAGTCGCCGGCGGAGCCACCGCCGCGGCGCGCATCCGGAGGAATACGGAAAAAGCCGAGATAATATTGTTGGAGAAAGGCGGCTACATTTCATACGCCAATTGCGGATTACCTTATTATATTGGGGGAGTAATATCCGACCGCGACAGACTGTTCGTACAAACGTCCGAGGCGTTTGCCCAACGTTTCAACATAGACGTGCGGACTGAAAACGAGGCCGTTGCCATTGATACTGAGGCCAAGCAGGTGACCGTGCGCAGGCGTGACGGCAACGTCTACGTCGAGACTTACGACAAGCTGCTGCTTTCGCCCGGAGCGTCGCCGATACGTCCGGCGTTGCCGGGTATCGGCGGCGAAGGCATATTTACGTTGCGCAACGTAGATGACACTGACCGTATAAAGGCTTACATACGGCGGCATGCCGTGAAGCGTGCGGTGGTTGTCGGCGGTGGATTCATCGGGCTTGAGATGGCGGAGAACCTTGTCGGCCTCGGCGCCGAAGTGTCCGTGGTCGACATGGCCGACCAGGTGATGGCACCCATAGACTTTTCGATGGCCGCCCTTGTGCACGAGCACTTGCTTCGTAAGGGCGTCGGCCTGTATCTCGGACAGACGGTCGAGTCGTTCGGAGGCGCGGACGGCAGCTTGTCGGTAAACCTGAAATCAGGCCAATCGTTAAAGGCCGACATCGTTGTATTGTCTATAGGCGTGCGTCCCGAAACGTCGCTCGCCGTCGACGCAGGCCTTAAGATAGGGCAGGCCGGAGGCGTATTTGTGAACGAATACCTGCAGACGTCAGACAAGGATGTCTACGCCGTCGGCGACGCCATTGAATACCCTCATCCGCTGACAGGCCGGCCTTGGCTCAATTATCTTGCCGGCCCGGCCAACAGGCAGGCGCGTCTTGTGGCCGACAATATGGTGTTCGGGAACAAGGCCAAGTACGAAGGCTCGATAGGCACGTCGATAGCCAAAGTGTTCGACTTGGTCGTAGCTTCGACGGGATTGCCTGCCAAACGCCTTAAACAGGCTGGCATACCGTGCCTGTCGGCCACGATCCATCCAATGTCGCATGCTGGTTATTATCCAGGGGCTTCGCCTATGTCCGTCAAGATAACGTTCGCTCCCGACAGCGGCCGTCTTTACGGGGCGCAGATTGTAGGTAGTGAGGGTGTTGACAAGCGCATAGACGAGTTTGCCCAGGTTGTGAAACGCGGCGGTACTGTGTACGACCTTACGCGCACGGAGCATGCCTACGCTCCGCCTTTTTCGTCGGCAAAGGATCCTGTGGCCGTATCGGGATATGTGGCAACCAACATATTGAACGGCAAAATGTTTCCTTTATATTGGCGTGAGCTGAAAGAGACTGACACGTCCAAGGTGACGCTCGTCGATGTGCGAACCGAGGCCGAATACGCGTTGGGGGCTATCGACGGAGCCGTCAATATACCTCTTGACGAACTGCGCGGCCGTCTTGGGCAAATACCCAATGACAAGCCTGTGTGGGTGTATTGCGGTGTGGGACTGCGCGGCTATTTGGCTTCAAACATCCTCAAGGATAACGGTTTTGAAGACGTACGCAATTTAATAGGAGGACTAAAGACTTACAAGGCGGCTACCGTACCCTTGCACGTACACGCCCCTAAGTGCGTACAAACGGAATGCGCAACCGGAGAGGACAAGGACGCACCCCGTGCGTCAGCCTCAATCACGATAGACGCGTGCGGACTGCAGTGCCCGGGGCCGATAATGAAACTGAAACAAGGTATAGAGAAACTTGACGACGGTTGCCGTCTTGAGATAAGGGCCACCGATGCCGGCTTCGTCAGCGATGCCGAGTCATGGTGCAGGATGACCGGCAACAAGCTTGTGGCGAAGACGTTTTCCGCAGGCGTTTATACTGTTACGATAGAGAAAGGCGTACACGACGCTCCGCCGACCTCCTCGGTTGAAGGTGCGCGCGGCAAGACATTCATTCTCTTCAGCGATGACCTTGACAAGGCTTTGGCCACATTCGTTCTTGCAAATGGGGCCAAGGCTGCAGGAGGGCGCGTCTCGATATTCTTCACGTTCTGGGGGTTGAACGTGATAAAGAAAGAGAAAAAGCCTAACGTCAGGAAAGACCTATTCGGTAGAATGTTCGGTATGATGATGCCATCTGATTCGCACGGACTCAAACTTTCGAAAATGAACATGGGCGGTATCGGTACAAGGATGATGCGGCTTGTGATGGGTAAGAAAGGGGTAGACTCGTTGGAAACGCTCCGTCAGGCGGCCATAGACAATGGCGTAGAGTTCATAGCCTGCCAGATGTCGATGGACGTAATGGGCGTGAAGCGTGAGGAACTGCTTGATTGCGTCACCATAGGCGGAGTGGCCACGTATATGGAACGGGCCGACAAGTCGAATGTGAATCTGTTCATTTGATTGTAGGGTTGTTGCAGTATGCGATGAGACTTGGTATGTGGGTATGGGCCGTATCCAAACCTGTAATCATAAAACCACCGCATACCCTACAACTGTAAAATACATTAAAAAATCAGCCTGATGTTTGGCAGGTAACGTTTTTCTTCATATATTTGCAACATCAAAACCAATTGACGCATAAATACAGACCGTATTGGTTAGATCGGGATACTCATCAATAAAAAAACGAAAACCGGGATGACTTCTCTTGCCAATGGCGGGCCACAATGCCGCAAGGCATAGCTGTAAAGCCGGTGGATTACAAAGGCGGGGAGCTCTCAAATCTTATATAGCTCGGAGTTTTCATCACATCACCGGTACGGTCTTTTTCAATAATACATGGGCGGGGCCGATGCGGCTTCCGCCCATGGTTCTTATAGGACTCTTTTAGGAAACACAAGCAATGATAATATAAAAAATAAGAAGAAAAAATGTTCTCGGGAATAGTGGAAGAGATGGCCGTGGTAACGGCCGTCGAGAAGCGTGGTGGTAACGTAGACCTGACGCTGAGGGCGACGTTCGCCCAAGAGCTGGAGATTGACCAAAGCGTGTCGCACAACGGCGTATGCCTCACCGTAGTGCGTCTTGGCGGCGGCACATATACTGTAACGGCGATGCACGAGACGCTCGAACGCTCAAACCTCGGTCTGCTGAAAGTCGGCGACCGTGTCAATGTCGAGCGGTCGATGAGGATGGACGGCAGGCTTGACGGCCACATAGTGCAGGGGCACGTTGACATGACGGCAACGTGCGTGGCCGTAGCTGATGCCGACGGCAGCAAGTATTTCACTTTTGAATACCCATTCGACGGCGAGATGGCGCGCCGCGGCTATTTTACCGTCGACAAGGGCAGCGTCACCGTCAACGGAGTGTCGCTCACCGTATGCTCGCCGGAAGATTCAAAGTTCACCGTGGCCATAATACCTTACACTCTCAAACATACAAACTTTTGCGACATGGCAGTAGGCACTAAGGTCAATATCGAGTTTGACATCCTCGGTAAGTACATAGCGCGGTTAAGCCACTTCAGCTGAAGCTTAAATATTGTTAAGCCCGCCGCACGGCATCGGCAAAACGGACGTACACCTCTATTAACACGTTGTGTACGTCCATTTTTCTTTTACGTGAAAAGTGTTCTTGTTACCTTTGCACCTTGAAAGAATGAACAAAAGGCATGACAAAGACTAAAATCATGATGGCCGCTGCCTGTTTCCTGATGCTTGGCGGACATGCCGCGGCCGACGGAGGACATAAGTGGACGCTGAAGGAATGCGTCGACTACGCCCTTGAACATAATGTCAGCATTGCGACAGGCAGGCTGTCGATACTTTCGGCTGACGAGGATGTGAAAGAGGCTAAGACCGGGCTCTTCCCGTCGTTGTCGTTCTCTACGACACACCAGGGTGGTTACCGTCCCTTCGCCGACGGCCGTAACGGTAACGCCGACAAAGGTTCATACAGCGGCGACTACGGCCTAAACGCCGCATGGACTGTATGGAACGGCAACGCTAACAGGAACAAACTCAGGCAACAGAAAATTATCGCCCGGCAAGAAGCCGCAGCACTTGAACAGACAGCCGACAATATCCAAGAGCAGATACTGCAACTTTATGTGCAGATATTATATGTGGGAGAAGCCGTCAAGGTGAATGAGCAAATTCTTGAGATAAGCCGCCAGAACGCGGCACGTGGTTCTGAAATGTATAAGGTAGGTTCATTGTCGAAAGCTGATTTGGCACAGCTCGACGCCCAGGTCGCATCTGACGAATACAATTGCACCAATATGCGTGGTACGCTTGAGGATTATAAGCAGCAACTAAAATATCTGTTAAGGCTGGATTACGATACAGAGTTTGATATAGCGGTTCCGTACTCAACCGACGGCCAAGCCTTAACGGTGGTACCTCCGGTGAACGAAGTGTTGGCGTGTGCGCTTGAACGCCGCCCTGAAATAAAGAACGCCCGGCTATATGTTGACCGAAGCGGAGTGGCTTTAGACATAGCCAAAGCCGGACGCAAACCTACCGTAAGCCTGTCTGGCGGAGTCGGAACAAACTCAATGAGCGGAACAGGTGCCGCATGGAGCCAACAACTTAAAAGTAATTTAAGCGGTTCGTTAGGCGTGACGCTCAGCGTCCCGATATTCGACAACCGTGCCGCTAAGACATCAATCAGTAAGGCTGAATTTGATTTAAGGCAATCAAAGCTTGAAGTAGAGGACGCCCGAAGCAGTTTGGCTCTTACCATACAAGGTTATTGGATTAACGCGACAACAAACCAGCAACGATTCCGTGCGGCGGTGACCAGTGTTGAAAGTGCGGAGGCAAGTTACGATTTGTTGGGAGAGCAATTCCGCCTTGGATTGAAGAACATTGTTGAATTGACAAGTGCAAAAACCACATTACTTAATGCGCAGCAAAGTAGGTTGGAGAGTAAGTATACTGCAATACTTTATTTGCAGTTGTTGAATTTTTATAAGGGAGAAGAGTTTAATATGATATAAAAATAAAATTATGAAACACAGTAAGATTATAATATGCGTTGCCGTAGCTGTCGTAGTTATTGTAAGTTGCTGTCTTGCCTTTTGCGGAAAAGATAAACAGAAACTGTCATTTGACACGGCCGTGGTCGGAATGGGAAATATTTCGAACAGTGTAACAGCAACAGGAACGATAGAACCGGTAACATCGGTCGACGTAGGAACACAGGTCTCAGGCATTGTGGCCAACATTTACGTTGATTATAACAGCGTCGTCAAGAAAGGACAGATAATAGCCGAACTTGACAAGACTAACCTGATAAGCCAAGTTAATACAGCCAAGGCGGCATTGAACAATGCGCAAAGTCAATTGGCATACCAGAAAGCGAACTATGGGCGTTATAATACGTTATACGAAAAGGGACTTGTAAGCGCGGATGAATATGAAACAGCATTGTTGTCTTACCGCCAGGCGCAGGATGAAGTGAAGCAACAGCGTGAAAGTTTACAACAAGCACAAACCAACTTAGGATACGCTACGATAACATCGCCGGTCGACGGTGTAGTGTTGTCGCGTGAAGTGGAAGAGGGACAGACCGTAGCCGCAAGTTTTGAGACACCGACCCTTTTCACTATTGCGCAAGACTTGACGGACATGCGTGTGATAGCTGATGTTGACGAAGCGGATATAGGCGAGGTGAAAGAAGGCGAGCGCGTAACTTTTACCGTTGACGCTTATCCTGATGATGTTTTCAACGGCACCGTTACGCAGGTTCGTCAAGAAGGTAATACGGAAGACAACGTTGTCACTTACGAAGTTGTCATTAGTGCTCCGAACGACGATTTGAAGCTGAAGCCGGGACTGACCGCAAATGTAACCATCTACACCCTTGACAAACAGGGTGTTCTGACCGTGCCAAGCAAGGCGTTGCGCTTTACGCCGACAATAGAGCTTGTCGGCAAAGATGTTCAGATAAAAGACTGTAAAGGCGATAAGAAAGTGTGGACATTTAAGGACAATGTCTTTACCGCACATCCTGTCACGATAGGAATTAGCGACGGCGTGAACACAGAAGTGCTTGGAGGAATAGGCCGTGGCACAAGAATTGTCACGGAAGTTAAGATCGACCACGGTAAACCATTGCCAATGGATGGCGCCAGGCAAGAAGCGAGTCCGTTTGCGCCCAAAGGCCCCGGTCAAGATAAGAAAGACAAGAAATAATGTTATGCATAAAAGTTTGGAAGAAACCCGCAGGGTCGTAATAGAGCTTCAGGATGTTCATCGTGATTTCCAAGTGGGAGATGAAACCGTACATGCATTACGCGGCGTGTCGTTCAAGATTTACGAAGGGGAATTCGTAACGATAATGGGAAAATCAGGCTCGGGCAAATCGACGTTACTCAATCAGTTGGGATGTCTCGACACTCCTACTAAGGGTGAGTATTTTTTGGACGGCATATCAGTAAGAACGATGAAGAAACCGGAACGTGCGGTGTTGAGAAACCGGAAGATTGGGTTTGTGTTTCAGAATTACAACCTACTGCCGAAGACTACGAGTATTGAGAATGTGGAACTTCCGTTGATGTATAATCCCGCCGTTTCGGCAAAAGAAAGGCGTGAACGGGCCGTACGGGCACTTGAGGAAGTAGGATTGGGTGACCGTCTTTACCATAAGTCAAACCAAATGTCCGGTGGACAGATGCAGCGTGTGGCAATAGCCCGTGCTTTGGTAAACAATCCTGCCGTGCTTCTTGCTGATGAGGCAACAGGTAATTTGGACACGCGGACATCATTTGAAATATTGGTACTTTTCCAACGTTTGCACGCGGAAGGCAGGACGATAATTTTCGTGACCCATAATCCGGATATTGCGGGATATTCAAGCCGCAATATCGTATTGCGTGACGGGAGGATAAGGAGCGATACCCTTAATGACAATATTCTTTCAGCAGCCCGCTCTTTAGCTGAACTTCCGCCGGCGCGTGACGATTAAGCCCTGACGCAGAACTTGCTTGTGAACACACCCGCCATGAGACTTGATTATGTAAATTACGGCGTATTTGCTTTTTAATTCATTATTACGAAAGAAACATGAGCATTTCCAATCTTTTTAAAATAGCGTTACGTGCCATAGCCGCCAATAAGTTGCGGTCTTTCCTGACGATGCTTGGCATAATAATAGGTGTTGCGTCGGTCATAACGATGCTTGCTATCGGGCAGGGCAGCAAGCGGAGCATACAGAAACAAATATCCGAAATGGGTTCGAACATGATCATGATAATGCCCGGACAGGATATGCGTGGCGGTGTGCGCAGGGACGCCTCTGAAATGGAAACGTTGAAATTAACTGATTATGATGCGTTGAAGTCTCAATGCCAATATGTCAGTGCCATCAGTCCCGTTGTGAATAGTTCAGGCCAGTTTATCAGCGGAAACAATAATACGCCGTCAACAATTTACGGCGTGAACGGCGACTATCTTGAAATACGCCAACTTGAAGTTGAAGACGGAGAGATGTTTACTGATGAAGATATCCGCTCAAGTGCGAAAGTATGTGTTGTGGGAAAGACCGTTGTTGACAATCTTTTCCCCGACGGTTCCGATCCTGTTGGGCGTGTCATCCGTTTTAATACAATACCGTTCCGTATTATCGGAGTGCTAAAAAGTAAGGGGTATAATTCAATGGGAATGGACCAGGACGATCTTGTGCTTGCCCCTTACACCGCGGTGATGAAACGAATCTTGGCTGTAACGTATTTGCAAAGCATAAACTGCTCCGCACTTACAGAAGATTTGACCGACAAGGCGACTGAAGATATTACGAAGATTTTGCGCACGCAACATAAGCTAAAGGATTCTAAAGACGGAGCCGAAGGTGACGAAGACGACTTTAACATCCGTTCGCAGGAGGAGCTTGCAAGCATGATGAATTCAACTACCGACTTGATGACGATTCTTCTTGCATGCATTGCCGGAATTTCATTGGTCGTCGGAGGTATCGGTATTATGAACATAATGTATGTCAGCGTTACCGAGCGTACTCGGGAAATAGGTTTGCGGATGAGTGTCGGAGCGCGCGGTGTGGACATCTTAAGCCAATTCCTGATAGAGTCGGTTTTATTGAGTGTCACGGGAGGAGTTATTGGAGTGTTGTTGGGCGTAGGCGCTACTTATGCCGTCAATATATTTGCAATGTGGCCTGTATTTATACAACCATGGAGCGTTCTGCTGAGTTTTTGCGTATGTACGGCAACAGGGATCTTTTTCGGATGGTATCCGGCCAAGAAAGCGGCCATGCTTGATCCTATTGAAGCGATAAGGTACGAATGATTTCCCAATTTGTTATATGGAGGAACGTTGATATAAATGTAATCTGAACATGCCGAAGAAAACATTTTACATTGTGGCATTCCATGCCGTATGCTGGCTTTTGGTTGCATTGCCGGCCGTTGTTTTTGTGCCGGGACATATTCGGCAAACAACAGCAATGTATCTTATCCGCCTTTGCCTGCCGTGTTTTATTTGCGCAGTGTTTTATTTGAATTACTTGTGGCTTGTTCCCCGCTATTTTATTCATCGGCGTTTTGTTGTATACGCATGCTTGAATTTGTTGTTTATGGTGACATTCTCATTGTCAATGGACTGGCTTATGGATTTGATGCATTCAATGGAGTCTGTCAGGGGAAAGGATCCTCGTCCTCACCATGAAGAAGTTTCAGGTATGATGCTCCTGTTGTTTAATTTCTTCAGGAAGGTATTCCCTTTCATCCTTTCGGCCGCGCTTGCCACCTCTTTACGCCTTGCCTTAAGGTGGAACGAGGCGGAGACGGCACGCCGTGAGATGGAAATACAAAAGACCGAAGCCGAACTGAATAATTTGCGCAACCAGATTAATCCGCATTTCCTTCTTAACACGCTCAATAATATCTACGCCCTCATCTCTTTCGATACTGATAAGGCGCAGCGTGCCGTGTTGTCTCTAAGCGCGTTATTAAGACAGATGCTTTACGGCGGAAGGGAAAATTCTGTAAGCCTGAGAAGAGAGGCTGATTTTATACGTAATTATGTTGATCTAATGAAATTACGGTCGGGAAAGAATGTTAAGATAGATTTTAATGCCGACGTGCCGGCTGACGATAAAATACGTGTGGCACCGTTTATTTTCATTTCACTTGTAGAAAATGCTTTTAAGCATGGCATCAGTACAACGGAGCCAAGTTTTGTTTCCATAAATATAAGCCATTGCGACGGCAGGATTTTGTGCGACATAAGGAACAGCAACCATCCAAAGGGCAGTATTGACAAAAGCGGCCACGGCATAGGCCTGGAGCAGGTGTCCAAACGCCTGAATCTTGCTTATCCGGGAAAATATGAATGGGTGATAACAACTGAAGCCCAGGATAAGGTTTACCATTCAAAAATTATTATATATGATACTGAAATGCGCGATAATTGACGATGAACCGTTAGCCGCCGAATTGCTTGCGAGCTACGCTAAAAGAACGCCGGAACTGAATCTGACAGGCGTGTACAACAGTGCCGTTTTGGCAATGAAGGAGTTAAGGGGCAATCCTGTAGACATTCTTTTTCTTGACATACAAATGCCGGAAATAAGCGGCTTGGAGTTTGCCGGTCTTTTACCTGAAAGCACAAGGGTTGTTTTCACTACCGCTTTTGACCGTTACGCCGTAGAAGGCTTCAAGGTCAATGCGGCTGATTATTTACTTAAGCCTGTGAGTTATGAAAGCTTTGTCGCCGCGGTAAGTAAAGTGGCAGAATGGTTTGGTGCCAAAGAACATGCCGATGCCTTGTCTTACGACAAGTTTGTTTACATAAAGAGTGAGTATAAGCTTATACGTGCCGACTTTAACGACATCGTTTATGTTGAAGGAGTGAAGGACTACGTTAAGTTTTATTTCGGCGACAAGCGTAAGCCAATCATGTCGCTGATTAACATGAAAAGGGTGGAGGACTGTTTGCCTAATCCTCCTTTCATGAGGGTCCACCGTTCGTTTATTGCCAATATGGCCAAGGTCGATATGATTGACCGTAGCCGTATGGTTGTGGGCGGCGTGTACATACCTATTTCTGAAAGTTATAAGGAGCAAGTTCAAGCGTTTATAGACAAGCACAGCATTTTTTAGTTGAAAATGAAAAAACGATGTTTTTTTTCATTTTCATCATTTACCTGCCATTTCCGTTCATTACGCTCTGATTGTCATGTACTTATAGGGATAGTGTGTCAAAATGGAGTTAATGGGAATCAGACGCTTCGCGTCGGAGTTATCAGGAGTTAACGGACAAATGCCAAGTTATTGAAATTCAAGGTGTTGTCCGTTAACTCCGGCAAGTGAAACGAGCCTAATCCCCATTAACTCCTGATAACTTCCTTGCTGTCATGCCGTTATGTTATGGACATGACGGATAAGACTGCGTGAAAAAACACGAGGTTGTTCCTGCCCCATTACATCGTCTTTTGTTTTCTAAAAGATAACCTTTTGTGCTTTAAAAGGTTACATTTCGCAAAGCGAAAGACCGTCTTTTAGAAATGCATGGATGCGGAACTTACAGGTTGTTCAGCTTCCTAAGCAGCATTTTGTTTATAGCCTGTATGCGGTGCGCCTGCTTCAGCTTGTCGGCACGAGCGTTCATTATGTCGTTGAAAAATACGCTGAAGGCTGTTTGCATCACGCTTGGTTGCCGCTTGTCTTTCGGGGCGCATGGGTTCACTATCATCTTCACCCCCTTGCTCACCACGGAAATGTCAACGTCGGCTCCGGTCATCAGGGGGTCTCCGTCATAATGTATGAAGCCTGCCTTTTGGCGGTGCACGTGTATGTGCCCAGTCTTGAATGTTTTTATCTTAGGGTTCTTGTCGAGCGTCTTGTTAAACATGTCGATACTTATCTGTGGAGCCTCGAGCATGTCAAACGGTTCCATTATCGTTACGTCGAGCAGACCGTCGCTCATGGAAGCTTGCGGGGCTATGTAAGCATTGTTGCCGTATTGCGATGCGTTGGCGCACGATATTAGGAATGCCTTCACCGGTTCTGACTGTGCAGACGTGTCGCCGGCGATTATCTCGTAAGTCTCCGGTTTGTATTTCAGACCCTCGCGCAGTATGTTTTCAAGGTAAGTCATCGGGCCGCGGCGTCCTGCCTCGGCGAACTTCATGCTTATGAAAGCGTCGAACCCCATTCCGCACGTACAGAAAAAAGGAGTGCCGTTAATCAGTCCGTAGTCAAGCTCACGCACTGCGCCGAGATTGATTGTCTCTACGGCGCGGCGTGGGTCGAGGGGCAGCATGAGGTGGCGCGCCAGACCGTTGCCCGATCCGCACGGCAGTATGCCGAGGGCGGTATTGGAGTGGACTAGGGCGCGGCCAACTTCGTTTACCGTGCCGTCGCCGCCTACGGCCACCGCGGCAAAGCATCCTTCACTCTTGGCCCTGACGGCTATCTCGTAGGCGTGGCCGCTGTAAGCGGTGCTGGCTATAGTGTAGTCATAGAGTTCCTTATCGAGGTATTGCTCGATTATGTCGGGAAAGCCGGCGTTCCTGGCTGAGCCCGATATGGGGTTCATTATGAATATTATGCGTTTCTTGTCGGCCATGATTTTGCAAAAGTAATAATATTTGGTATATTTCTGCGGCGGTAACGGTAATATTTGTGTTTTCGGGTTACTTTTCTTGTTTTTTGATTATGTTTTTCGCTTTTTTTTATAACTTTGCAGCCTGATTTTGAATAACGTATGGGTCTTGCGCAGGCCTTGTTGCCAAGCGTCCGGAGTATGGATGCCCATTGGCGGCGGAATGCGGCGCAACGGCCTTTGGTAAAACAATCACCTATTCTTAATATGGGACTATTACAAGAGAGATACAAGAATTACCGTGAGCCGCAGAAGTTCATGGAGGCTGGGGTTTATCCTTATTTCCGTGAAATCACGGGTAAGCAGGGCACGGAGGTGCACATGGACGGCCGCGAAGTATTAATGTTCGGCTCAAACGCTTACACCGGTCTTACTGGTGATCCGCGCGTGGAGGCGGCGGCCAAGGCCGCGCTGGACAAGTATGGCACGGGATGCGCTGGAAGCCGTTTCCTCAACGGTACGCTCGACTTGCACGTCCGCTTGGAGAAGGAGCTGGCCGAATTTGAACATAAGGACGACGCGCTTTGCTTCTCTACGGGCTTTTCGGTCAACGCCGGAGTGTTGGCCGTTGTCTGCGGCCGTGAGGACTACATAATATGCGACGACCGCGACCATGCGAGCATCGTTGACGGCCGCCGCCTGTCGTTCGCCACGTGCCTTAAGTACAAGCACAACGACATGGAGGACTTGGAAAGGCAATTACAGAAGTGCCGGCCTGAAGCGGTGAAACTGATCGTCGTTGACGGCGTGTTCTCAATGGAGGGCGACTTGGCTAACCTGCCTGAGATTGTCCGCCTTAAGAAAAAGTATAATGCGTCGCTCATGGTCGACGAAGCCCACGGCATCGGCGTGTTCGGCAAGGACGGCCGTGGCGTGTGCGACCATTTCGGGGTTACCGACGATGTCGACCTTATAATGGGTACGTTTTCAAAGAGTCTTGCGAGCATAGGCGGTTTCATCGCCGGCGACAGTGATACTATAAATTATCTGCGCCACACGTGCCGCACATACATATTCAGCGCGTCGAACACCCCCGCCGCCACTGCGGCGGCAATGGAGGCGTTGCACATATTGAAGAGCGAGCCTGAGCGCATAGAGCGTCTGTGGCGCGTCACCAACTACGCCCTCAGGCGTTTCAAGGAGGAAGGCTTCGAGATTGGCGACACTGAGAGCCCCATCATTCCGCTTTACGTGCGCGATGTCGATAAGACGTTCCTCGTAACGAAACTTGCTTTTGATGCCGGAGTGTTCATCAATCCCGTAATTCCGCCGGCCTGTGCCCCGCAGGACACGCTTGTGCGTTTCGCCCTTATGGCCACGCACACAAAGGAGCAGGTAGAGCGCGGCGTTCAGGCGTTGAAGAAGATATTCGTGGAACAGGGCATCATCAAATAAATGCCGAAAAATTTGCATGGATGGTAAAAATAACGTACCTTTGCATCCGCAAAATGGGAAGGTACGTTCCCTCTCGGGGTGTAGCGCAGCCCGGTAGCGCGCCTGGTTTGGGACCAGGTGGTCGCAGGTTCGAATCCTGTCGCCCCGACAACCAAGGGATTATATCACTGTAAAGGTGGTACAATCCCTTTTTCTGTTGGCGTAAACAAATAAACTAAAAGTTGCGGACGGTCATGGCTGTATATAGGTTTCTGTTGATTGTTGTCTTATCGGTAATGTATGCGTCCGGTATGTCGGCACAGACGGAACTGGTCCGCGAGTGTAGGCAGAAGTCATTCCCGAAGTCTGTACCGCCCGGCAATTACAGTGGAATCACGCATATCGGCGGTAATAAGTATGCGGTCGTTTCGGACAAATCGGCGACCGATGGATTTTTCATATTCAGCATAGATATTGATTCGGTCACGGGCGGTTTGCTTGATGTCAGGTGCGAATCGTTCAAAGGTGACAGCTTGCGTGGCGGCGACTGTGAGGGCATAGCCTTCCGTCCTGAGTCTGCCACGCTGTTTGTCAGTAGGGAGGCTGATGCGTCGATTGTCGAATACGGTCTTGACGGAAAGCTTACGGGGAAGGAACTTGCCGTGCCAAGTATATACAAGGATGGAAGCATGGGCAATTATGGTTTTGAGTCGTTGGCATACGATACGCTGTCGCATGTTTTTTGGACCATAAGTGAGAGCACGCTCAACCGTGACGGAGAGCGTGCCACATCGTATAATGGGGTGGCCAACAGGCTCAGGCTCTTGTCTTTCGGCGACGAACTTAACCCCGTATCCCAATACGCATACTTAATGGATGAGCCTGAGGCGCGGTCAAAATCAAGCCAATATGCCATGGGCGTGAGCGAGTTGGCAATATTGGACACTGGACGCCTGCTTGTGCTTGAGCGTGAATTCTTCGTGCCGAAGAAAAAGCTCGGAGCGTTCGTAAAATGCAAGCTGTACGAGGTTGAACCAAACGGTGAATACGCCATGCCCGTAGGCGGTGCCATTACGGATGATGCCAAGTTCCTGCCTAAACGCCTTGTGTGCTCATTCACAACCAAGTTGAAACTGCTTGACAGGTCGATAGCTAATTATGAAGGCATGTGCCTCGGTCCTGAGCTTGCTGACGGCAACAAGGTGCTGATACTTGTAAGCGACTCGCAGGATCAATACGCTGGGGTGCTTAAAGACTGGTTTAAGACTATTGTCATAAAGGATTGAAGCTTTATCCCTTGAACCTGACGTAACATCTGTCGTCAAACGAATTGTTTCCGCTCGCCAGTCCTTTCGTGGCCTTAAACGAGCGTATGCAGAGCGGATCGCTGTCGAGCTGCGCGGCCAACGCATTTTCGCTTTCGGCCAAAGTCGGTTTCAGGAAAGGGTAACCGTCGCTTGCGAGTATTATGTCTTGGCCGCAGTCGCAGGCATCGATGATTCTCACCTTGTCTAACGGTATGTCGAAACCGTCGATTACCGGATAGTCGATGTTCTGTTTTTTACAGCTTTCCATCAGGTTGTTCAGGATGTGTTTCCTTCCGGGGTCGTCGGCTTGTATTGCGGATACGGCCATGCCTCCGGCTATGGCCCGTTCAAGGTATCGGGCACGCTCCTCGGCGAGCGGTGCTTCCTGCGGCTTAGGGTTGTCATATAGCGTGCCGCCTACAATGCACTGGCAGTCGCCCACCATCCATACCTGCCTCCTGTAAGCAGAAAATATTACAGCGCTTGCGGTCAGCCTTTCAACAGGGTTGCGTTCAAGGCGTTCAACGTCAATGCCGCGCAGTCCGTATTCCGAGCAGAGCAGACTGGTCACGCCGGCGCAAAAGCCTTGAACGTCAATGTCGGCAGGCATACTGTTGACATATTCACTCACCAGTTCCATGCAGTAACGGCCGTTAGTCATGCCGGCCGCAATCCTTGTCGGGGTTTTGCTTGTGCTTCCGTCTATTACGGCCACGAAGCCGTTATTTACGACTATTCCGTCTTCGCACTCCTGCTGGTTTTTCTTTCCTACCGTCGTTTGCTCTATGATTGTCATCTTTGGTGAATGTTTTCTTATATGGGCGTGTTCCCGCGTATAAGCGTCTTATCAAGTCCGGACGGCCTATCCTCGACAACTCCCGTTCGATGTTCCGGCGTTCCTCGGGCTTGTACCAAAAGAAAAACTGCCTTTGCGCCAGCTTCTCCTTTTGGGTCTTGGCCGAGTATACCGGCTGCAAGGTATAAGGGTCAAGCCCGGTGTACCAAGTCTCGGTGCTTACCGTCATAGGCGTAGGCGTGAAGTCCTGCACTTGTTCAAGGTGGAAATTCAGTCCTTTTGTAATCACGGCGAGTTCGGCCATGTCTGCCTCACGGCATCCCGGATGGCTGCTGATGAAGTAAGGTATTATCTGCTCGCGCAAGTTCTCCTTGGCGTTGATTTCGTCAAAGATTCTCTTAAATTCCTCAAACTGCCTGAATGGCGGCTTGCGCATCAGTTTCAGCACGTTGTCAGAAGTGTGTTCTGGCGCAACTTTCAGCCTGCCGCTGACGTGCTTGCTTATAAGCTCGTGCGTATACTCCCTTGCCGCCTTGCCGGCTTTTTCGTCCTTGCTTTTGTACAGCAGCAAGTCGTATCTTACGCCGCTTCCGATGAAGCTCTTCTTGATACCGGGCAGAGCGTCGACGGCGTGGTATACGTCAAGCAGCCTGCCGTGGTCAGTGTCGAGGTTGGGGCATATTTGCGGATGGATGCACGACGGGCGTTTGCATTTTGCGCATAAGCCCTTATCCTTGCCGCCCATGCCGTACATGTTGGCCGACGGACCGCCCAAGTCGCTTATGTATCCCTTGAAGTCGGGCATGCTTATGATTTGCCTTACCTCCTTAAGAATGCTTTCCTTGCTCCTCGACGCGATGAACTTGCCTTGGTGCGCGCTTATGGTGCAGAAGGCGCATCCGCCGAAACATCCGCGGTGGATGTTGACCGAGTGCTTTATCATTTCGTAAGCAGGTATGCGCTTGCCTTTGTATTTAGGGTGGGGCAGCCTTGTGTACGGAAGGTCGTAACACTTGTCGATTTCTTCCGTGGTCATCGGCGGGTAAGGCGGATTGACGACGACGCACCTGCCGTCGACACCTTGTATCAGCCGGCAGGCGTGCAGCTTGTTCGACTCCTCCTCGACGTGCCTGAAGTTCTCGGCCTGTGCCTTCTTGTCGCGCAGGCAAACTTCATGAGGATGCAGCACGATGTCATCATCGGTTATGCCGTGTGGTATTTCGTCCTTGCGGCACAGGTATGCCGTCTGTGGCACGTCGTGGATTTCCCTGACGGACTTGCCTGCAAGCATCTCTTCGCAAAGGGCCGTTACCGGCTTCTCGCCCATGCCGTAAATAATCATGTCGGCCCCCGAGTCGCAAAGGATGCTTTTCCTAAGTTCGTCTTTCCAGTAGTCGTAATGAGTCAGCCGCCTTAGCGACGCTTCTATGCCGCCAAGTATGACAGGCACGTCGGGGAACAGTGAGCGCAATATCTTGCTGTACACGATTGTCGGATATTCAGGCCGGCAGTCGTGCCTGCCGTCGGGACTGTAAGCGTCTTCCGACCGCAGCCGCCTGTTGGCCGTGTATTTGTTGACCATCGAGTCCATGCATCCCGGGGCTATGCCGAAGAACAGCCTCGGCTTGCCCAGCTTCTTGAAGTCGCGGTAGTCGCCGTGCCAATCAGGCTGAGGCACAATGGCCACCCTAAGTCCCTGCGCTTCAAGCGTCCTGCCTATGACGGCCGCGCCGAACGACGGGTGGTCAACGTAAGCGTCGGCCGAGAAGAGGATTACGTCAAGCTCGTCCCACCCCCTAAGTTCAACCTCCTTTTTGGTCGTCGGAAGCCAGTCGGAGAGTCTACGTAATTGTTTCGATTCTTTACAGGAATATTGCATTGCTTTAATTTTAATGTCCTTTGTTCATTATTTAAGCGTCTTTCCGGTCGTAGACGGAGCCTCGAAAATACATCTTAAATCATTGAACAAAAAAATCAAAACAGTTCCTAAGCTTGTCCATCCGTCACGTCGGTTTCGCCGTTGCCGTGGTTGTTCTCATCGTCCCATTTAATGAAAAGCATCACAAGCTGGTGCAGTCCGAATGCTTTCATGTTGTTGTTGTAAATCACGTCAAGGCACAAGTCGAGCAACTCCCTGTTCGTTTCAGCCTCCGATTCGAGTATCGACCTGATGTTAAGCTTCAGCTTGTCGAGCACGGCTTCGTCGATGAAGCCGTTGCTGTCAATCAGGTTCTTCAGCAGTGAATATTTCTTTATCGTGTTAAGGTGCTCTTCGCTTACCATGATGCTTCTTGTGCCTGAAGCGTTGGTTTGGATTTTGTAGGTTCTCATAATGTGTTTTGTCTTTATTATAACCGTTGCCGGACGTGTAGGCCTATTGTCATTATGCCACGCGCAAACAAATTCCGTCGGCCTTGCCTTACGGCTGTCCGCCTTTTATGAAGCAAAGGTATAACAAATTTCTGAAAGTACCAATCCAACGCCGTATTTTTTATTGAATGGCGGTTTGCTTGCATCCCAATCCGCCATCCGTCGGGAAACGTGTAAACGGCATGTTGGGGCTAACGCTTGCTGGGAACGTCGGCCGACTGTCCGAAAAGGACAAGTCCCGACCATCCGCAAAGTAAAAAAACAAGACATAAATATTTTGCGAAATAGAAAAAGGATTGTTGCCTTATGTTAACGGAAACCACTTTTTCATGTGCTGCTTTAACTGTTATTTGTAATTTAATGACACTTAGCTTAAGAAAAAACGCATATTACCATCATGAAACATGCCCGATTGCGGTGTGAAAACCATCCGTTTGCCACTCGAAAGAATACCTTTTACCATGTAAAAGCAGCATTTTTATGTTACGATCTTGCTATTTATTTTTATAACACACTGGCTGTCAGGTACTTCCGATTTATTCTTAAAATCCGGCCAGAATACCGAAAAAGGCTCGTCCGTGCGGAAGGATGCGGTCCACGAAGCCTTAACCGTTGAGTGTCGATTGTACGCCAAACCGACAAAAAGAACATTCCACCCGACGGCGCGCGTCCTGCCGGAAAGGCTCCAGGCGGTTCGTGGAATCAGGCGGTACGGTCAGCTTTAAGCTCAATAATCATTAAAAATAAAAATTTATAATTGTGTTTGCTGAAAAAACATTACCTTTGCAAGTAGGTTAGTAAAAACGTGCGAGAGGTCGGCATTGATGCTTTCTTCTCGTTTGTTTTGCTGTTTTTTTAAGTAAAAAGATTAGTTTGGGAGATAATTTATAATGGGTAAATACAATATCGGCAATGCCGTAAGGAAAGAAGCGGCATACCGTTCGCTGGTGAACCCGAAACTTATGAACGAGTTGAAGGGTAAGATCTTCACCACGATGGTTAAAAAGAAGAAATTCAGGGACAAGGAATATTCGGCAAAACGCCTGGCTGAAGACTTGCATACTAATACACGTTACATATCGGCCGTCGTCAGCGTCTGCTTTGACATGAACTATTCGTCGTTCGTGAACAAGTACAGGATTGAGTACGCCAAGGAAATACTGACGGACAAGCGGTATTGCGACCTGAAGATGGAGGACGTAAGCGACATGGTGGGCTTTTCCAACCGCCAGTCGTTTTACGCCGCGTTCTATAAATACACAGGCATAACGCCGAAGCAGTATAAGCTGAACTGCGGGGCTGATACCGGCGGCGGAGCAGCCGGATGAGTTTTTCGCGCGGAGCAGCCGTTTACCCGTAGGCGCGATTATAAGGATGAAACATTAAACTTTGAATATGGCAGATTTCAAATATAGGGAAGAACGTTTCGCCGACATACAGATGCTCAGATACCGTCTTGACGGTTTCGACAAGCTCACGTTGCGGCAGAAGAAGCTGGCATACTGCCTGGCCCAGGCGGCGTTGTTCGGCCGCGACATTACGTTCGATCAGTTCGGTAAATACAACCTTAAGATACGTAAGACGCTTGAAACCGTTTACACCGGCTACCGCGGCGACCGCCGGTCGGCCGACTTCAAGGCTCTTGAAGTGTACCTCAAGCGGGTGTGGTTCTCAAACGGGATATACCATCATTACGGCTGCGACAAGTTTGAACCCGGCTTTAGCGAAAGTTTCTTCACTGCTGCCGTTAAGTCTGTCGACAAGAGCCTACTTCCGCTTGGCGGACTGTCCGTAGACGAACTTTGCGCCGAATTGTCGCCCGTGATGTTCAATCCCGGCGTGTTGCCGGTAAAGGTGAACAAGAAAGCCGGAGCCGACCTCGTAAAATCATCAGCCTGCAATTTTTATGACGGTGTGGGTCAAGAAGAGGTTGAGCGTTATTATGCCGCAATCAAGGAGGCCAACGGCGAAGACGACGAGCCGCTGTCATACGGACTCAACACCGACGTGGTGAAAGACGGCGGCGCGATAAGGGAAAACGTATGGCGCGTCGGCGGCAAGTATGGCGCGGCCATCAGCAAGATAGTATTCTGGCTCGAAAAGGCCTGCGACCTTGCCGTTAACGAAAGGCAACGCCGCGTGATAGAACTGTTGGTGAAATATTACGAGACCGGCGACCTGCGTATATTCAACGAATACTGCAAGGAGTGGGTGGCTGAGAACGACTCGCCCGTTGATTTCATCAACGGCTTCATCGAGGTGTACGACGACCCCCTCGGTCTTAAAGGCACATGGGAGGGCCTTGTTGAATACCGCGACGTCGAAGGCACGCGCCGCACCAGGGTGATAAGCGATAACGCGCAATGGTTTGAAGACAATTCGCCGGTCGACCCGCGTTTTAAGAAAAAGCAGGTGAACGGCGTTACGGCCAACGTTATTTGCGCGGCGATGCTCGGCGGCGGCGAATATCCCTCGACGGCAATAGGCATCAACCTGCCTAACGCCGACTGGATACGCGCACGCCACGGCAGCAAGAGCGTGACGATAAGCAACATCATCAACGCCTACAACGAGGCGGCGCACGGCAACGGCTTCGACGAGGAATTTGTGATAGACGGAGCGACGAAGGAACTGGTAAGAAAATACGGCGACCTATGCGACATTATACACACCGACCTGCATGAATGCCTCGGACATGGTAGCGGCCGGCTTGCGCCGGGAACCGACCCCGACGCCCTTAAGGCGTACGGCAATACGATAGAGGAGGCGCGGGCCGACCTCTTCGGCTTATATTACGTGGCTGACTGCAAGATGCTGCAACTCGGCCTGTTGCCTGACGGCGAGGCCTACAAGGCCGGGTATTATACGTACATGATGAACGGCCTGCTTACGCAACTGGCGCGCATAAAGAAAGGCAACGAGATAGAGGAAGCCCACATGCGCGACCGTGCGCTCATAGCCCGCTGGTGTTATGACAAGGGACGTGCCGGCAATGTCGTCGAGCTTGTCAAGACAAACGGCAAGACCTACGTGCGCATAAACGACTACGGCAAGCTAAGGACTTTGTTCGGCAGCCTGCTTGCCGAGATCCAGCGCATTAAGAGCGAGGGCGATTACGGCGCAGCGAAAGACTTGGTCGAGTATTACGCGGTCAAGGTCGACCCGTCGCTCCACGACGAGATACTCGACAGGTACGGCAAGCTGGGCATACCGCCTTACAAGGGCTTCATAAACCCGATACTTATCCCCGTAAGGGACGACGCGAACAACGTCGTAGACATAATTGCCGATTATTCGGAAAGTTACGTGGGGCAGATGCTGCGCTACAGTAAGGCCTATTCAACTTTGGTTTAAGACATCATGAAACAAGACACGCAAGACAAGCTTAAGGAAATCAAGGGCCGGTTCAGGCTGTTGATGAACGGCGTAGCGTCGCAGTCGATGCGCGACAAGGGGCTTGGCTATAAGATCAACTGGGGCGTCGGCCTGCCCGTCCTAAAAAGCATGGCCGCCGAGTACGGCAAGGATTACGACCTTGCCGTAGAGTTGTGGAAAGAGGATATACGTGAATGCCGGATATTGGCGACGCTGATAATGCCCGTAGAAGAGATGCAACCGGACTTGGTAGAGCTGTGGGCGGGACAGATGCGTAACCAGGAAATGGCGGAAATGGCCGCTTTCAACCTTTTCCAGTACTTGCCCGGCGCAAAGGATTTTGCGTTTAAGTGGCTTGCGTCAGGCGAAATGCCAGTGCAAGTCTGCGGCTATAACGTACTGGCGCGGCTTTTCATAAAAGGAGCCGAACTGACCGACCGCGAGATAAACGAGTTCGTCGACCAGGCTCAGGCGGCGCTCGCCGATGCCGACGTTTCCGTGCGCCATGCCGTATGCAACGCCCTGTCACGCTTCTCCCAAATGGGAGAGTTGCATTCGCGGATGCTGAAATCGGCGTTCAAAGCCTATGATTTGGATTTTTTTTGATGTAAGCAATCCCGTAATACGGAAAATTGTTGTACTTTTGTAAAAACAATACGCCTTGTTGAAAAATGAAAGCTAATTCTTATGACGCAGCCAAGAGGATATTGAGCCGGTATCTTGAGCACAATAAGTGCCGTAAGACTCCCGAACGGTTCGCCGTACTTGAGGCTGTATATGGTTTCAGCTCTTATTTTTCGATACAGGACTTGGACGGCAGATTGTCGGAAATGAACTTTCCCGTATGCCGTGCGACGCTTTACAACACGATAAAGTTGTTGATGGATTTACGCCTTATCGTGTGCAGGCGGTTGCAGTGCGGCATGCGTTACAAGGCCGGTTACGCCGACAACAAGTGCGTCCAGGTATGCATAGTATGCGGCAAGGTTACCGAAGTTAAGGTGCCCGAAGTGGACGACGTTTTTGAGCACGTGCGCCTGAAGCGTTTCCGCAAGGAAAGTTATACGGCGTGCATTTACGGAGTTTGCAGCACTTGCCAGGCAATGTTGACGCGGCAGAAAAACAGGGAAAATACTATTAACAAACAAGAATAAAACACATTATTATATATTATGGAAAAAGGCAAAGTAGACGTTTTGTTGGGTTTGCAGTGGGGTGACGAAGGCAAGGGAAAAGTTGTCGACGTGCTTACTCCCGGATACGATGTCATCGCCAGGTTTCAGGGCGGTCCCAACGCAGGACACACTCTTGAGTTCGAAGGAGAGAAATATGTATTGAGGAGCATACCTTCAGGCATATTCCAGGGTGGCAAGGTGAATGTCATAGGCAACGGAGTCGTTCTTGCCCCCGACCTCTTCATGGACGAGGCCAAGGAGCTTGAAAAGACAGGCCACCCGTTAAAAGAAAGACTGTACATATCCAAGAAGGCTCATTTGATAATGCCTACGCACAGGTTGCTTGATGCTGCTTATGAAATGGCAAAAGGCAAGGACAAGGTGGGCACGACCGGCAAGGGCATCGGCCCGACTTATACGGACAAGGTGTCACGCAACGGTTTGCGCGTCGGCGATATTTTTGAAAACTTCGCTGAAAAATACGCAGCCCACAAGGCCCGCCACGAGAAGATCCTCAAATCGCTCGGATACACGGATTATGACATAACGGACGTCGAAAAGAAATGGATGGAGGGTATCGAATACATCCGCCAGTTCAACATAATCGACTCGGAGCATGTAATCAACAAGGCTCTTAAGGAAGGCAAGACCATACTGTGCGAAGGGGCCCAGGGAACAATGCTGGATGTCGATTTTGGCAGTTATCCTTTTGTCACTTCGTCAAATACTATTTGCGCAGGGGCTTGCGCAGGTCTTGGCATAGGCCCTAACAAGATAGGGGAGGTGTACGGCATAATGAAGGCTTATTGCACCAGGGTAGGTTCAGGCCCGTTCCCGACCGAATTGTTCGACGAGACAGGAGCCGAGATACGCAGGCTCGGCCATGAATACGGTGCCGTAACCGGACGTGAGCGTAGGTGCGGATGGATCGACTTGGTGGCTCTCCGTTATGCCATAATGGTAAACGGAGTGACCCAACTGATCATGATGAAGAGCGACGTGCTCGACAACTTTGGCACGATAAAGGCTTGCGTGGCTTATAAGCGCGACGGACAAGTGCTGACGGATTTCCCGTTTGACATAGAGACCGGCATAGAGCCTGTTTATAAAGAGTTGAAAGGTTGGAATACGGACATGACGAAAATGACAAGCGAGGAAGAGTTTCCACAAGAGTTTGTCGATTATGTTAAGTTCCTCGAGGCCGAACTTGAGACTCCGATAAAGATTATATCCATAGGCCCGGACCGCGAACAGACGATTGTCAGAAAATAAAGAAACGATTCTCAAAAGCAAAGGAAACGTTTCCCCGAACCTGCCGCCAAGCAGGCTTAAGTTCATTGCAATAGGACTTTTGCCTGCTTGACGACAGGTTCGGAGTTAAAGAAATATGCATACATGTATTGACCTTTGTTTCCAATATTGCATTTTTAACATCTTAACTTAAAAGACGAAATGAACAAACCATCCATACCAAAGGGCACGCGCGACTTTTCACCTTTGGAAATGTCGAAGCGTAATTATATCTTTAATACGATAAGGTCGGTGTTCGCCTTATACGGATACAAACAGATCGAAACTCCTGCGATGGAAACGTTGCAGACATTGTTGGGCAAATATGGAGAGGAGGGCGACAAGTTGTTGTTCAAGGTGTTGAACAGCGGCGATTTTCTTAACAAGGTAGACCGTAGTGACTTAGAAAATGCCGACTCGCTCCGTCTTGCCGCAAAACTTTGCGAGAAAGGCCTGCGTTACGACCTGACCGTACCTTTCGCCCGTTTTGTCGTAATGCACAGGGACGAGCTTCAGATGCCGTTCAAGCGCTACCAGATACAGCCCGTATGGCGTGCCGACCGCCCTCAGAAAGGACGGTACAGGGAGTTTTACCAGTGCGACGCAGATGTCGTAGGCAGTGATTCTTTACTCAACGAGGTAGAACTGGTACAGATTGTTGATACCGTATTCAAGCGTTTCGGCGTGCGTGTCCAAATAAAGGTGAACAACAGGAAGATCCTTACCGGCATAGCCGAGTATATCGGTGAAGCCGATAAGATTGTAGATATAACCGTCGCCATTGACAAACTCGACAAGATAGGCATAGATAATGTCAATGCGGAACTCGCCGCTAACGGATTGGGTGCTGACGCAATTGAAAAGTTGCAACCCATCATAGCCTTAAAAGGCAGCAACGAAGATAAGCTTGGCGTAATCAGTGAAATTCTTAAGGATTCGGAAACCGGCATGAAAGGTGTTGAAGAACTTCGGTATATTTTCAATGTGCTTGGCAATGTCGGGCTTGAAAACGAAGTGCAGTTTGACCTGACCTTGGCACGAGGCCTTAATTATTATACCGGTGCCATATTCGAGGTGAAAGCCCTTGATTACCAAATAGGAAGCATCACCGGAGGAGGAAGGTATGACAACCTGACAGGTATTTTCGGAATGCCCGGACTCAGCGGTGTAGGTATTTCTTTTGGGGCCGACAGGATATTCGACGTGCTTAACGCCCTTGACCTTTATCCCGAAAATGCCGTTACCGGCACGCAACTAATGTTCATAAATTTCGGAGAGAAAGAAACAGCCTATTGCCTGCCTGTGATAGCCAAGGCTCGTGCTTGCGGAATCGCCACAGAATTGTATCCCGACGCAGCGAAAATGAAGAAACAGATGAATTACGCTAACGCAAACTCAATACCTTATGTGGCATTGGCCGGCGAGAACGAGATAAATGAAGGTAAGGTGACACTGAAAAACATGCTTACAGGAGAACAAAAGCTTGTAAGCGCCGACGAGCTTATAGGCGCCATAAAAGAATGAATAAGGCGGAGAGTGGAGAACCTATATGAAGATTGTCCGCTCTTCAATTAATGTTTCAGATAAAATAACAGTGAAATGAGAAAATTGACAATCCCATTACTTACTGTCTTATTTGGTTTGTTGGTGTTTTCGGCTTTCGTGGCAGACCGCAAGGTAACGGTCTTCATGATAGGCGATTCGACAATGGCCAATAAGGACATAAGCGGAGGCAAGCTTGAAAGAGGATGGGGAATGATGCTTAAGAACTTCTTCAATGAGGACGTTGTGGTTGACAACCATGCGGCTAACGGTCGTTCGTCGAAAAGTTTCATAACTGAAGGACGTTGGCAGAAAGTGCTTGACAAAATTAAGCCCGGCGATTACGTGTTCATTCAGTTCGGACATAACGACGAAAAGAAAGACACTGCCCGTCATACGGATCCTGGTTCAACGTTTGACGATAATCTCAGGCGTTTTGTCAGTGAGACCCGGCAAAAAGGCGGGCATCCTGTATTGTTCAATAGTGTTGTAAGGCGTGCCTTCGCTGACAGTAAGACTGCGGTGGAAGACGACGACAAACGTGATAATTCGTCAAAAGGACTTGTCGAAGGCAACGTGCTTATCGACACTCACGGCGACTACCTAATTTCGCCTAAACGTGTAGCAGAAGAAATGGGTGTTCCGTTTATTGACGCAAACAAGATCACACATGACCTTGAACAAGGCCTTGGCCCCGAGGGGTCGAAAAAGTTGCACATGTGGTACAAGCCTGGTGAGACGGCCTCGTTGCCAGACGGCAGGCAAGACAATACCCACTATAATATTTACGGTGGCAGGCTTGTCGCCGGATTATTGGCCGATGCCGTGGCAGAAAAAGTACCTGCATTGAAAAATTATGTGTGTCATTACGACCTTGTTGTAGCATCCGACGGTAGCGGAACTCATTTCGATGTCCAAAATGCGGTTGACGACGCTCCCGCCGGTAAGTCGACAACCATTCTTATTTGCGACGGAGAATGGGACAAACCGTCGATTCCCGGCAATAAGCAAATAAGTTTTGTCTTGCGTAGCGGCGCACAGTGGAAATAAATGAATGATGTTTACCTGAAAGACAAGCAGACAAGTGAAAAATCCAACGCACTTGTCTGCTTGTTTATTTGTCTGCTGAAAATCTGTCACCAGACTGTAAATACCTGGATATTACCGTATATCACATTCTCTCCGGCAACGAACGCATAATCAGGCCGGAGTCTAATGGCCGTCCGGGTTTGATTATTCGTATCTCATTGATTTTGCCGGATGCACGGTTGCCACAAGACAGCTTGGAGCCAAAAGGACGAACAGGCTTACGGCCAAAGTTCCGACGTTGATAAGAAGCAAGACCGGAACATTGAATTCAACGGGCACAGTGTCAACATAATAAGTGGCGGCATCGAGCTTTACCATTCCCGTGAACTTTTGTATGGCAATAAGGCCTATGCCTATAATGTTGCCTATAAGCATGCCTTTTCCTATTACAAACGCTCCAAACCATAGGAACACTCTGCCTATCGTCTTATTGCCAGCTCCCAATGCCTTTAGCACGCCTATCATGCCGGTACGCTCGAGAATGATGATAAGCAATCCTGAAATCATAGTAAAGCCGGCTACGCATAACATCAGTGCCAGGATTATCCACACGTTTAAGTCGAGCAAGTCGAGCCAAGTGAATATTTGTGGATAAGTATCGACTATTGTTTCAGATGAATAAGTTTCCCCATAATGGTCGGTTATGCGGTTTACCTTTTGTACGAATCTGTTCTCCACATCATTGATTTTATCAAAATCGTTCACCGCCACTTCGGCTCCGCTAACTTGGTCTTTTTGCCAATTGTTGAGCCGTGTCGTCGTATATAAGTCGGTATAGCACAGTATGTTGTCGAATTGCGCAAGGTTGGTCTGATAAACACCGCCGATTGTAAACCGCCTTACGCGCACGTCGCCGTCATCGACAAAATAGGCAAACACCCTGTCACCGGCATTAAGCTTCAGCTTGTCTGCCATCGTCTTGGATATCAGTAGCTTGCCTGAACTTATGCTGTCGCTGAAAGCCGGGACATGCCCGCTTACGAGATTGTCATGTACGAAAGTTGTGTCATATTCCGAGGCAATGCCTTTAAATGTAACGCCGAGAAAATCGTTGTCCGTCTTAAGTATGCCTTGCTTCAAAGTGTACCGCTGTACATGCTTTACGCCGTCGGTCGAGCGCAATACGTTCATCATACTGTCGTCCATGCATACGGGGCGTGCTTCGCGCCCGTGTAACGACATGAAGTTGGCAACGCTGATATGGCAGCCGAAACCTACGACCTTGTCACGTATCGTATGCTTGAAACCCAATACGATGCTTACCGAAACAATCATAACCGCCAGACCTATCGCCACGCCGGCGGTGGCTATGCGTATGGCCGGGCGGCTTACCCTCTTGGTGCCTTCGCCGACCTTATATATACGTTTGGCGATGAATAATGGTAGGTTTTTCATTCTTCGTCCTCCTTTCCCGGATACGCTTCAAGGGCTTTACGCAATACGACCAAAGCCCTTGTCAAATCTTCCTTCTTTAGGACATAAGCCATGCGTACTTGGTTGCGCCCCGCTCCCGGAGTAGTATAGAATCCGGCGGCGGGGGCCATCATTACCGTTTCTCCCTCATAATCGAACTCTTCAAGACACCAGCGGCAGAACTTTTCACTATCGTCGACGGGCAACTTGGCTACCGTGTAAAACGCTCCCATCGGGATTGGCGAATATACACCGGGGATGCGGTTGAGACCGTCGATAAGACATTTGCGCCGTTCCACATACTCGTCGTACACGTTCCTGTAATATTCCTCAGGTGCGTCCAGCGACGCCTCGGCCGCTATTTGTCCTATCAACGGTGGGGACAGGCGGGCCTGGCAGAACTTCATCACGGCCCGGCGGACCTCGGCGTTCTTCGTTATAAGCGCCCCGATGCGTATGCCGCATTCGCTGTAACGCTTGCTGACCGAGTCAATCAGTACAACGTTTTGCTCTATGCCTTCAAGATGGCATGCGCTGATATACGGCGACCCGGTATAGATATATTCGCGGTAAACTTCGTCGGAAAACAAGTACAAGTCGTATTTCTTCACCAAGTCCCTTATTTGGTGCATTTCGCGCCGTGTATACAGATATCCGGTCGGGTTGTTGGGGTTGCAGATTAAAATCGCCCGTGTGCGGTCGTTTATCAGCTCTTCAAATTTCTCGACCTTAGGCAGGGAGAATCCTTCCTCGATCGTTGTCGAGATAGTGCGGATCTTAGCTCCTGCGGCTACGGCGAAAGCCATGTAGTTGGCGTATGCCGGTTCAGGTACGATGATCTCGTCGCCCGGATTGAGGCACGACATGAAGGCGAACAGTACGGCTTCGCTTCCTCCGCAAGTTATTATTATGTCGTCGGCTGTGACGTCTATATCGTATTTCTTGTAATACCCTACGAGCTTTTCCCTATAGCTCCTGTAGCCCTGCGAAGGTGAATATTCAAGCACGGAGCGGTCAATGTTCCGTATTGCGTCTATGGCGACTTGCGGCGTGGGCAGGTCGGGCTGGCCTATGTTCAAGTGGTAAACTTTTATTCCCCTTTGCTTGGCTGCGGCCGCCAACGGTGCCAACTTCCTTATCGGGGACTCGGGCATTTCCAATCCGCGCACTGATATTTGTGGCATAATAGTTGTCCTTTCTCTTTTTGTTAAAACGCTGCAAATTTACAAAAAACGCTTAACTTATTTAACGGTTTGGATGAAAAAATGGCAACGGAGCGTAGTGTTTTACATTAATTCAAACAGTCCGCATGTCATTTTATCATTACGAATCCAAGTCTGTGCGCGTTTCCTTTTTTATCTATGGAATGGACAGTGTAACATCCCGGTGCCAATGAGCCGATATAAACCTTTCCGTCCGTCCCATAAGCCCTTGTGGCTACGATTGTGCCGGTAAGGCTTTTCACTGCGACGTATCCGCGTCCGGCGTTAAGGGCGGCCGCAGGTAAAGTCAGGGTTTTGCCGTCGTTGGCGAGCATGTGGCCGCGGTAAGCGCTTGCCTGATTGTGCTGGCAACGGAGCGGCTGACTCTCGTTCCCGTATCTGTCGACGGCCGTAACGGCAAAATGCAGGTTGCGCACGGTCTTTATCGCCATACGGCATGAGTCTATGCGCATGGCGATAAGGTTGCGCGCGTCGCTTATGTCGACCGGGCAATGTTCGTCTGCGTATATGTTGTAAGCCAGGCCTCCGCTGTGCGCAGTGTCAACCCGTGGTTCGTCCCAAGCCAGCAACAGCCGTGCCGCGTCTTTTTTTATCCGCAGCTGCGTAGGCGGCGGTACCTGGGGGCCGCCGGTTGCCATAGGCGGAACAAGTGCCGGATACATGTTAAGTTCTCCTTTAACGAAATCGAGCAAACCTTTGGTGTTTTCGCACAAATGCCTTGCGCGGAATATGGCATACCCCATGCGTGCCGTTCTCGCCACGTACATCTGCCGCCATATTTCGGATAGGGGCCAGTCGGAGTAGCCGGTTGAAAGCATGTAAGCGGCGATGCCGGCTACGGCCTGTCCGTCGTAGCGGTTTTCGCTCCAGTCAAGCGCGAATGGGTAAAAGTCGTTTCCGCGGAAATATATCATCGGATAAAGTTGGTCTACGATACCTTTGCGCAACCATTCCTGGGCGTCCTGCCTGCCACGCACCAACGCATTCCATCCGTTGCTGTACCGCCGCGGCAGGTCGGCGTGCTTTCCTATCGTCGCGCAACTGAGCTTCATCCACGGCTTCTCCTGCTTTACGGCGCGGCTCACTGCGCTCACGATATTGGTTATGGCTCGTATCTGGCTTAAATCCGGCTTGGCTGCATTGCGCCGCTTCCTGCCATTGTAAACCTTTCCGTCCCATGTCTCCGGATAGCGGATGTAGTCGAGGTGGATGCCGTCCACGTCATACCGTGAAGCTATTTCGCGGCAGATGTCGGCGATGTAGCTTGCGGCATGACGGCTTGCAGGATCTATATACCCTTCGTCGCCGCGCCTTACCACAAGTCCGGGCCGCTTCCTGCGCAATGTCCTGCATCCGTAAGAGTTCCACCGTCCGGCCGGTATCGCCACGACCCAGGCCTGTATTTCCATGCCGCGCTTATGGCATTCGTCAACGGCGAAAGCCAAAGGGTCGTAACCGGGATTGCGTCCGTATGATCCGGTAAGGCATTCGTCCCACGGTTCTATGGCCGACGGATAGACCACCGTAGCCCTTATGCGGGTTTGGAATAATATTGTATTAATGCCTGCGGCCTGTAGTTCGTCAAGCATTGCCGACAGTTCGCCTTTCTGCTTTTCCGCCATGTCGGGCGTTAGCGCGCGTGTACGCGGCCAGTCAAGACCGCCGAGCGTGGTCAGCCATACGGCCCTTACCTCATATTTCGGATATTGTATAAGGCTTGGTTCCACATCCTCGGCATACGTCGAAACCGCCATTGCCGCCATAAGTATAAGTGTTGCCGATATCCTGCCAAGCCATGTCTTTACTAATCCCATCGTATTGAAATAATGTGTGTAGAAGATGCATAATCGGCTGCAAAGTTATAGCTAATTTTCGGAAATCCAAATTATTGCCGTGATTTTACGTGGTAGGGAAATAGCCATACAACGTATATGAAGCATCTAAGGCTTAAACTTCGGCCGACGATGTTGCCAAGATAGTCGGCTTGTCGCGGGCGGCCTTCCACGCTCCCGTTCGTCAGGCGATTCTGCGTGAACGTATCCATGTTTCCTGAAAGACGGTATTTTAGCTTGCCGAAGATAACCTTTTACGGCCCTAAAGACGACCTTTTACAACGCCGGAGGTTACCTTTTACAACGACAGTGTGTGCCGAAGAGAGTGCCAGCCGTGGTCTTACGTTCCGCGTCGGAGTTTCCAAGGCTCGACGGATACATGTAAGTAACTGATACATAGGCTGTTGCCAGTCGACTTCAGCGGAAGGAACGAACCTGACTCCCATTAACTTCCGATAATGCCGTGATTCCGACATACATCCGCCACCATATCGAACCGACGTTAATTTCCAAATTCCATTGCATTAATCTGCCTATTTTCGGCGGTTATTTCATATATTTCTTGTATTTTTGCATTCAGTTCTTAAGACGGCAAGACAAAACCAACGAATTACGAAATATGAAGAGATTGTCAATGTTATTAGTCTCGCTGCTCATGGTGGTGGCAGGCTACGCACAATTTGAAAAAGAGAAATGGTATGTGGGCGCATCGGTTACGGGATTCGACATAAGCTACAGCGGTGCCGAAAAGTCAAGGTTAGGCCTCGACGCGAAGGGCGGCTACCTTATAGCCGACGACTGGATGTTGCTCGGACAACTGGGCTGGCAGCACAACGGAGGACACGGCGGAGCCGACATGGCCACGCTCGGGCTGAGCGGCAGGTACTACATTATACAGAACGGACTGTATCTTGGCGTAGGCGCAAAGTACGTGCACGCCGACCACGGATATAACGACCTCATGCCCGGATTGGAGGTCGGCTACGCTTTCTTCCTTAACGATGTCGTGACGATAGAGCCGGCCGTGTATTACGATCAGTCGTTCAAGAACCATTCCGACTATTCCAAGATTGGTTTTAAGATAGGTTTTGGCATATATTTATAACAAGGTACGGAACATTCATAAATATTAAATCGGAAAAAATGTATTCAGTTGACGAATTAGAAGACAAGTTGATCGACCTTGCCTTTGCCGAGGACATAGGCGACGGCGACCACACAACGCTGTGCTGCATCCCCGAGGACGCAGTGGGGAAATCGCATTTGCTGATAAAGGAGGACGGAATCCTTGCCGGCGTGGAAGTGGCCAAGCGCGTGTTCGCTAGGTTTGACGACACATTGAAGGTTGACGTTCTCATGGGCGACGGCTCTGCTGTCAAGAAAGGAGACATCGCCATGATAGTATCGGGAAAGACCCGCTCGCTTTTGCAGACGGAGCGCCTCATGCTGAACATTATGCAACGCATGAGCGGCATAGCCACCACCACGCGCAAATATGTCGACCTGCTCAAAGGTACTAATACCCGCGTGCTCGATACGCGGAAGACCACTCCCGGTATGCGCATGCTTGAGAAACAGGCCGTAAAGATTGGCGGTGGAGTGAACCACAGGATAGGCCTGTTCGACATGATACTGTTGAAAGACAACCACGTAGACTTCGCCGGAGGAATAAAGAATGCGATAGACAAATGTCACGAATACCTTTCGGCTAAGTCGCTCGACATTAAGATTGAAATTGAAGTGCGTAATTTCGACGAACTCAGCCAAGTGCTCGAACGCGGAGGAGTAGACCGCATAATGCTCGACAACTTCTCAGTTGAGGACACGAAGCAGGCTGTCGAAATGATAAACGGCAGATACGAGACGGAATCAAGCGGCGGAATAACCATCGAGACAATCCGCAAGTATGCCGAGTGCGGTGTCGACTTCGTGTCGGTAGGTGCGCTTACCCATTCGGTTAAGTGCCTTGACATGAGCTTTAAGGCATGTTGATTCAATGTTATGCGGTTGTTGGGTTTTGCGGTTCTTGCCGGCAATTATGACCCAACAACCCATAAATAAATCGTAAGACCACATAGCCGTAAGACCTCGAAACAAGCCGTAAAACCTTAAAACCGAATACTATAATTGTAACCGACGAATGCTGAATCTGTTATCCTCATTGCTCTTGGCCGCGTCGTTGGCGTTCGGCCCGCCCGTAAATTATCCCATATCGCTTGCCGGCAACTTCGGCGAGCCGCGCCCTAACCATTTTCACGGTGGAATCGACGTAAGGACGGGAATGGCCGAGGGTAAGCCCGTATTCTCTATCGCCAACGGTTACGTAAGCCGTGTCACAATTGGGCTCGACGGCTTCGGCATAGCCGTTTACGTAAGGCATCCTGGAGGCAAGACATCCGTTTACTGCCATTTAAAGAAGCTCGTGCCGCAATTGGCGGCAATGGCGCATAAGTGGCAATACGGGCATCAGACCAATTACGCCGACGTCCGCTTACGCCCCACCGACTTCCCCGTGGCCCATGGCCAGGTGATAGCCGTCAGTGGGAATACCGGGGCGAGTCTCGCCCCGCATCTGCACCTTGAACTGCATGATACGCGGACATGGAGCTTTCTTGACCCATTGGCATACCTGAAGCCGTTCGTCGCCGACTCAACGCCTCCGATTGCCCACGCTTTCATGGCATACCCGGTGGAAGGCGAGGGCGTGTTCTGCGGTTCGGGACGCAAGCAGAACTACGGGTTCACGTCAACGCGGCTCGGGCGAAAGTTCACAGCGTGGGGCAAAGTGGGCTTCGGCCTGTGGGCCAACGATTACATGGAGGGAAGTTTCGGCATTCTGGGCGTATATAAGACAAGACTGGAAGTTGACGGCAGGGTGGTATTCGAGAGCACGGTCGACAGCATTCCGGCGGAATGCAACCGCATGGTCAACTCGTGGGGCGATTATTGGCACCATCGCCGCGCGGGCGTATGGTACATGAAGTCGTTCGCCGACCCGGGCAACACACTGCCGGTAATCGCTACGCACACTCCCGAACGAGGCCTTGTCACCTTTGACGAGGAACGTGACTATCACCTTACGTATACCGTGGCCGACGTGTTCGGGAACTCGCGGCAGTATTCGTTCACCGTCAGCGGAGTGAGGCAACGGCTGAAGGGGAAGCGCGTTATGAGTGCGATGAACACCCTTGCCTATAATCGCCGCAACGTAGTGCAGAGGCCGGGAGTGGCGCTCATCGTGCCGACAGGTGCTTTGCCATGCGATGTTGAAGTGTCTCCGCAAGCCAAACCCGGAGAGATTTCGGCCGAATGGCGTTTCCACGGCATGTCTTATCCGCTGTTCCGTTGGGCTACGTTATGTATAAGGGTAGACGGGCGCGTAGCCGATACAAGCAAACTGTACATGGCTGCTAAAGATTATGGCAACCGTTACATGGGCGGACGCTACGAAGACGGATGGGTGACGGGGCGCATGCGCGACCTCGGCCTGACATACACCGTGGCCTACGACGACGAGCCGCCCGTAGTATCGGGCTTTGCCGCGTCGCGTTCCGTGTTGCGCGTGACAGCTTATGATAAGAAGAGCGGGCTTCGTTCGCTGAAAGGGTATGTCGACGGCAAGTTCGTACTCTTCGAGCGTCAAGACAAGTCTGAAACATACGTGTGCAGGCTCGACCATTCACCTGTGAGACGCAACGGCACTGTGCACAACCTGAGGATAACCGCTAATGACAATTGCGGCAATGAACAGGTTATGACAGCGCATTTCACATACTGAAACATTTAAGCAAACTAAAAAATAAGACACATGAGAAAAACATTATTAATCTTGGCACTGACGGCCGCATGCATGGCAGGGCAGGCATGCACGAATTTCATTGTTGGAAAGGAGGCGAGTGCCGACGGCTCGGTGTTTTGCACGTATAACGCCGACGACTACGGCATGTTCATAGGGCTGTGCCATTATCCTGCGGCAAGACATGAAAAGGGCGAAATGCGCCTGATATACGACTGGGACACTAAGGAATACCACGGCCGCATACCTGAGGCGGAAGAGACTTATAACGTCATTGGCAATATAAACGAGTATCAGCTGACCATTGCCGAGACAACTTTCGGCGGACGCCCCGAGATGGTCGATACCACCGGTGTACTCGACTATGGCTCGCTGATATACGTAGCCTTACAGCGTGCTAAAACCGCCCGGGAGGCGATAAAAGTGATGACAACATTGGCCGAGACTTACGGCTACTGTTCGGAGGGCGAGACATTCTCAATATGCGATCCGAATGAAGCATGGATAATGGAGATGATGGGCAAGGGCCCCGGCAGCAAGGGAGTTGTGTGGGTGGCCGTGCGCATTCCCGACAACGCCGTATGCGCCCATGCCAACCAAAGCCGCATACGCACGTTCGACCAAAAGGATAAGAAGAACGTCATGTTCTCGGATGATTGTATCAGTTTTGCAAGGGAAAAAGGATGGTTCAGCGGTAAGGACGAAGATTTCAGCTTTTGCGAGACCTACGCATATCCCGACTTTTCAGGACGGCGGTTCTGCGAGGCGCGTGTGTGGAGCTTCTTCAACCATTTTTCACCCGACATGGACCGCTATTTGCCTTACGCTGAAGGAAAGGTTAAGGATGCCGAGCCGATGCCGCTTTGGATTGTGCCTGACAAGAAAGTTACACTGCAGGACGTAAGGGACTGCATGCGCGACCATTACGAGGGTACGCCGTTCGCTCTCGACGCGGATCCCGGGCAGGGATTATGGGGGATGCCATACCGTCCTACACCCCTGACATATAAGGTTGACGGCCGCGAATATTTCAACGAGCGCCCAACATCTACACAACAGTCGGGTTTCTCTTATATAGCCCAACTGCGCTCGTGGCTGCCGAGGCAGGTTGGCGGCATACTCTGGTTCGGCAACGATGACGGTAATATGGTGGCTTACACCCCTGTATATTGCGGCAACACGGTGCAACCCGCCTGTTACAATACGCCAGGAGCCGACGCTGTGACATTCAGCATGGACAACGCCTTCTGGGTGTGCAACTGGGTCAGCAACATGGTTTACCCCCGTTACTCAATGATGTTCGGCTCGCTGAAGGAGGTGAGGGATTCGCTTGAGGCCTCATACGACCGCGCGCAGGCCGGCGTGGATGCCAAGGCCGTTGAGTTGTACGGCGGCGACCCGGCGCAGGCAGTCGATTTTCTCAACAAGTACAGTTGCGACAAAGCCGCCGAAATGCTCGACCGTTGGAAGCAACTGGCCTTTTATCTCATCGTTAAATATAACGACATGGCTGTGAAGCCCGAGCGCAACGGCCGCTTTACGCGCACCGCCACCGGATTGGGGGCACGTGTTGAACGGCCAGGAATGCCCGAACATGCCGCGCGAGAGATTGTCCGGATGACGGGTGACAAATACGCCGTACCAACGGAATAATGTTGCGGCGTTGCTGGTATCAGGATATGCCGTTAAGGAGCATACGTTTTTACGGTTATGGGGCTTCATGCCGTAAGTACTGACAACCCCGAACTTAGAGGCCATTAGACTTCTAAGTTCGGGGTAAATGATGGCTACTGTTTGCATGCTATACGGAAAGCGCATCGTTGGCGGAAATGATTATTGCCTGACTATCGGGATACTGTCTTACGCTTACGGCGGTAGCCGAAGAGTTCCATAAGTTCGTTGAAGTCTTTCTTCAGCATGAGACCAATGCCCTGCGTGTTGAGTGACGATTTTGTGAAATAGCGGTCGTTCGTCTGGTTGTACACCTTCAATGCTATGTTTCCGTTTGGAGTGAGCAGATAGCTTATGTCAAAATCGCCGATGAACGACGTCGTGGCGTTCTCGTTGTCGCGGTAGCCGAATTGTCCGTTGATTATCAGGCGGTTGTCAAGCAGGCGTCCAGATAGCAAACCCTCGTATTCGGCATTATTGAAGCCCTCGTCGCCTGTGCTTATGTTAGCGCCGAAAGTCCAGTTGTTGTTCTTCATAAGACTTCCAAGCAATGTGTTTATTTGCTGGCTGATAGTGCCACTGAGCAGGCTCTGCATGGCCAAGCTTGTTTGGTTTTGCCGTTGTTCGGACGAGTTGTTGTTATCTTGCATGTAAAAGCGGCCGAAGCCTAGGAGGTAAACCACTTGTTGGTTCATCTCCTCCTCGCTGTTTATCACCGTGCGCACCATTTGCTCCGCGTCCTCGCTCACGGTGGGCATGTCGATATTGAAATCAATGCGTGGTGAGCGCGGAGTGCCGCCAATATTCATGAGGCAATCGACGCGGACGTTGTTGCCCGAGAAGCTCGACCCTAACTGAAGGTCGGACAACGGCACGCTGTTAACAGTATAAACTGCCTGCAGATTAAGCCGGGCATTATACGGGCTTCCTCCGAACACGATGGTACTACCGTTCTGGAACTGAAACACTTTCTTTATAATGTTCTGTATCGTAAGCGTGTATGTGCCGCGGTCGATGACGAATGTTCCGAACATTTCGAACGAGCCTTTATTGAAGTACGAAGCACGTACCGCACCGCTTCCACGCAGGGTTATCATATCGTTCGTATCCTTGTCCATCAACACGCGCAAGGCGGCTTCGGGAGTCATGTTGATAATGAAATTTATGCGGATATCCGACGGTATGTCCTCGGCCGACCACTGTTGTTCTCCGGATCCGGTTGCCACGGCCGTATCGGCATATTGCAGCGTGTCGGCTTTTTCAGTTGCCTGGGCGGTCTTGTCACGCCATGTTATGAATTGCTGGTCGGCTATCGCCTCCGGACTTGCCACGTTATATTCGATGAATGAGTCACGGTCGGGCGTTACGTCTACGTCTATGTTCACCTGTCCCTTACGTCCTCTTATCGTGCAAAGTCCTGTGGCGTATGCCGTGCCGTAGTATGAATCGCCATCGTAAGCCTTGGTGTCGTAACAGAGTAGGTTGGCCGCCTTTACTTCAATGTCGTACGTCATGTTTTTCAGGTGGCTGTGGCGCAGTTGGCCGTCCACGATGCCGATGTTGCCGTTGCGGTCGCGTATCGTGTCGGACCTGAACACAATACGGTCAGGCTCGAAGCCTATTGTGTCGTTCTCCAACCTATATGCTACGTTGGTAGGCGTTATCCTTACACTACCGTCGGCTACGACATTGCCCGTCAGCAGCAAGGCTTTCAGTCCGCCGTGTAAGCGCAAATGGCCTCGTGCCCGGCCCTCAACGTTGTCCATAAAGGTTCCACAAAAACTTTCGATAAACTCAATGTTAGTGCCATCGGCGGTTATTCCCAGGTCGATGTCTTTGTCTTTCGGCGATACGTAGCCGTTGACCAATGTGCGTGAGCCGTTATCTTCCTCGGCATGCGCATCGATGTCAATGCGCTTGTCCGTATTGTTCCAGTCAACCATGGCGTACATCTTGCCGAGGCGACCGCCTTCGAGGGTGAAATGGTCGATGGCAAGATCGGCATGCGCCACAGGCTCGTAGAACACCGACTTTACGTGCGCTTTGCCGGTCATGCGCCCACCGAACTCGACTGAGTGGAAGTTTATCAATCCCATAAGGTAGCTCACGTCGATATCTTTCATGTCTACGGTTATCGAGTCGGAGCCTTGTTTCGTGGCAAGACCGTCCACACGGATATGTTGGTTGGCGCGTTCGATTGAGAAATGCTCTATCGCCAGGTTGCCTCCACTATATGTTACATTTGCCGGAAGTATGTTCCATGCCGTGTCGTTAACCATTATTTCCGACGGTTTTACGTCAATTCCGACATCGGTCCTACCCTCGGCATCCTTCATGAAGCATGTTTCTACGTTCACAGTTCCGGCCATAAGTTTCTCCTGGTGGTTGTTCCAGCTTACGGTGGTGGCCATCCTGTCATTATCCGCTGCGGCAGAAAGTCCTAAATCAAGCCTGTGGCCGTTTGCCATCACTTTCTTCAGTCTCCCTTCTACGCGCAGGGGACCGCCGGCAGTGCCTGCCTTAAGCGTGATGTTCTCGTACGGCGAATCGTCGTAATATAGTTTTGCCGTGCGGCATGTAAGACTGAGCGAACCAAGCGCATCGTCAACTTCCGCGCTTATTTCAAGTGGCGCACCGAGACTGACGGATGCGCCGAATAGGGCGTCGAGCATGCCACTGTCGGTTATACGTGCGTCAAGTATGAAGTTATTGTCGGATTTCGTGCGCTCCTTGCACAGCGTCGGCAACTTAGTGTTTAAAATGTTAGCCACGCTGTTGGCCAAGGTCCTGAGCTGGTAACGTCCGGTCATCTCTGCGTGGCCGAAGTCGCCACGTATGGCCATGTGGCCGTCGGCTGCCGTCATAACGAGTGAGTCAAGCCTATATTCACGCTCAGGCGACCGCATGGACATTCCGCTCACTTTTACAGTCCCTGCAAAAGGTGTAGCCGCTGAACGGTCCATGTGGACATTAGCGTTTATGTCAAGATCGAACTCCGAACCTTCCCATTTTTTCGTAAGGTTAAGCGCAGCCGGGTCAAGATTCCTTACCATGGCAGTTATGTCGGCAGACTTCAGCCGTTGCGAAAGTTCGGTTGTGCCTTCTACAGATATTTGCCCATTGGGGTCGTCCATGCTCAGTTTGCCGCTAAGGATGCCACCGCTGTAAGCCCCGTTGGCCTTTACGCCTGAATAAGGGTAACCATTGTAATCAATACGTGGAAACTCACCGTCCACCCTTATACCATCCAGTCCCGTCTTGCCTATATCGCATCTTACGTTTACCGCCGCAGCCATCATTCCGAGTTTGTCGTCGGTTAAAAGACGGCCTATGTCAATGCCGCCGGTACTGACGTGTGCGTCGATCGTTGCGCCTTTTTTATCGGCGCGTATGTCGGCGCGGCCGATGTCGCTTTTCAGCGTACCGTCGGCTGATATGCGCGCGCCGCGTCCAGATATGCTGCCTTTGTATTTTATCTTACCTAAACTTGACAGCATATCTGAAACTTTTATTTCCTTGTCGAGAGAGTTGTTAATTATCTTTACCACGCTCTCCGCCGTACATTCAAAATGGCTTATGTCTGCCCGCCATATAGGTCCGCCGTGCGCTTTGGCGGCTTTGGCCGTAGCCGCCAAATTGATTTGTCCGTCGTGCGAACGCAATTTAAGTTTATTAATATCAATTGTATTATTTGTACCACTAAATGAGGATGTTACATATATCGGATTAGTGTTTCTCTTTAACGTTGGCAGAATAAAAGCCAAGTCGCAGGGCGTCAGTTTTGATTCATCCATTTTCCCTTTGAAGTACAACCAATTCCCCTCTGCATTATTGCCGTTCTCCCGGTATTGCGCTGTAAGGCGGCTTATACGCAAGTCGGTTGCCGGCAGCAACAGTTCCAAACCGTTCACCTCAGCATGTCCGTTGTTAAGCGAGAGATTGAATTTCAGACGCTTCAATTCCAGCCCTGACGCTTCTTTCAGCGACAACTTCCTCAACTTTGCTTCAAGTACGCCTTCCGTATAGTAAGGTATTTCCACGTGCGCGCTTATGTCCCTTACGTCGATATGCGCAGGATTCAGGCGCGACGGGGTGGGGGCGGTGTCGTACCTGTCGAACTTAACCGCCCCATGCCGTATGATGAGTGAGTTTATGCTTAATTCAAGGTCGGACTTTTTCGTCTTGTCCTTCGACGCGAGCGAATCTAACACGAATTGGTAGTTTGCGTCGGTCTTAGCGTCAGCCTTGTAGAATACGCCCCTCATGCCGAACAGTTGGGCGGACGATACGCATACGCGCCCGCTGCCGACGAGCTCGGCGTAATCTATCTTAGCGGCCAGTCGCGCAGCCCTAAGCATGAGCTTCCCACGTTGGTCGTAAAGCTCGAAGCCGTCGACGACAACCCTGTTCAAGAAACCAAGACGGACTTTTTCCACCTTTGCCTTCGTGCCGAGTTTCGCGGCTATCAGGCCGCTTACTTCTTCGCCCAGCCACCTCTGCACAAAGGGCAGATGGACCAGCATTATCACCGCAAGGTAAACGGCTACGATGGTCCACACGGTTCCTCTTATCGCTCGCTTAAGTCTGTTCAATGCCTGTCAAGTATCTTGTTTGCTGAATCAGGTTTTCCGGCTGCCGCGCGGCGTCAGTCGACGAACCTCCGCGTTATGTCGCCGTATTTGTCGATGCGCCTGTCGCGCAGGAAAGGCCACCAGCGGCGCACTTGTTCGCTGTGGCGCAAGTCAATGTCTATGACGGTGCGCTCTTCTTCCTTGTCGGAAGCACGGTAGAGAATCTCACCTTGCGGTCCGGCCACGAACGAACTTCCCCAGAACTGTATGCCACCCGTAAGTCCCGACGGGTCAGGCTCATAGCCTACGCGGTTGACCGCCACCACGGGCAGTCCGTTGGCCACGGCGTGTCCCCGCTGCACAGTTGTCCAGGCCTCGCGTTGCCGTTGCTGTTCCGCTTCGGTGTCAGAGCTTTCATAACCTATAGCCGTAGGATATATGAGAATGTCGGCTCCTTGCAGGGCCATCAGGCGCGCAGCTTCCGGATACCATTGGTCCCAGCACACGAGAACACCAAGCCGTCCTACCGAAGTGTCTATCGGGTGGAAACCGAGATCGCCCGGCGTAAAATAGAATTTCTCATAATAAGCCGGATCGTCGGGTATGTGCATCTTCCTGTACTTGCCGGCCACAGTGCCGTCGCGTTCTATGACCACGGCCGTATTATGGTAAAGCCCTGCGGCCCGGCGCTCGAAAAGCGAAGCGACTATTACAACGCCAAGTTCCTTGGCCAGCGCGCCGAAAAACTCTGTCGACGGCCCCGGTACTGGTTCTGCGAGGTTGAAGTTGTCAACATTCTCCGTCTGGCAGAAATAGAGCGAGTTGTGCAGTTCCTGCAATACCACCAGTTCTGCGCCGCCTTTGGCCGACGCCCTTACGCCGTCGGCCAGGCGCTGCATGTTGTCCGTGCGGTCGGCCGTGTTGTGTTGCTGTATTATTCCTATTTTCATATATTGTCCTTCCATTATATTTTTCAACCGCCTTTCGCCGTTTTAGTTGCCGAATATTTGCATCGTGCAGCAGTGCAGCGAACCATGCTGGCGTATCACCGTAAGGCTGTCGATGCCTATCATTTCACGCCCCGGAAAAGCTTCGCCGATAATCCGCGCGGCCTCGGCGTCGTTGTCGGGCTGTCCGTATGTGGGATAAATCACCGCTCCGTTGATGATCACGAAGTTTGCGTAAGTGGCAGGCAGCCGTCCGCCGTCCTCGTCGTATATAGGCCGCGGCATGGGCAGCGGCAATAGGCGGTAAGGCTTGCCGGAGGCTGTGCGAAGTGTGCCGAGCTGTTTTTCCATCAGTTGCAGATCGGCATACTGGTTGTCTGCGGGGTCGGCGCACGACACATATAATAAGGTGTCGCCAGGAGCGACTCGCACAAGCGTGTCGATATGGCCGTCAGTGTCGTCGCCGTCAAGCCGTCCGTGGTCAATCCATACTATGTGTGAGGCTGACAGGCTGTCTTTCAACCGCTCTTCAATCTCCCGGCGCGTCAATGGTTGGTTGCGGTTCGGGGCGAGCAGGCACTGGCTTGTGGTAAACACCGTGCCTTGTCCGTCGCTTTCTATCGAGCCTCCTTCAAGCACGAACCCGTCCATGTCGACGTATTCGCCTTTTACAACGCCGCTGCCGTAAAGGCTGCGGTTTATTGCGTTGTCCAATTCGGCAGGAAACTTGCAGCCCCATCCGTTAAAACGGAAGTCAAGCAGGCGCGGCACCCCTCCGCCGGTGAGCGTTATGAAGCCGTGGTCGCGTGCCCAGGTGTCGTTGGTCGGGCAGCGGTGCAGTGTGACATTGGCCAATTGGCGATCAGTCAGTTTCCTTTCGAGCTGTGTCCTCACATGTTCAGGCTCAGGCGTTACCACTATCAGCTTTTCATGGCGCGTGACGGCATCGGCCATTTCTACATAAACCGCACAAATGGCATCGAGGCATCCGCGCCAGTCAGTGCCTGCATGGGGCCATGTCAGTTGTATCGCGTACTGTTCCGCCCATTCCGGCGGTAAGATGTATCTTTTCTCCATAAAAGAACGAATTGTTGCGCAAAAATACTATAACTATGAATAAAAAGCAAATAAAATAAGACTTTTTTGTCATGTCAGGCCGTCAGGCCGTCTGTAAGCTGCCAACTTGCCTGTTTGTAGGCTGCAACATTGTCAGCATTCGCATTGACATAAGTCAATCGGTTTGACGCAAATCAAAATACGTGGGTTTTAAGCGAATTTCAGGCCCGTGAAAGTTCAGACAAGCGGGAAAGGGCATTATCTTTGCACCGTAAATAAGCGAAAAAGGATAACAGGATGTGAAGGAGCATCCGACATGTAGAACTAAAAAGAGAAAGGTAAAAAGATTATGAAAAAGATTGTTAACAGGATTTTAGACAGCAAGAAGTTCAACAAGTATTGTGTGAACGTATTGAAAATGTACAATTACGGACGCGTCAACATGCCTTTGTAAACAGTGCGCTGTCCATGTTTAAAGGCATGGATGTACAACGGAAGGCTTGAATTTGAATAAGACAGGGTCCGCCCATACAGCGTGAGTTGTATGGGCGGACTTTTTGTTTCTTGCACTGAACGGACGGCCGTGCCGGGATTTTTCGTATTCATCCACAAGATGTCAGACTCATAAACGCCGGATAAGGTAAAAGTAAAAAGTCATTACAAAGTTTTCTTGTAAAATAGGGAATAAGATATTTTCATAAGTTAAATATTTATATACTATTGTGCAAAATATTAACTTTACTTTGCAAACAATACCGCTTTACGCACGAAAATACGGCTTCCGCCATGCTAAAAAGCGTCGGATTGGAGCGGGAAAGCTAACGAATTACATTGCAAAAGCATGCCTTTTGCTTGCCGAAACATGCTGTTTTACAGCCACGAAGTTGCAGCGTTTGTTATAAAAGCTTGATATTCAAACGTTTATAATAAGTCATAATATTTATTGTTTCTCAGGCGGAAATACCTTTCCGTCGTGGCCGTGGCCGTCGTGGAGGCGTTAACCGTCATGAAATATTGAAAAGTTTTCTGTATTATATAAAGGTATGGCAAAGAAATGTGAGAGCTGTTTTCATAACTTTTCTTAACCAAACGCACGTTATGTCGATGGTTTTCACCCTGTATTTTTAGGTTTAACAACTTTAACTTACATGAATGTATAAAATTCGTAATAATACTGTAACTTTGCACCCCATAAAATAACGAACACAAATATATTTATGGGAAAAGAAACTTCACAAAGGATACAAACGTCACTGCTCAACGCCGCCGAAAAGCGTGTGTTGGTATGGCTCGCCAAGAGACAGCCGGGATGGGTCACGTCAGACATGCTGACATTCCTCGGCGTGGCCGGGGCGGCAGTGTGCGCCTTGGGATTCATATTAGCTTGCCGTAATGTATACTGGCTTTGGTTGTCGTCGTTGGGCCTTGTCATCAACTGGTACGGCGACAGTCTTGACGGGACGTTGGCGCGTGTTCGCAACACGCAACGCCCTGTTTACGGCTTCTTCATCGACCACACGCTCGACGCTGTTACGATATGCATAATGTGCATAGGAGCCGGACTTTCGCCGATGCTAAGGCTCGACGTGGCCCTGCTTGTGCTTGCCGGCTATTTGTGCCTGTCGGTATACACGTACATCGGCGCGATACTGAAAGGTGAGTTCAGGCTTACGTACAGCAGCTTCGGGCCTACCGAGTTCCGCCTGATCGTCATACTCATCAACACGCTTTACATGTACACCTCATGGGTGGACGACCGCTATTCTTTGTTCGGCATAGAGTACGGTGTTTTCGATGTCGTAGGTTTCATTATAGCAGTGCTGCTCTTCGTGGTTTATTTCATCCAGTTTGCCAAGGACAAGAAGGTGCTGGCAAAGCAGGACCCGCTGAAGGACGCTCGAATGTAAGCAAAGGGGATGGTTCGGTATCTGGAATTTGTAGCAAGCCGCCTGTTCGGTACGGGTGTCGACACATTCGTGTTATGGGTGTGCTCGGCTTTCATCTTCGACACATACGTCGGCGATTACGTCGTTTCGCCGGTGATTTCGTTTGAATGCGCGGTGATGAGCAATTTCCTTTGCTCGTATTGCTGGATTTGGAAGAGCCGCATAGAGAACCGCTGCGCCGCCGATTTCTGGCGGCGCTTTGCCGTGTTCAACGTGTCGTCGGCTTTAGGATTTGTTGTGAAAATGGTGTTCCTGTTGCTGTTCGAGAGGATTTTCGGATGGAACGTGGTCGTATGCAACCTTGCCGCCCTCCTGATTTCAGGCCTGTTCAATTACTTTCTCGCCGAGACCGTCGTGTTCGGGAAAAAGAGCTTGTTCAAGGGCTGTAAGGCGGAAAAATGAATTTACGGCACGATGGGGACACGTGTTTCAGTTAACTGGTAAATAATAGGAAAACATGTTAGAAACGATAGATTGCTTTTTGCCTTGCGGCGGTTTCGATATTGTCGCCAACACGCTCAGGCAGCTCCGCGGCAGCAGGATGATAAGGCATATCAACTTGATTGTGACGCAAGAGTTCGCCATGCGCAACGCCGTGCCCGACGATTGCTCTTTCATCGTGGCCGACGGCCTGAGGTCGTCTTTGGCCATGCGCAGCATCGCCGAAAACGCGTTGTCGGACTACGCCTTGGTGTTCTTGACCGACGCCCCCGTAAGCCTCGGGCAATATTCAATACAGCGCATGGCGAGGGCCGCGCTTGAAACCGACGCCGCTATGGTTTACGCCGACAGATGGACGGTAAGGGGCGGCGCGACAGAGCCGCACCCCGTCATCGACTGGCAGGAAGGCAGCCTGCGCGACGACTTCGACTTCGGTTCGGTGGTGATGCTCAGGTCGTCGTTGCTGCGCGGCTTCATCGACGAAACCTGCGACAACGGATATAAGAGCGCAGGGTGGTATGAGTTGTGGCTTTACCTTAGCCGCAAGGGGCGGCTGTTCCATATCAACGAGTACCTGTATACGGAGGAAGAGCGCGACTTAAGAGTGAGCGGAGCCAAGCAGTTCGACTATGTCGACCCGGCCAACCGCGAGGCGCAAGTTGAGATGGAACGTGCCGTAACGGCGCATCTCGGGGCAGTAGGGGCCTTGGTGGATACGTCGGGTTACGCCGAACCTGATTTCGGCGAACAAGATTTCGACGTCGAGGCCACGGTCGTAATCCCCGTACGCAACAGGGAGAAGACCATCTGCGACGCAGTCGAGAGCGCGTTGTCGCAGGTGACTACGTTCCCGTTCAACGTCATCGTCGTTGACAACCATTCAACCGACAGGACGACGCTGCTGCTCGAAAGCTACGACGACGATCGGCTGATACACATAATACCACAACGCACCGACCTCGGCATCGGGGGATGCTGGAACGTAGCCGTCGACGACGCCCGTTGCGGCCGCTTTGCCGTACAGCTTGACAGCGACGACTTATATTCGTCGCCTTCGACATTGCAGACCATCGTCGACGCGTTCCATGAACAGCGCGCGGCCATGGTCGTTGGCAGTTACAGGACGTGCGACTTCAACCTTAAGACACTGCCGCCCGGACTGGTAAACCATGCCGAATGGACCGATACGAACGGATGCAACAACGCCCTGCGCGTAAACGGGCTTGGGGCGCCGCGCGCATTCTTTACACCGTTGCTCAGGCAGATACGCTTCCCCAACACGAGCTACGGCGAGGACTACGCCCTCGGGCTTGCCTTCAGCCGGAGGTTCAGGATAGGCCGCATATATAACGAGCTTTACCTTTGCCGCCGCTGGGCCGGCAACAGTGACGCCGCCCTGGGCATCGACAAGGTTAACGCCAACAACTTATACAAGGACCGCCTGCGCACCATGGAACTTATGGCGCGCAAGCAGATGAACGCAGGCAGGGGCGGCATGCTTGAGGACAATTCACTTTGGCGGTTCTTCAACCGGCAGATCGAGACTTGGGACTTGGCAAGGCGCAACTTCCGCGACTTGCAGGACGTGCGGACAAGAAGCCTCCCGGTGACGGACAACGAGTACGATTCAATCGGGAACGGCGCGCCGCAATCCGCCACCAATCCGCCATTGACGATAAAGTTGCAGTACAACCCGGCAAGGATAGTGTCGACGGGTGCGGCTACGGACACGGCTGCCATCAGCAGCCGTCCGTGCTTCCTGTGCCGCGGCAACCGCCCTGCCGAACAGATTTCGACGGCGTTCGGCGACGGATTCGAGATATTGGTCAACCCTTATCCCATCCTGCCCGAACATTTCACGATACCTGCAACCACGCACCGGCCGCAGAGCATAGCTGGAGATTATGCCATTATGCGCCGTTTCCTGACAAGGCATCCTGACATGACCGTGTTCTACAACGGCCCGCAGTGCGGAGCCTCCGCGCCCGACCACATGCACTTCCAGGCGGGCACGACGGGCGTGCTGCCATTGCAGGCGGCATGGATGAAATTGCAGCGCACGCTGGAAAAGTTGTATTCGCTCGATGCCCGCAACGACATATCCGTCGTAAGAGGATGGGTATGCCCTGCGTTGCTCATAAGGAGCGACAACGCCGAAGCTGACGCGGCATTGTTCGCAAAAGTGTATGAAGCCCTGCCGCAGGCCGGAGGACAACCTGAACCGATGATGAACATCGTCGGCTGGACGGCCGACGGACAGTACTTGGCCGTGATATTCCCCCGCAGCAGCCACCGCCCGGCCTGCTATTACGCCGAAGGCGGCGGGAAGGTGCTCGTAAGTCCGGGAGCCCTTGACATGTGCGGATTAATAATAACCCCGCGCAAGGAGGACTTCGACGGTCTTACTCCAGGCGTAGCAGCCGGCATATTGCGCGAAGTGTCTTTGCCGGCCTGCGAGTTTGCCAAGGTCGTAGAGAAGATACGCGGCAGGGAACGATCCGAAAGTATGTTGCCGGACGTATGCCGCGACGGCGGCGAACCTTGCGTGCAAGTCGGGATTGTAAGTGCGGCCGGCATCCGTTTCTCCCTTAACGGCGAATACGTGGCGAAGGGAGAAGTTATGACGGGCAGGCAACATGTCGAGTTCTCGGAAGGCGGCATCTTATGGAACGGGAGCTTGTACCGCGAACTTACGTTCTCGCCGAAAGGTAGCGGAGCGTCGTTCTCGCTCGAAGACGTCACCATCGGCTTGAATTTCCATTGGCAACGCCGCGAGACACAGACGTTCCAAGGCGTGTTGAAGCTGGTCGTCGAAGCCGGCAAAGTATGCGCGGTCAACATCCTGCCGGTAGAGAGTTACCTGACGAGCGTGATTTCAAGCGAAATGAGAGCGACCTCGTCGCCCGAATTCCTCAAGGCCCATGCTGTAATATCACGCAGCTGGCTCTTAGCCCAGATGGAGCGCAGGCGACGCCAGGACACAGGCGGCGGCAGCTTTTTCCCATTCGTGAAGAAAGACGACGAGCTGATACGTTGGTACGACCGCAGCGACCATACCATATTCGACGTATGCGCCGACGACCACTGCCAGCGCTACCAAGGCGTTACAAGGGCCGACAACATACACGTGGAACAGGCCGTAAGGGCCACGCGCGGCGAGATACTGACTTACGGCGGCAAGATATGCGACGCACGCTTCAGCAAGTGTTGCGGCGGAGTGACCGAGGAGTTCCAGTATTGCTGGGAAGACAGCCCCAAACCGTACCTGGCGGCAGTGCGCGACGCTGACGGCATGGCGGCCCGATTACCAGACTTAACGGTAGAAGCAGAAGCGGAGCGTTGGATAAGATCTTGCCCGGAATCATATTGCAATACTGACGATAAGGAGATTTTATCACAAGTGCTCAACGACTACGACCAAGAGACGTCAGACTTTTACCGTTGGCATGTTGAATACACCCAGGACAGGCTTGCGGCGCTCGTCAGCGGCAAGCTGAAGGTTGATTTCGGCAGGATACTCGACCTTGTGCCCCTTGAGCGCGGCCGCAGCGGCCGTATATGCAAATTGAAGATAGTCGGAACCAAGCGCACCTTTACGGTAGGCAAGGAGCTCGAGATACGCCGCGTCCTGAGCGACACGCACCTTTACAGCAGTGCGTTCGTGGTCGACAAGTTCGACATTGCCGGCGACGGCGCGCCGTCGCACTTCGTACTAACCGGCGCAGGCTGGGGTCACGGCGTCGGCCTCTGCCAGATAGGCGCCGCCGTGATGGGAGCGAAAGGCTGCAAGTACGACGAAATACTGTTGCACTATTACAGCGGGGCCGAGATACGGAAGATATATGATTGATTCACATTTCATAACCGGTCGCGCGCAGGACGCAAGGCAGACCACTACAATCCATGCGGAGCCGGTTACGGATTACGGATTATGAATTATGAATAGCAGGTTAAGCAAGAATCCTTGGAGCTGGGTGCCTTCGCTGTATTTTGCCGAAGGCCTGCCGTATGTCGCGGTTATGACGATATCGCTGGTGCTCTACAAACAGTTGGGGCTAACCAACGCCGAGATAACGTTTTACACGTCATGGCTCTATCTGCCGTGGGTGATAAAACCCTTGTGGAGTCCGTTCGTCGACGTTGTTAAGACAAAGCGATGGTGGATAATAACAATGCAGCTGTTAATCGGCGCAGCGTTCGGCGGAGTGGCGTTCACCATCCCGACGGAGTTCTGGCTTCAGGGCACGCTGTTCTTCTTTTGGGTGATGGCCTTCGGCAGCGCCACCCACGACATTGCCGCCGACGGCTTCTACATGCTCGGCCTCGACCTGCACAAGCAGGCATGGTTCGTAGGGATACGCAGCACGTTCTACCGGTTGGCCACGATCTTCGGACAAGGATTCCTCGTCATGGTGGCCGGCAACCTGCAAGTGATGTTCCGCGGCAGCATACGCTACTCGTGGAGCCTGATGTTCTATGGCGTTACCGGACTGTTCATCGCCCTTTGGCTGTGGCACAGTTTGGTGTTGCCTTGCCCTTTGTCCGACCGCAGACAGCATGGCGCACGCACGGAAAGTATCTGGAGCGGACTGTGCCATTCGGTTAAGACGTTCTTCACAAAGCTGCCGTTAAAAGAGGTTGTATGGGCTTTCATGTTCATGCTGTTTTACCGCATGCCGGAAGGATTGTTGGCCAAGGTGTCGTCACTCTTCCTTATCGACAGCACCGCAAACGGCGGCCTCGGCCTTTCCCCGCAAGAATACGGTTTCGTACAAGGCACGGTGGGTATTGTCGGACTGACATTGGGCGGAATACTCGGCGGCATGGCCGCCGGCCGCGACGGATTGAAGAAGTGGCTTTGGCCCATGGTGTGCGCCATAACCCTGCCCGACCTCGCATACGTCTACCTCAGCGGCGTAATGCCGTCAAACTTCGCGGTAATAAACGCCTGCGTGTTTGTCGAGCAGTTCGGTTACGGTTTCGGTTTCACTGCATACATGTTGTACCTTATTTATTATAGTCAAGGAGAATATAAGACATCACATTACGCCCTATGCACGGCCTTAATGGCATTGTCGATGATGCTCCCTGGGCTGGTTGCGGGCTGGTTGCAGGAACTTGTAGGATATTTCCACTTCTTCATCATCGTCGTGCTGCTATGCGCCGTGACGTTCGTGGTTGCGGCGTTCATAAAGATAGATCCTGAATTCGGTAAGAAACAAGCCGGCATTCAAAACAGGCAAGAAGACAATTGACGGGCAGGCATGAAGATTTGCATTGTTTGATTGACGCTCTCCTGCCGTGCGTTCACCACTTGTCTGCTAAAAAAATATAAACAATGGATTCTAGAGAACGGAAAATTTACCGTGTTACGGTAATTGGCAGCATAATCAACGTGCTGCTTGTTGCGCTTAAGTTTGCTTTCGGCATACTGGGACGCTCGTCGGCTATGATAGCCGATGCCGTGCACTCGCTGTCCGACCTTGTGACGGATGTCGTAGTGATAGTGTTCGTCAAACTTGGCAACAAGCCCCAAGACAGCGACCACGATTACGGTCACGGTAAGTATGAGACATTGGCCACGGCTTTCATCGGTATGGCGTTGCTTGCCGTCGGCATAATGATTCTATACGGCGGAGTAGAGAAAATCGCAGCCGCGCTGCGAGGAGAGGCGTTGCCACAGCCGGGCATGATAGCACTCTGGGCGGCCATTATAAGCATAGTCTCGAAAGAATGGTGCTACCGCTTCACGGCGAGGGTGGGGCGGCAGACATCGTCACAGGCGGTCATAGCCAACGCATGGCACCACCGCAGCGACGCTTTCTCGTCGATAGGCACAGCCCTCGGCATATCCGGAGCGATTTTCTTAGGCAGCCGCTGGACCGTACTCGACCCTATTGCCGCCGTAGTCGTAAGCGTGTTTATCGTGAAAACGGCAATAAAGTTGATGAAACAAGCATCCGACGAACTTCTTGAAAAGAGCTTGCCCGACGCCGTTGAACGGCGCATAGAGGCCATAGCCGAATGCGAAGCCGGAGTAAGCGGCATACACAACATACGTACCCGCCGCATAGGCAGCCGCGTATCGATAGAAATGCACTTGCGCATGCCCGGCGAAACGACGCTTTACGAAGCCCATCAACACGCATCGAACATAGAACGCCGGTTGCGCCAAGAGTTCGGCGAGGGCACCTACATCAGCCTGCATCTTGAACCGTTAAAGGTCAACGGACGGTATGTTGAACCGGAAAAGAGCCCTTTGAATTAAGAGTTAAGAATTAAGAGTTAAGAATTAAGAAAACATGTCTCGTTGCATTGTTTCAACTAAAGCATATTTTCTTAATTCTTAACTCTTAATTCTTAATTTAACGAAACTCTTAACTCTTTATTGGTCATCCCAGCACCACGTCGAGCACCATCATCAGCGTAAAACCAACGGCGAAGCCTATTGTGCCGACGTTGGAATGCTCGCCTTCTGACATTTCGGGTATCAATTCCTCCACCACGACGTAAAGCATCGCCCCGGCGGCAAAAGCCAACAGGTAAGGCATGGCCGGCGTAATGGCCGAAGCCAGCAACACAACCAACAGTCCGCCTACGGGCTCTACCAATCCGCTAAGCGCACCCATTGCAAACGAACGCAGGCGGCTGTTGCCTGCGGCGCGCATCGGCATCGATACGATTGCTCCCTCGGGCACGTTCTGTATCGCAATGCCGAGAGCCATGGCCATGGCTGCCGCAGCGGTTATCTGCCCACCGCCCTGCATGGCTCCGGCCAACACAACGCCGACGCTCATGCCCTCCGGCAAGTTGTGAATCGTAACGGCAAGCGAGAGCATGGCCGTACGCGACAGTCGGCAACGCGGCCCTTCAGGCTCGGCGCAGCCGATATGCAAGTGCGGAGTCAACTTGTCTATTGCCAACAGAAGAGCCATGCCGGCCAGTAAGCCTACGACAGCGGGAACAACGGCCATGCGACCCATGCCGGCGCACATCTCCATTCCGGGAATGAGCAGCGACCATACCGAGGCCGCCACCATTACGCCGGAGGCGAAACCCAACAACGACTTCTGTGCCAATACGGGCATGCCCCTCTTCATGAAGAACACGAATGCAGAGCCTAAAACCGTGCCGAGAAACGGGATAAGCAATGTTAGCAACATATATTCTTTCATATTAGTATGTTTACATCCGCAAAGTTACTAATTTATTCCCGATCCGGCAATACCTGAAACGTATGAAAAAAACGTAGCGTGAAAGGGGAAAGCAGCGCACGAATACACATGCATGAAAATCAGATATGCGTTTTAACAAAATATTTTTTACAACGACACGCTTTGTCGCATAGTATTCATACCTTTGCATAAAGTTTGTATTACCGGTGTGGCAGAAAACAGAAAGGAAGAAAACATGAGCAAGCAAGTTGAAGGAATGAGGCGCATGCTGCTTATACTCGATAGGGTAAGGCGGAAGGGAAGGTTCATGCCGAAGGACGAGTTGCTGAAATATGTCAACGACAAAATGTCCGACCTGTACGGATACCGCAGCATAACAGGGCGCACGCTCGAACGCGACATAAATGACATAAGCGAGTTTTTCGGAATCGGCATCACGTACAACCGTACAAAACGGGGATATTTCATCCGCAACGATTACAGCACGTATGACGGCAGGATAAGCCAACTGATGATGAATTTCGACCTTGTGAACGCTCTCGACCGTGACACCAATCTATCTTCATTCGTGCTCGCCGAGCACCACCGGCCGCTATACAGCCACTGGCTAATGCCATTGGTCAGGGCCATTCGCGACAGTCACCCGGTAGCGTTCGATTACATGAACTACCGTAACGACTGCAACGAAAAACATTTCGAGGTGCTGCCGCATTACCTCAAGGAATCAAACCAACGCTGGTATCTCTTGGCTTACGATGGGGCGGCGATGAAAACATTCGGCGTTGACCGCATACGCAACCTCGAAGTTGCGGTAGGCGAAACGTTCGAACGCAACACCGACATAGACGTGGCCGAGCTTTTCCGCGACTGTTACGGACTGTGGAACGACGGGAAAATACCGGTTGAGGACATCGAACTGCGCTACGACGCCCTCGACGGGCGCTTCATAAAGTCGGCGCCGATACACCACTCACAGAAGATATTGGCCGACACTAGCGACGAGTTCCGCATATCCTTGCGCCTGCGCATAACCAACGATTTCGTAATGGAACTGCTCTCGCGCAGCCGTTCGCTCGAAGTAATAAAGCCGCAACATCTGCGTGAGCGTATACGACACATTTACGAAGAGGCGTTGAAGCGTAATTCGTGAATGCGACTCATGGCCTTTCGCACAACAAAAGACGGCAAACGGCAATGCTAAAGACCGCCTTTTGCAATGCAAAAGACGGCGTATTGGCAACAGCTTGATAATCAGAAAGTTAATAACCGTATATCATCCAACAGATAATGCCACAACACAAACATTATATAAAAATAACCCCACAATTTGTCAGTATGGCCAAATATTCGTATATTTGCACCATACGCCCGACGCTTCGGGCATGACATATCGGTGAAAGTGTTACGCTTTTGTCCTCTCGTGGGAATCTGGTAAATTTCAATTTGGACGAGGATAGACGCAACGCTCACTGCTTGGTATTTCCGTGCGGCCCGTATTGGGCACCGGAAATATACAAGTGTGGGGTTGTTGTTTGTTACGTCCAAAGGTTTACCAGAGCCTCCACGGGATAGCAAACGGCCGGCTCCACACTTTCCGTTTACTAACCTGCCGAACTTTACAGGAGCCTATGGGCGAGGCAAAAACAATTTATAATCATGGAATGGAATGAATTAAAAAAGAGAATTGCCGACGAGTATGATAGGCGACAGTTGAAATCGGATGTGCGTTACAGGGCATTGGACAATATTGGCGATTACCTGAAAGCCTACCATAAAGACGTTATCACCAATGTAAGCGCATTAATGAGTATTGACAGGAATGAATTGAAAGAGGCTTATCGTAATCATAAGCCAAGTAAAAAACTAAGCGGTGCAGAGAGTAGCGCATTCAATGAAATTTACAATCAACTAAGAATGTTATAAAACTACATTGCTATGGAAAATGTTAAAGATTTGAATTTAGGTTTATTCGACCCGCAACATGATGCGGAAATATCGCTCCCAGACGGTCCGGGTAATTACATTGTCATTTTGCGTAATTCATCAACCTTGCCGGACGTAGGTATAAAGCCTGTGATGAAAACGCTGGAAATAGGCGGGCGGCAATTTGAAGTAATTTATACAGGCATAAGCTCTAAAAGCCTGAGAAAGAGGGATTACGGACAGCATTTTACTGGTAATAACGCCGGACGTTCCACGCTTCGCAAGTCGTTAGGCAGCATGATGGGGTTAAAAAAGATACCTCGCGATAGGAATAATCCAAACAACGGAAAAACAAAGTTTGCCGATGCAGACGAGGAAAAGCTGTCAAAATGGATGCGTGAGAATCTGTTGCTGCTTTATTGCAAAGTCGATGAAGATAACGTTAAGACTTTGGAGGAGCAATTGATTGCAGAACTTAATCCACCGTTAAATCTGCAAAAAAATCATAATGCTGAAAATATGGCTTTCCGCGCAAAATTAAGTGAGTTGAGAAAATAAGCATGTAAGTGGTAGATGAATATTTTGCAAAGAAAGTGATAATTTGCTTTGTAATAATAAAATCGGAGGTGAAGCCATGTTTCGCCTTCGATTTTATTTTATACAAATCTGTTGCCTTGTCTTTGTGTTTTCACCTTAAATGATTACTTTTGCAGGGTTTAAAAAGAAATAAAGTAAAAAGAAGCGAAAATGAGAAGCAGGACAACAACATGGTTTGAGTGTAAAATCCGTTATGAAAAGACCCTTGAAGACGGCACCCAGAAAAAGGTGACCGAAACATATACCGTAGACGCCCTGAGCTTCACCGAGGCCGAGGCGGGCATCATCGAGGAGATGTCGGCCTACATCAGCGGCGAGTTCGAGGTGAGGGACATAAAGAAGGCCGCTTACGGCGAGGTGTTCTTCAGCGACGCGCCGTCGGCCGACCGCTGGTATAAGACTAAGCTGCAGTTCATCACCATCGACGACAAGACGGAGAAGGAGAAGCGCTCTAACGTGAACTACCTGGTACACGCCGGCTCGCTGCCCGAGGCCGTGAGGAACATCGACGAAGTGATGGGCGGTACGATGATCGACTACGTGATAGCAAGCGTGGCCGAGACGCAGATTATGGACGTGTTCGAGCATAACAAGATTGCGGCCAAGCCCGTGGCGGACGACAAGCCCGAATATGAGGAAGCGGCCGGAGGCGACGGAGGCGCCGCGGCATGAGCGGATATGCTGACGTGGCCCTGCGCCTGACAAAGGTAAGGGAGACCTTGCCGCAGGGCGTGCGCCTTGTGGCCGTGAGCAAGTTCCACCCGGTCGAGGCGCTCGAGGCCGCATACTCAGCCGGGCAGAGGGCGTTCGGCGAAAGCCACGAGCAGGAGCTGTCAAGGAAACAGGCCGTGCTGCCCGGGGACATAGAGTGGCACTTCATCGGCCACTTGCAAACGAACAAGGTAAAATACATCGCGCCTTACATCTCGATGATTGACGCCGTCGACTCCTTTAAGCTGCTTAAGGAGATCAACAAGCAAGCAGCAAGGCACGGCCGCGTGATAAAGGTGCTGTTGGAGCTGCACATCGCAGAGGAGGCAACGAAATACGGTTTTACGCCCGACGGACTGCGCCGGATGCTCGACGAAGGCGGATGGCGGCAGCTGGAGAACGTGGAAATATGCGGGCTGATGGCGATGGCAACGAATACCGACGACGAAAACAGGATAAGGCAGGATTTCAACCTGGCCGCATCGCTGTTCGACGAGGTGAAAGCGAAGTATTTCGCTGATGCCGGCGGCTTCTGCGAGCGTTCGTGGGGCATGAGCGGCGACTACAAGATAGCTGTTGGATGCCGCAGCACGATGGTGCGCATAGGCACGGCCGTCTTCGGCGAAAGGGAATACTGAAATTATGAATACAAGCGATAAGCTTTTCAGCAGGCGGCGGGCGGACAAGGCCGTCCGCCGCGGCGGTTCGTCGGCCGGACGCGCGGCAAGGTTTTTGGTGCGCCTGATGGCCGTGGCCGCCACCGTGGCGGCTTTCAGCCCTGCGGCAACGGCGCAACGGCGCGACAGGTATGAGTTTTACAAGGATTTCCCAGTCTATGCCGACAGCTTGTTGGCCGGACTGACGTATCCGCTCGCCTGGGGCAACAGCGGGATAAGGGATTTCGGCGAATGGAGGGCGGCGGCCCGTGCGAAAGTATTTGAATGCATGATGGCTCCGCCACCGAGGGCCGGCGGCTACGGACTAAAGGTTATAGCCGAGGAGCGGCGCGACGGCTACACGGCACGTAAGATAGAGCTGAGCCTGTCAAGGTATTACCGCGTGAGGGCTTACCTGCTTGTGCCCGACGGCGAAGGCCCGTTCCCTGCGGTGAACCTCCTGCACGATCACGGCGCCCACCTGTACATCGGCAAGGAGAAGATGATACGCCCGTTTGACGACGATTCACTCGTATTGGCCGATGCGGACAGATGGGTTGACGAACTTTACGGCAGTCAATACTTCGGCGACTACCTCGCGCGCAACGGTTACGTGGTGTTCTCCGCCGACGCCCCGATGTGGGGCGAGCGCGGGCGCAAGGAGGGGGTCGACCGCAAGAAGTATGACATAATCGCCGGCAACATGATGATGTACGGGCGTTGCCTCAGTGCTTTCATGACTTACGACGACATCGCAGCCACCGACTTCATGGCCACGCTGCCCGAGGTCGACCCTGGCAGGATAGGCTGCGCAGGCTGTTCGATGGGTGCATACAGGGCTTGGATGCTCTCGGCCCTGTCCGACAAAGTGGCCGCATGCGCCGCCGTGTGCTGGATGACCACCACTGACGTGCAGATGACGTGGAAATACGGGCGCAAGGAGTCGGGCGGCTTCGCCAACTGCATACCGGCGCTCCGCCAATATCTCGACTATCCGCATATAGCCGGCATGGCTTGTCCTAAGCCGGCGCTGTTCATAAGCGGCAGGGACGACAAGTTGTTCAAGCTGCCCGGCGTAGAAAAGGCTTTCGGCATAATGCGCAACGTATGGGAGAGCCAGGGGGCAGGCGACAGGCTGTATACTGAAATATGGCCGATACCCCACTCCTGCGGAGTGGAAGCGCAGGAGCGTGTCTTGGAATTTTTCAAAAAACATCTTTAAAAATGGTAAGGAAGAATGATTTACGAATGCCAGTTGCGCCTGTTGCCGCAATATGCAGCGACAGGACAGGCCGTCAGGGAATCAGTTGCACGCAAGAAAGGGATTGACGCACGCACGATAACGCACGTAAGGATCTTAAGGCGGAGCATTGACGCACGCAGGCGCCCGGTGTTCGTAAACCTGAGCGTCAGGGCGTATGTCAACGAGGATCCTGGCGGTGACGAATACGAGCGCATCGAGTACCGCGACGTGTCGGACGCCCGGCAGGTCGTCGTAGTAGGCGCAGGCCCCGGCGGACTGTTCGCCGCGTTGCGGCTGATTGAACTTGGATTGCGCCCCGTCGTCGTCGAGCGCGGCAAGAACGTGCGCGAGCGTAAGAAAGACATCGCCCTGATAACAAAGACGCAAAGTGTCGACCCTGAGAGCAATTATTGTTTCGGGGAAGGCGGGGCTGGGGCGTATTCCGACGGCAAACTGTTCACCAGAAGCAAGAAACGCGGCGATACGCGCAAGATATTGAACGTGTTCTGCCAGCATGGAACTTCTACCGACATCCTTGCCGACGCCCATCCGCACATAGGTACTGACAAGTTGCCGCGCGTGATAGAAAACATGCGCAACACTATAATAAGGTGCGGCGGAGAGGTGCATTTCCAAACCAAAATGACCTCCCTCATTATCGAGAACGAAACCGTAAAAGGCATCATAGCCGAAGACTTGACGACTGGTACGGAAAAGGAGTTCGTAGGCCCGGTCATCCTTGCCACAGGCCATTCCGCCCGCGACGTTTACCGATATCTTTACGACCATGATATGGAAATGGAGCCGAAGGCTTTGGCCGTAGGCGTGCGCTTGGAACATCCCGCACGGGTGATAGACTGCATACAATACCACAGTAAGTCGGGTAGGGGGCGTTGGCTGCCCGCCGCCGAATACAGTTTTGTGACCCAAGTGGAAGGGCGCGGCGTTTACTCGTTCTGCATGTGTCCGGGTGGTTTCGTCATACCGGCCGCCACCGGCCCGAGTCAGATCGTCGTCAACGGGATGAGTCCAAGCAACCGCGGTTCGCAATGGTCAAACAGCGGCATGGTGGTGGAAGTGCGCCCCGGGGACGTGGCCGACGGCCGTCTTGACGCTTTATGCATGATGCGTTTCCAAGAGGATTTGGAACATGCGTGTTGGCAACAAGGCAACATGCGCCAGACTGCCCCGGCACAGCGCATGGTTGACTTCACCCGCTCGCGCCTCAGTTACGACCTGCCGCAGAGTTCCTACGCTCCGGGACTGATATCCAGTCCGTTACATTTCTGGCTTCCTCCGTTTGTCGCAAAACGCCTGCAGAAGGCGTTCGAGGTGTTCGGCAAGACAAGCCATGGGTTCCTGACTAACGAGGCAGTATTGATCGCCGCGGAGACGAGGACATCTTCACCTGTGCGCATCCTCCGCGACGCTTCGTCGTTGCAGCATGTCCGCCTGCACGGGCTTTTCCCATGCGGCGAAGGCGCAGGTTATGCCGGCGGCATCGTGTCGGCAGGCGTCGACGGCGAACGTTGCGCGGAAGCCGTATCCGTTTTCTTTAGCATACAAGCAGACAAGTGACGAGCAGGCAAGGAAATTTGCATAATTATAAAAGGAACAAGACACATATCCTTGTCTGCTCCACTGCTAAGGAAATCTCCTTGTCTGCCCGTCACTTGTCTGCTCGTCTGCTTCAGATTCGTCTGCTATAAAAGTTTTTCTTTAAGGTATTGCCCGGTAATGCTTTCCTTACATTTTATTATTTCTTCCGGGGTTCCGGCGAAAACAAGCTTTCCGCCTTTGTCACCGCCGTCGGGGCCGAGGTCGATGATATGATCGGCACATTTGGCCACGTCCAAGTTGTGCTCGATTACGATTACCGAATGGCCGTGGGATATGAGGGCGTCAAAAGCCTTGAGCAGCTTCCTTATGTCATGGAAATGCAGACCTGTCGTCGGTTCGTCGAAAATAAAAAGGGTAGGGTCGCACTTTTCCCGACTTAGGAAATAAGCCAGTTTCACACGTTGGTTCTCACCGCCGGATAGCGTCGACGAGCTTTGCCCCAACTTGACGTAACCAAGGCCTACATCGTCGAGCGGCTTTAGCTTGCGCACAATGTTCTCTTGTCCGTACCGCCCGAAAAAGCCTATTGCTTCTTCAACGGTCATTTCCAATACGTCGTAAATGTTCTTACCGTTGAATGCCACGTCGAGCACGTCGCGCTTAAACCGCTTGCCGTGGCAGGCATCACATTCCAGTTCAAGGTCGGCCATGAACTGCATCTCGACGGTTATCACTCCGGTACCATTGCACGCCTCGCAACGGCCGCCGTCGGCGTTGAATGAGAAATATTGTGCCGTGAACCCCATCTGTTGAGCCAACGGCTGTTCGGCAAACAGCTGCCTTATGTCGTCAAAAGCTTTCACGTAAGTCACGGGGTTGGAGCGCGAACTCTTACCGATAGGGTTCTGATTTACCAGCTCCACGTGCTTTATGTCTTTCCAGTCCCCATCCAAGCCGCCGAACTCGCCCGGGATATCGGCCGCTTCGTCAAGTTTGCGCTTCAAGGCGGGATACAATATGCCCCTTATCAGTGACGACTTGCCCGAACCGCTCACCCCGGTGACAACGGTCAGGACATTGAGCGGAATTCTTACGTCAAAACCTTTCAGGTTGTTCATCATGGCGTTTTTCACTACGATGCTCTTGTTCCACGCCCTCCGTCCATGCGGAACGGGTATCCCCTCGACATCGAACAAGTATTTCACCGTATGGCTTCTATTATATTTCCGGACGTCGGCTTCGCTGATTTCCGACGGCACGCCGGCATACACTATTTCGCCGCCGCAAAGCCCTGCGTCGGGTCCCAAGTCGATCAGATAGTCGGCTGCCCTGATGATGTCTTCGTCATGCTCGACCACTATGACTGTATTGCCCAAGGCCTGCAGTTCCTTCAGTACGCGTATAAGCCTGTAAGTGTCCCTGCTGTGAAGGCCTATGCTCGGTTCGTCCAATATATACAGCGAGCCTACGAGGCTGCTTCCCAACGCCGTAGTCAGGTTTATGCGTTGGCTCTCGCCGCCGCTCAGGCTGTTCGACGGGCGGTTAAGCGTAAGGTAACCCAAACCAACGTCAACGAGGAAGCTCAGGCGGTTCCTTATTTCGGTAAGCAGCCGCCTGCTTATTTCCTCCTCATGCGGGTCAAGCCTCAAGTTGTCGAACCAATCTTTAAGGTTGGCTATTGGCATTTCCACAAGGTTGCTTATGCTCTTGCCGTTTATTTTCACATAGCCGGCTTCTTTCCTCAACCTCGTACCCTTACATTCAGGACAGACAGTTTTACCCCTGTAACGGCTCAGCATTACACGGTATTGTATCTTATACTGGTTCTCCCGCAACATCCCGAAAAACGAGTCGATGCATACCTTGTCCTTGGCATCCAGTCCTGACTGGCACGGCAACCCATGCCAAAGCCATTCCTTGTGCGTGGCCGAGAGCTTATAATACGGTTCGAATATCGGGAAACCGTCCTTTGCAGCTTGTACGCAGAACTCGTTCTTCCACATTTCCATCTTCTCTCCATGCCAGCACTGCACGCAACCGTCATAAACGCTTAGCGACGGATTGGGCACTACCAGCTTCTCGTCAATACCGATAACGTTACCGAAACCTTCGCATACTGGACAAGCACCGATGGGGGAGTTGAACGAGAACATATTGTCATCCGGCTCCTCAAAATCAATGCCGTCAGCTTCGAACTTATCGGAAAAATCATACTTTATCCCTGACGGTATGAACACTATCCTGCACGAACCTTCGCCTTCATAAAATGCGGTCTCAACGGAATCCACAATCCGTGAAACTGTGTCAGCTCCGCTGTCTACAGAAAGCCTGTCGATCAATATGAACACGTCATCCCCGCCGAAACTTTCGGTAATGCCGATTGCGTCCTCGATCATGACAAACCCACCATTATGATAAATACGCGAGAATCCCTGCTGCAGGCATACCTGCAATTGCCTCTCGAGTGAATTCCCAGCACGTGGCACTAAACGCGATAATATGACGAACCTTGTACCCGGAGAATAAGAAAACACGCATTTCAACACGTCCTCATACGAATGCTTTTTCACTTCGATGCCGCTCACAGGCGAGAAAGTGTGTCCGATTCTTGCGTACAGCATCCTCAGGTAATCGTAAACCTCGGTACTCGTGCCTACAGTCGAGCGGGGATTCCTGGTGTTGACCTTTTGCTCGACGGCTATTGCCGGCGGTAGACCTCTGACATAATCGAAATCGGGTTTACGCATTCGTCCGAGAAACTGGCGGGCGTATGCCGACAAGCTCTCGACATAACGGCGGCGTCCTTCGGCATACAGTGTGTCGAAAGCCAATGACGACTTGCCTGAGCCTGATACGCCAGTCATTACGACAAACTTATCATGCGGTATTTTAATGGAAATATTTTTCAGGTTGTTCACCCTGACATTCTGTAATTCTATATATCCACTCATGTTGTTAATTATATTTATCATAATGGCGGTTAGTTTGTTTTGACTATAAAACATATCGCCGTAGAACAAATACGGTCGATATGTTTTCACCCGCCATAGTCGATACGACCTTTACCTCACCCTGAGACGGTCGCCGGCCTTGATTGAATAAAGCTTTGGACTCAGACCGTTCATCTTATACAAGGCGGCAAGCCTTATGCCGTAGTGCTGGGCTATCGAATACATACTTTCGCCGGGTTGCACGACGTGCGGGTGACCCTTGTAGGCCTTTTCGGCTTTCTTCTGCTTCTTTTTCAGATACACTCTCTCGCCTGGCTCCAAAGTGTCGTCCCTACCGCGCTCGTTGTATTTGGCCAACTTCTTATATGATATGCCTACTTCCGCGGCAACGGACCTAAAGGTGTCGCCTGGACGCGCCTTTACGTAATAGTTCTTATTGCATGCGTATATCGGACGTGGCGCACCACCTTTTATGGCAGAGCGTTCAACTATGAAGCGGTCATACTTCGAGGCCTTGTCATAGCGGTGGAGTCCATAGAGCTCGATGATGCAGATAAGCTGCTTGGCGTATGAGGGGTTGGTGGCGTAGCCGCAACGCTTAAGGCCGCGCGCCCAGCCTTTGTAGTCGGTCTTCTTCAACTTGAACAAGCTCTTATAACGCGGTTGCCCCGCGAGGAACTTGCTGTGATCCTCGAAGCTCTCGTAGACATCACGGTAGGCTCTGAAGCACTCGCCCACCTCGTCATCGTCATGTTTAGAGGAGGCTCCGTCCCAGTCGTGGCACTTTATACCGAAATGGTTGTTGCTCTCGCGCGCCAACCTGCTCCTGCCTGCTCCGCTTTCGAGCAGTCCCTGCGCCAAGGTTATGCTCGCCGGGATATCATATTTCAGCATCTCGGCTATCGCCAAATCCTTGTATTGGTCAATGTAGGCCTGGTAAGCGGAATTCCATTTTACCTGTGCGCTGAGAGTGATGCCCATCAGTAAGACGACGCAGACAATCAAATATCTTTTCATAATATACGCGATAGTTGCAAGTTTGTGCAAAAGTAAGCCAATTCTTATTGTCTTCAAAATTTTAGTTGATAAAATTACATAATCTCGCTTACAATTGTTACTTTTGCATCGTGAACACCGCAAAACGTAACAAATTTAAATATGCGAATGGAAATAGGAATAAGGAATTCATTGGAAACAAAGGTTGCCGCTGGCAATACTGCAGCGGCTATTGGTAGCGGTACGCTCGCCGTATTCGCAACTCCGGCCATGACGGCCCTTATCGAGGAAACGGCATGGAGGAGCGTGGCTGCCTGTCTTGCCGACGGCCAGACCACCGTAGGAACGAGGCTTGATATCAGCCACGTCTCACCTACCCCGGTGGGTATGAACGTAAGATGTGAGACGGAGCTTGTCGGGATCGACGGCCGTAGGCTGACGTTTAAGGTAGAGGTTTACGATGAAAGGGGACTTATCGGCACAGGCACTCACGAACGCTTCATCGTAATGTCAGAGAAGTTTCAGGCTAAGGCAGACGGCAAGAGGCTTGAGCTATGAAGGCGTATACGTATGTAGAACCGCATAGGTTCGCCGTGACCGATAAAGAGAGGCCGCAGCTGCGTGACGGCGGCGATGCCATAGTTCGTATCACGCTTGCCAGTATCTGCGCAAGCGACGTGCACATAAGGCACGGAAGCGTGCCTCGGGCCGTGCCAGGCGTAACGGTGGGCCATGAGATGGTAGGGGTCGTGGAAGAAGTTGGCGGAAGCGTGGCGAAAGTGAAGTCTGGCGACCGTGTAGCCGTAAACGTTGAAACGTTCTGCGGAGAGTGTTTCTTCTGCAGGCATGGATTCGTGAATAACTGCACCTCTCCCGACGGCGGATGGGCGTTGGGTTGCCGTATCGACGGCGGACTGGCGCAATACGTCCGTGTGCCACATGCCGACAACGGGCTTAACATCATACCAAGTACGGTGGACGACGAACAAGCCTTGTTCGTAGGCGACATCCTTTCCACCGGCTTTTGGGCGGTAAAAATATCTGAGATAGCCGAACGTGACACGGTGCTGATTATCGGTGCTGGCCCGACTGGCATCTGCGCCATGCTCTGTGCCATGCTGAAAAATCCTAAACGCATAATAGTATGCGAGAAGTCGCAGGAACGCAGGGCGTTCATACGTAAGCATTACCCAAAAGTGCTCGTCACATCTCCTGAAGAATGCCTTGCTTTTGTCAAAAGCCACGGCGACAACGGCGGAGCCGACATCGTGGTAGAGGCTGCAGGCGGCGATGATACGTTCGGCATGGCTTGGCGGTGCGCCCGTCCGAATGCTATTGTCACGATAGTCGCAATGTATGATAAGCCGCAAATGTTGCCCCTTCCCGACATGTATGGGAAAAACCTTATATTCAAGACCGGCGGCGTTGACGGTTGCAATTGCGACGAAATATTAAATCTTATTGCAAAAGGACAGATCGACACAACACCGTTGATTACCCACCGTTTCACGTTCGATGAGATTGAAAAGGCTTACGACTTGTTTGAAAACAAACGTGACGGGGTTGTTAAAGTAGCGGTAAGAATTTAATGTTTAATTGAAAGGAATGTCTCTATTATGAGGTTATACGGCTTTGCGGCTCTTAAAGTTATATTTTACGACCTTAAGAACCGCAAAACAGTATAACCTCATAATTTTAAGACCTCGAGGATGCCTTTCTTACATAATCCGCAATCCAAGAACCGACTTCCCTTGTGCCGTAATGCATCCCGCCTTCCACTTGTATCTCAGGAGTACGGATGTTTGCGGCTAGCGAAGCGTCGACAGCCTTGCGAACCAACGCCCCCTCTTCGTCAAGGCCGAAGTGCTCAAGCAGCATTGCCGCCGAAAGGATTTGAGCCAATGGGTTGGCTATGTTTTTCCCTGCTGCTTGCGGCCAAGAGCCATGAACCGGTTCAAACACAGGCGTGCCCTCGCCCGTCGACGCAGACGGCAGAAGCCCCATGCTACCTGAAATGCAACTGCCTTCGTCCGTAAGTATGTCGCCGAATGTGTTTTCGGTTACAATCACGTCGAAGAACGTAGGTTCAGTCAGCATTCGCATGGCGGCGTTGTCTACGAACATGTAGTCGGTCTCAACGTCGGGATACTCAGGTTCAAGCTCTTGGGCCACCAAGCGCCACAAGCGGCTAGAGGCCAGGACGTTGGCCTTGTCTACTACGGTAAGGTGCTTCCTACGCTTGCTTGCGTATCGAAACGCAACACGCAGTATGCGCTCAATCTCGGGACGCGTGTAATAGTTAGTGTCATAGGCCTTGTCATTGTCTTGGTATTTCTCTCCGAAATACATTCCACCCGTAAGTTCGCGGATGCATACAAAGTCGGCACCGTCGACGATTCCTTCTTTCAACGGGGACTTGTGCAGCAGGCACTCGAAAGCCCTCACGGGGCGTATGTTGGCGAACAGCCCGAGTTTCTTGCGCATTGCCAACAGCCCTTGTTCGGGGCGCACTTTGGCGGTAGGGTCGTTGTCAAAGCGTGGATCGCCGACGGCGGCGAAGAGCACGGCGTCGGCTCTTTTGCATGTTTCAAGGGTTTCGTCCGGGAATGGGTCGCCTACTGCGTCTATAGCCGCTGCTCCGCACACGGCGTTCTCATAGTCGAACGAATGGCCGAACCTTGCGGCTACGGCATCCATTACCGCCTTGCCTTGTTCCATTATTTCCGGGCCGATGCCGTCGCCCGGAAGGATAGCTATTTTAAGTTTCATAATAGTTAATTTAATTATCTGATGAATTCTCAATAATGTTCAACATTTTGAACGTGGCCTTTATAGCGGCTTCCGTCTGGTCGGCATCAAGCCCCCGAGTCTTTATGCTTTTCCCTCCGTGGTTCCATGTTATCACGGTCTGCACAAGCGCGTCGGTACGTCCTCCCGGCGGTATTGTAACGCCGTAGTTTTCAAGTATGGGGAAGTCCCTGCCAAGGGTGTCTTCGTATATCCGGCGCAATGCCTTTACAAATGCGTCATATTGGCCGTCGCCCATGGCGTCAGCCTCATATTGCCGCTTGTTTATTTCCACTCTGACTCCTGCTACGGGTTTCAGTCCGTAAGCGGAAGACACCATGTAGCTTACAAGTTTTACCTTGTCGTCGGGTACCCCATGCTTCAGCACGTCACTGACGATGAACGGCAGATCCTCCTGCGTCACGATATTCTTCCTGTCGCCAAGCTCGGTTATCCTCTGCGTAACCTTGGCCACTTGTTCCGGAGTAAGCTCCAGTCCGAGTTCCTGCAGGTTAAGGTCTATGTTGGCCTTGCCGCTCGTCTTGCCAAGGGCATATTCGCGCTTGCGTCCGAAACGTTCCGGCTTCAATGCGTTGCTGTACAGGTCGGCCTTATTGTCGCCGTCGGCATGCACTCCGGCTACTTGCGTGAACACGTTTTCGCCGACGATCGGCCGGTTGGGAGCCACAGGTATGCCCGAATACTCCTCGACGAGCCGGCTTATGTCGTTAAGACGGTCCTCACGGATGTTGGTCTTAGCGTGAAACTGATCCTTGAGTATGACTTGCACGCTCGACAATGGCGCATTGCCGCACCGCTCGCCAAGGCCGTTGACGGTGACGTGCAGGCCTTTAGCTCCGCTCAGCACCGCTGCCAACGAGTTGCTTACAGCCAAATCATAATCATTGTGCGCATGAAAATCGAAATGCACGTCGGGGTATCTTTTCATCATCTTACGCATGAACTCTATCACTTGCAGCGGGTTGAGTACGCCGAGCGTGTCGGGTAGCATGACGCGGGCGATGTCCTTGCCGGCCAATGTATCAAGCATTTCGTAAACATATTCGGGTGAGTCCTTCATGCCGTTGCTCCAGTCTTCGAGGTAAACGTTAACGCCAAAGCCCTTGCCATGGGCGTAATCCAACGTTTCGAGAATGTCGCGGATGTGCTCTTGCGGCATTTTGTGCAACTGTCCTTCACAATGCTTCAGCGACCCCTTGGCGAGCAAGTTGACCACCCTGCCGCCACAGCTGTCAATCCAGTCGATACTCGCCCCGCCGTCGACGAAACCGAGCACCTCCACCTTGTCGAGCTTGCCTACCTGCCGTGCATAGCGGCAGATCATACCCACGGCGTCTTTTTCACCGTCGGACACGCGAGCCGACGCCACCTCCACCCTGTCGATGTTGATGTCGTCGAGGAGCATTTTGGCTATCTTCAGCTTTTCGTGCGGAAGAAACGACACTCCGTTGGTTTGTTCGCCGTCGCGCAGAGTGCTGTCCATTATCTCGATGAACGGAGGTATGCGCGTATAGGCTTTCATTTGTTCCGCCGTTCCCATTCCTCTATCTTGGCTTTATCCTGCAATAAGTAGTCTATGTCGTCGAGCCCGTTCATGAGACAGTGTTTCTTATATCCGTTTATCTCGAAACGCTCGCTCCTGCCCGTAGCCTTATTGGTAATGGTTTGGCCGGGCAGATCGACTTCCACCTCAGTTTTCGGGTCTGACGCGATGCTGTCAAAAAGCTCGGCGAGAAACGCTTCTGAGACGACCACTGGCAGCACGAAGTTGTTCAGCTCATTGTTCTTATGTATGTCGGCGAAAAAACTGCTTACCACTACCCTGAAACCATAACCGGCTATGGCCCAGGCCGCATGCTCACGGCTCGAACCGCAGCCGAAATTCTTACCCGCCACGAGGATTACTCCGCCGTACACAGGATTGTTCAATACGAAGTCCTCCCTGGGTGACCCGTCTTCGTTATACCTCCAGTCCCTGAATAGATTGTCGCCGAAGCCGTCCTTGTCGGTCGACTTAAGGAAACGTGCGGGTATTATCTGGTCCGTGTCGACGTTCTCCAACGGTAAAGGCACGCACGTGCTCGTTATTATGTTGAATTTCTGTTTCATGTGAGAAAATGTTGAATCGTTACAAAAAATCACGAGGGTCGGTTATGACGCCCGTAACGGCGGCGGCCGCCGCCGTCAGCGGACTGGCCAGTATCGTGCGCGCCCCGGGGCCTTGGCGTCCTTCGAAGTTCCTGTTGCTCGTCGATACGCAATATTTTCCCGGCGGTACCTTGTCGTCGTTCATGGCAAGGCAGGCCGAGCATCCAGGCTGGCGGATCTCGAAGCCGGCATCACTTAGCACCCGGTCGATGCCCTCGCCGCAGATTTGCCTATATACGTTCCACGAGCCCGGCACAAGCCACGCCGTGACACCGGCGGCCTTGCTCCGCCCCTTCACAACGGAGGCGAACGCCCTGAAATCCTCGATGCGGCCATTAGTGCAGGCTCCGAGGAACAAATAATCTATTTTACGGCCAAGCAATTTCTCGCCTGGCTTGAACCCCATGTAGTCCAACGCCTTAACGAACGACTCCCTACCCTTTTCGTCTACCGAATCAAGCGTAGGCACGGCATCAGATATTCCGACGCCCATGCCGGGATTTGTTCCGTAAGTTATACGCGGTTCAATGTCAGCGGCATCGAAATGCAACTCTTTGTCAAACACGGCGTCGCCGCCGCTACCCAGCGTGCGCCAATAGGCCACAGCCTTATCCCACTCGGCGCCCTTTGGCGCGTAATCCTTGTCTTTAAGATATTCAAACGTGGTATCGTCAGGCGCGACGAAACCGCCGCGCGCGCCCATTTCTATCGACAAGTTGCACAGCGTAAGCCTGCCTTCCATCGACATGTTCCTGACCACCTGTCCTGAATATTCAACGAAGTAGCCTGTTGCGCCCGACGTAGAAAGACGTGCCATAAGGTAGAGTGCCACGTCCTTGGCGGTCGCACCCTTACCGAGGATGCCGTCAATGGTTATCCTCATCGACTTTGGTTTCTGCTGCAATATGCATTGTGTGGCCATGACCATCTCCACCTCGCTCGTACCGATGCCGAACGCCACCGCCCCTACGGCTCCGTGGGTGCTCGTATGCGAGTCACCGCACACTATCGTCATGCCCGGCAACGACAAGCCCTTCTCGGGCCCTACGACGTGGATTATGCCGTTGTCCCTGTGCATCATGCCGTAATGCGCAAGACCGAAATATCCGGCATTGGCCTTTAATGTCTCAACCTGTCTCCTTGATACAGGGTCGGCTATCGGCTTGTCTTGGTCATGCGTAGGTGTGTTATGGTCGGGCATGCAAAATATCCTCTCCGGCCTGAAACATTTCAAATTGCGCCGCCGCAGGCCGTCGAAGGCCTGCGGGCTTGTAACTTCATGACAGTAAAGCCTGTCTATGTATAATTGGGTCGGGCCGTCCTCTATTACTTGGACAACATGCCTGTCCCAAATCTTATCAAACAGTGTGTTCATGTGTTTTTGGGTATGAGTTTTTTTGTATTATTTATAGATGCCGTGGTAGCCGGCATACGGTCCAAAGTTCCACGCCAACCGGACGAGACATTCATTAACGGTCGGTCTTGAACTTATTTATACAGTCTATATACGCTTCCACCGATGCCGTAACGATATCGGTATTCGCTCCAAAACCGTAATATACGTTACCGTCGTACTCCACTTGCATGTGTACCTTGCCAACGTCGTCGGATCCTTTGCTGATGGCCTGTATCGTGAATTCCTTAAGGGTCATACGCTTTTGTATAATCTTCTTTAGCGCCCTTATCGCCGCGTCCACCGGACCGTTGCCCGTCGAAGCTTCCTCGAATTTTTGGCCTGATATGTCGATGCCGATACTGGCCACGCTCCTCACACCCATGCCCGTGGTTACCTGCAGGAAGTCAAGTTTCACGGCGTGTGCCCCGGCACGGTCGGTTCCGGCCAGCATCAGTATGTCGTCGTCGTGTATCTCCTTCTTCCTGTCAGCCAATTTCAGGAAGTTACGGTATATATCATCAAGCCTTCCCTCGTCGGTTATCTTGACGCCGAGCACGCCGAGCCTATGCCTCAACGCCGCGCGTCCGCTACGTGCCGTCAGTACTATCGAGCTGTCATCAAGCCCCACGTCCTTGGGGTTGATTATCTCATAAGTGTCGGCGTTCTTCAGCACGCCGTCCTGATGGATGCCGCTCGAGTGGGCGAATGCGTTACGTCCCACGATAGCCTTGTTGGCCTGCACGGGCATATTCATCAGGCTGCTCACCATGCGGCTCGCCGGACATATCCAAGCCGTGTTGACATTCGTGTCTATGCCCAGCCCTTTATGGCATTTCAGAATCATTGCAATCTCCTCGAGCGAAGTGTTGCCCGCCCTCTCTCCTATTCCGTTGACGGTAACCTCGACCTGTCTTGCCCCGTTAGTTATCCCAGCCAGGGTGTTAGCCGTGGCCATGCCCAAGTCATTGTGGCAATGGGTGGAGATTACGGCACGGTCGATGCCTTCGACATGCTCCATCAGGTACTTGATTTTAGCTCCGTACTCCCACGGCAGGCAGTAGCCCGTAGTGTCGGGTATGTTGACTACCGTAGCTCCGGCCTTTATGACCGCCTCAACCACGCGCGCCAGATATTCATTGTCGGTTCGTCCTGCGTCCTCGGCATAAAACTCAACGTCTTCAACATACCGCTTGGCATACTTCACGGCCGCCACAGCCCGCTCGATTATCTCCTCGCGCGTGCTGTTAAACTTATACCTGATATGTTGGTCGCTCGTGCCTATACCAGTATGTATGCGTTTGCGCTTGGCGTGGCTCAAGGCCTCGGCCGCCGCGTCGATATCCTTTTCCACGGCGCGCGTAAGGGCGCATACAGCCGGCCACGTAACCGCCTTGGATATCTCCACCACCGAATTGAAGTCACCGGGACTCGACACAGGGAAGCCCGCCTCTATCACGTCAACGCCGAGCCGTTCGAGTTGCTTGGCCACCTCTATCTTCTCGACAGTGTTCAGCTGGCATCCGGGCACCTGCTCGCCGTCCCTCAGCGTTGTGTCGAATATAAAAAGTCTTTCACTCATGTCCTTTGCGTTTTTGTTGTATTTGAAAGTGTCCGCTTATCACGTTTTTATATTTCTCTGCAAAAATAATAATTAATCATTAAATCAACAAACAATTTGTAGTTATTTTTAAGATATTAATTTCAAATTGTCAAGGTGAAGCATGCCTGCATGCTGCAAAAGACATTATTATCAGCATGCAGGCAATCATGTTGACCGCAAAAAACAATGCGCTTATTACAAGCGCCTTATACGTATATATCGGCATAAGGCTTATTCTTTTTATATAGGTTGCCGCTTTTTGCTTTCTAAAAGGTTGCCTCTTGCCGCCTAAAAAGCCATCTTTTGCAGGCTAAAAGACAGTCTTTTACAAAGCCTTTGATTTTCAACGCATAACATGAAATATCGCCGTTGTAGGCTTCAACTTGTCATAATTGCTTATGAAACCGACAACGGCGACATTAAGAAGGGAGGCAAAAAAGTAGTTAAACGGAGTTAGACGCTTTGCGCCGAAATAACAGGAAGTTAACGGACGCAAGCCAAATAGCTGTTTTGTCCGTTAACTTCGACAGGTGAAACGAGCTCGAATCCTATTGATTCCTGGCAACTTCCTAATTTCGCCACGCCTTCTTTTGGGCAGAGCTGGATTAGAATGCTTTGTGGTACAAGGCTTCGATGTCCTCAACCGACGTCGGTCGTGGATTACCGCCCGTACATACGTCGTTGTAGGCGTCTACGGCCAATTGGTGAAGGTCTTCCTCACGAACGCCTATTTCGTGCAGTTTCTGCGGTATGCCGATGCTCAACGACAACTCACGCACGGCCTCGATAGCAGCCTTAACGCCTTCGGCCTCGGTCATGCCAACGGTGTTTACGCCCATTGCCTCGGCTATCTTAATATACTTCGGAGCAGCAGGCGATTCGGCGTTATACTCCATTACGTACGGCAATAGCAGCGCGTTGGCCACGCCGTGGGGCGTATCGTAGTGGGCGCCCAAGGGATGGGCCATCGAGTGTACGATACCTAAGCCTACGTTGCTGAAGCCCATTCCGGCGATGTATTGCGCCTGCGACATGGCTTCGCGTGCGGCGAGATCGTTGCCGTTGTCCACGGCAGCTTTCAAGTTCTGCGCTATCAGTTCGATTGCTTTCACCTCAAACATGTCTGACATCGTCCATGCACCCGGCGTGATGAAGCTCTCTATGGCATGAGTCAATGCGTCCATGCCTGTAGCTGCAGTAAGGCCTTTAGGCATAGAGAGCATCAGTTCGGGGTCGACTATGGCCACTGACGGTATGTCGTTGGGGTCGACGCACACCATTTTCTTCTGTGCCTGCTCATCTATGATGACGTAGTTGATGGTTACCTCCGCACCGGTACCGGCCGTTGTGGGCAGTGCGAACGTGGGCACGGCCTTATTGTGGGTGTCGGCTACGCCTTCAAGCGGCTTCACGTCGGCAAACTCAGGGTTGTTCACTACTATGCCTATGCCCTTGGCCGTATCTATGGCCGAGCCGCCGCCCAGTGCGACGATAAAGTCGGCTCCCGACGCCTTGAACGCCTCTACGCCGTTTTGCACGTTGGCTATCGTCGGATTGGCCTTAACGTCGCTGTACGTTTCGTAGGGTATGCCGTTCTGCTCGAACACTTCGGTCACTTTGTCGGCAACATGGAAGCGTATCAGGTCTTTATCGGTTACGAAAAACGCTTTCTTGTAACCGCGGCGCGCCGCCTCTACTGCAATGTTCTTTCTGCATCCTGTTCCGAAATAGGATGTCTCGTTTAAAATCATTCTATACATAGGTGTTCTTTATTAAAATTATGTTATTTATAGCTGTTGTAGTTAATTAGGTTGTAGGATTATATGTTTATGCGGTGGCAAGGGTGCACGATTTGCATAAAACCATTAAACTTCATCACCGCATAACGGTAAGACCTCAAAAACTTAACTTTATATTGCGTAAAACCTCCGTTTGCTTTTTTTCCGGCAGTGCGGCAAGATTGTTCACGCATCCGAGCATGGCGGCTCCGCCGAAACCGAGCCGTCGCAGATAGCCGATTTTGTCAGGAGTTACGCCGCCGAGAGCGATCACTTTGCCGTCTATAATGCCTTCGCTTGACGCTCGTTGCAGCGTCAAGCCGGTAAAGGCGGACGCATAGCCTTGCTTTGAAACGCTGTCGAATATCGGGCTTAGGAATACATAACCGCATACGTCCTTATGGCGTTTTACTTCTTCTAATGAATGACACGAACGGCTTACGTGTCCTTGCCAACCGTCGGGAACGTTGCTTCTACGTGCATTAAGATGTATTCCGCGCAAACCATAAGGCTCTGCAAGCTCGAAAAAATCATGTATTACGATACGCCGGCGGTCGGCAACAGACAACCCATCGAGCAACCGTGCGCAACCATCCGCAGTAGCTCCAGGTTTACGCAGATGTACGATGTCGACACCGTTGGCAAACAGACGATGAATAAATCCGGCTTCACCGGGAAATATTTCAGGCCGGGTTATAGCAATCCAAAGCACTTTACAAGTTAAGAGTTAAGAATCAAGGAATAATTAAGAGTTAAGAATTAAGAAAATATGCCCAGCTCGTTTTATTCAGCAAAAGTGATTTTCTTAATTCTTAACTCTTAATTCTTAATTATTTAAGTCTTTCGATGATTAGCTGGGCAACCTTCTTACCCGACATAAGCATTCCGCCAAAAATGGGTCCCATGCGCGGAGTGCCGCTGACGGCCGAAGCAGCCATACCGCAGACGTAAAGTCCCGGGTAAATCTCTTTTGTACCGTTTACCACTTCCTGCTCGCCTGCAACGACGTCGAGCGAACGTTCGCCGATAACGTCACCCGTATCAGTAGCCAAGCGGATGCCGTTCTTGCGTGCTACGGTTTTGCACATCTCGCTGTCGTGGCCTGTTCCGTCGATAACGCATTTAGCCATGATATTCAACGGATCTACGTGCAAACCCTCACGGAGCACCGGAGTCCAGTTGACAACGACGCCGCTAACCACGTTGTTCTTGAACACAACGTCTTCAACAGAGTAACAGTTGAATATCGTTGCACCCTCGTGTACGGCCTTATACAGCAATGCCGATGTACTTTCCACAGAGTCCATGACGTAAAGTCCGTCGCCGTAAGGCTTATAATTGATGTCGAAATCCTTAACTATGTCGAGTGCCTCTTCCTGTACTACAATCTGGTTGAACATCATTGCACCACCCCACATGCCGCCGCCGGGTGACAGTTTGCGGTCGAACTGTGCAACCTTCAAGCCTGCTTTTGCAAGATAATAAGCGGCGACAATGCCCGACGGGCCGCCGCCTACGATGGCAACGTCGATGTCGAGATTTCTTTCCAATTTCTCAAAATAGGTACTGATGATACCCTGTGAAACTTTCTTTTCAATCATTTTTTTGTTTTTATTTTTAATCGGTTTTAATTTTGCAGTAAAGTAGTTGAGAGTATAGTAGTAAGTAGATTTGCTCTTGGTAAAATGGTTAATCCTAACGTTTTATGGACGTTTGCCGACACAGCAAACCTACTTACTCCTTTACTTCTTAATTACTTTACTCCTCCTTTATTCACTACATTCCCCTTCTTTTATCGTCTGGCTTATCCTCATGGCGCAGAAGTTGGGGCCGCACATCGTGCAATATTTGCCGCCTACGTGGTTTGCGGTCTTGTAATATTCAAGCGCGCGCTCTGGGTCGAGACTGAGGTTGAACTGATCTTTCCAACGGAACTCATAACGAGCCTTGCTCAATGCGTTGTCGCGAACCATCGCGCCCGGATGCTGTTTAGCCAAATCGGCGGCATGGGCGGCCATCTTGTATGTCACAACTCCTACACGGACATCATCGCGGTCGGGCAGCGCAAGGTGCTCTTTCGGCGTAACATAACACAGCATAGCCGTGCCGAGCCAGCCGATCTGCGCGGCTCCGATGGCGCTGGTTATATGGTCGTAGCCTGGAGCAATGTCGGTGACGAGCGGCCCAAGGGTGTAGAACGGCGCATTGTGGCACTTCTCTATCTGACGTTGCATGTTCTCGGGAATCTTGTGCATGGGCACATGTCCAGGCCCTTCGATGAACGCCTGCACGTTCTTTGCCCAAGCGCGCTCAACGAGTTCGCCCATGGTGTCAAGCTCGGCGAACTGCGCCCGGTCGTTAGCGTCATACACACTGCCGGGACGAAGACCGTCGCCAAGCGAGATTGCAACGTCGTATTGGGCGCAGATGTCGCAGATGTCGTCGAAGTGCTCATAAAGAAAACTTTCTTTTTGATGCATCTGGCACCACTTTGATATAATGCTTCCGCCACGGCTTACCATACCTGTCATACGGTTGTCGGCCAGGTGTATGTTCTGAAGACGTATGCCGCAGTGAATCGTGAAGTAGTCAACGCCTTGCTCACATTGTTCAATAAGGGTGTCGCGGAACAGCTCCCAAGTAAGGTCTTCTGCCTTTCCCTTGACCTTTTCCATTGCCTGGTACATCGGTACCGTGCCCACCGGAACCGGACAGTTGCGGATAATCCATTCGCGGGTTTCGTGTATATTGTCGCCAGTTGACAAGTCCATGAGCGTGTCTCCTCCCCATTTGCAGCTCCATACGGCTTTCTCAACTTCTTCGTCAATGCCTGAAGTCGTAGCGGAGTTTCCTATATTGGTATTGATTTTCACAAGGAAGTTGCGGCCGATAATCATCGGCTCAGCCTCGGGATGGTTGATGTTTGCGGGAATGACCGCTCGTCCTGCGGCCACTTCGTCGCGCACAAACTCGGGAGTTATGTGCGTTTCGATGCCCAGTTCGGCACAATTCATATTCTCGCGTATGGCTACATACTCCATCTCAGGCGTTACGATACCTTGCTTGGCGTAATACATTTGGCTGACCTGGCAACCATGTTTCGCCCTCAACGGAAGCGTGATGTGCTCGAAACGCAGATGGTCGAGCGAACGGTCGTCGCGGCGCATGCGCCCATATTCAGACGAAATCTCAGGCAGTCGCTCAACTCCGCCACGCTTCAATATCCATGACTCACGCATGCGGGGAAGTCCTTTTTTTACATCGATCGCCACATTCGGGTCGCTATACGGACCGCTCGTGTCGTAGATGTAAACCGACGGATTCGGATGTTCCACCCTTTTTCCGTCCTCAACAGTAATGGTCGGCAACTGATGCACGACGCGCATTCCAACCTTAATGTCGGGATAGATACGGCCGTTCATGTAGACCTTCTCCGACCCGGGATAAGTGATCTTTATGTTATTCTCCATAAACTATTATTTCAGTTTTTAACTCTTAATTCTTAATTTTCCAGCAACTTTTCTCATCTCCGCAACAGGATTTTCGGCACGCAATATGCTCCCACTAAGGGCTATGCCCGTTACGCCGGCTTCCATAAGTTGTGGAATGTCATCGCAAGTTATGCCGCCGATGGCTACGAGAGGAAGCCCTATACCGTGTTCCTTCATTCGCGAAAGGATGCGTTTGTAACCCTCAATGCCAAGCATCGGGGCAAGATTTTTCTTCGTCGTAGTGAAACGGAATGGACCGCAACCGATATAATCGGCACCTTGTGCGGCAAGCCTCTGCACGTCGTCAAACGTATTAGCCGTACCGCCAATGATGAAATTGCCACCGGCAAGGCGGCGGGCTTCGTCAATGGGCATGTCGTTCTTACCGAGATGCACACCGTCGGCACCGACGCGGAGAGCCAGCTCTACGTGGTCGTCAATGACGAACACGGCTCTCTTACGCCTGCATTCAGGCAAAAACCGGCGTGCGACACGCTCAATTTCAGCTTCTTCCGCGTCCTTCATGCGCAACTGTATCCAACGGCAACCACCCTCAAGGGCAATCATCGCTGAATCAAAGTAAGAATACTTATCAGTAAAATGAGTGATAAATTGTAGGCAGACAGCGTCGGCAGGCAGATAGTCAGTAACAAGCAGACAAGGAGATATGCCTTGCTGCCGATCGCTTGCCTGCTTATCAGCCTGTCCGCTTGTCTGCTTAATCTGCTTAAACAAGTGGCAAACAGGCCCGTGTCCGTTGCCTACATGCACGTCGGCTCCGGCCTTTAATGCTTCCGTAAGATAGCTTTTAGCCTGTCGTACTGCTTCTTCAAGCTCAAAACCGCGTGCCGCAAAAGCTGCTATGGATGACGATAGGGTGCATCCTGTGCCGTGGGTATTCACCGTGTCAACGGTCTCAGCCGTAAACTCCACACGCTTCACACCGACACCTTCATTAATATATAGGTAATCTGTTTTCGCCTTTCCCTCAGCGTGCCCACCCTTTACAAGCAACGCTTTCACGCCAAGTTGCATTATAGCTTGCGCCGCATCATCCACCGAACCGTCCGTACCGGCTAAAGCCCATGTCTCGGGAAGGTTTGGCGTAACCAAGTCGGCCATAGGCAACAGCCGTTCCTTCATTATCGCTAAAGCATCGGCCTGCATAAGGGCGCATCCGCTAGTGGAAACCATAACAGGGTCTACCACCAAAAACTTCAGCTTGCGTTCGGTCAGTGCACGCACTATGGCATCAAGCGTCCCGGCATCATTCACCATGCCTATTTTAACGGCATCAACATGAATGTCGTCCATCACGGCTTTTATCTGGTCGTAAACCACCTGCGGCGGCAACTTGTGCACATACTTCACACCTTGTGTGTTTTGCACTGTTACGGCCGTTATCACCGTGGCACCGTAAACGCCTAACGCAGAAAACGTCTTCAAGTCGGCTTGAAGACCAGCTCCTCCCGACGGATCGGAACCGGCTATGGTCAATGCGGTTATGTATCGTTTCATCGTTCAGCCTTTATAAATATAAATCTGTACTGAAAAAGGCGGAACATCATGTATTACCTGTTCGTATAGAAAAGAAAGAATGTCACCAAAAATCCCAGCGTCGGCATTACCCGTACTGGTGCTATGTGTATCTTCTCAGCCGTTGGCGGAAACTTATTTTGCCGCCACATGGCACCACCTTTTGAGCACGTCCGCAAAGATAATACATTAAAATGTAAGGACAAAACTTTTTAAGATGTTTTTAGCCCAAATCGGTCATTAAGGCGCATTAAGACTCAGTGTCTCCATTTTTCCGCCAGTCTCATGCTCTTCGTCTTATTTTATGTCCCTGCCGCCTAATTACCGATTTGGGTTTAATATGTATATCAAACAATGAGTTTTTAGGGCGGGGTCAGACGCTTTTACATCCGCCTCCGCCATAAAAACTCATTAATATTGCCACATCCTTTTTATCTGAACGTATTCGGTAAGTGGAACTCATACGTGCGGTTGAACACATCGCTAACCTTGTTAATTTCAAGGAATGTAGTTCCACCGTCTTTTCCGAAACTTCCGCTCAAGTACGCTATCTTGTCTTCCATGCTGAGATAACCTTTCTGGCGCAACATACGTAGAGCGGCCAAGAATTGTTCTTGCGGACCAATTTGTTCGTGTTGCGCCACAGGTATAACGCCGTAGCTCAAAGCCAACCAACGCTGGGTCTTTTCCTTGTAACAAATTGCAAGTACGGGGTTAGGGCCGCGGAAAGAAGCCAAATGGCGTGCGGTAAGTCCGGTTTTACTGTCTGTTATGATACCCTTTACGCCAAGTACTTCAGTCGCTTCTATGGCATTGCGTGCAAGAAACTCCCTTACGTCGCATCCCTGACTCAAATCAAAGTCAAAGTCATGGTCGTACATCTTATCCTGCTCGGCTTGTTCGGCTATCGACGCCATTGTCTTAACAGCCTCTATCGGATATTTGCCCGTTGCGGTTTCACCGCTCAACATAAGTGCGTCCGTACGGTAATATATGGCGTTGGCGATATCGGTCACCTCCGCCCTGGTCGGACGGGGATTGTTAATCATCGTATGAAGCATCTGCGTGGCCACGATTACAGGTTTCTTGGCCTTACGGCATTTGCGTATTATCATTCTCTGAATGCCGGGAATTTTCTCAATCGGGACTTCTATGCCAAGGTCGCCACGAGCAATCATAATGCCGTAAGAAGCCTCGATTATCTCGTCGATATTGTCAACTCCTTCCTGATTCTCAATCTTTGATATGATTTTTATGTCGCTTCCGTGCTCGTCGAGCAAGCGCTGTACGGCTTCAACGTCTTCCTTGCTACGTACAAATGAATGCGCAATAAAGTCGATATCCTCCTCAATGGCCAACAGAATGTTGGCCTTGTCTTTCTCTGTCAACGCAGGCAAGTCGATATGGACTCCAGGCACGTTGACACTTTTGTGTGAACCAAGCACACCGTCATTCTGCACTTGCGCAACCACTGCCGGCCCGTTGATTCCTATCACTTTCATGTCTATGACCCCGTCATCAAAAAGAATGTCGTCACCGGGATGCACGTCGTTGGCGAAGTTCTCATACGACAGGTTCAATATGTCATGCTCAGACTTCATTCCTGGCCGGCCGAATATTTTCACGACATCCCCCGTCTTATAATCGATTGGAGCGTCGTTCGCAGTCGTTCGTATTTCCGGACCTTTTGTGTCAATAAGTATGCCGATGTGACGGCTTACTGCACGCGCGTTCCTTATTATCTTACGGATACCGTCGGGCGTCGCATGGGCTGTATTCATCCTAACCACGTTCATTCCCGCGTCGAACAGATTACGGATGAATTCCACGTCGCATCTTTGATCGCTTATTGAAGCTACGATTTTTGTCTGTTTCATACTTTTTGATTTAGTGTTATTCCTGTTTTATCGGCCTGATACACGTCCGTCATAAAGTGCATCGCCGTTGAATGTTGCAAAATTACAAAACATATTTAATTAATGCAAGCATATTCATGTCTTAATTAACTAAATGGACAACGAAAATTCCGTGACGAAGCCATGTGGAATATTTAAGACTCGTTTTCAACAGGAAAAGGTAAGTATCCCTCCACCCATTGTTTCTTCGTAGTCATAGGATTGGATACCGACAAACCTATCAACCTGACAGGTTTAAGATGTTGTCCGAGTTGTGCTAAAAGCCGTTTGGCAAGCGGAAGAATGTCTTCCTTTTTTTCCAAAGGATGCGGCAGCGTGGCACTCCTCGTGACACAAGTAAAATCTTCATATTTTATCTTTAAGGTAAGAGTGCATCCCATGAAACCATTCTTACGCAGTCTTTCGGTTAATTCCAACACAATGTGGTATAATTCTATTAATATGGCCGACCTCTTATTAATATCGCTGACGAATGTTTGTTCGCACCCTACCGATTTACGCACTCTTACCGGTTCCACCTTTCTGCCGTCGATGCCATGGGCAAAGTCATAATACACCTGGCCGGCCTTGCCGAACACTTCAGTCAAGTGGTTTAGCGAACATTGCCTTAATTGGCTTCCGTTGAAGATCCCGATTTTATGCATTGTCTGTGCTACTTTCGGCCCTACTCCCCAGAACTTTTCAATCGGCAGAGCTGCAATGAAACCAAGGGCTTGTTCCTCATTTATAACGAACATCCCATCAGGCTTATTATAATCAGAAGCTATTTTTGCCAAGAACTTATTGTACGACACGCCTGCCGATGCCGTCAGGTTTAGCCTGTGCCGTATTTCCTCCCTTATGCTTTCAGCCGTCTCGACAGCCGAAAGACCGGTCTTGTTTTCAGTGACGTCAAGAAAAGCTTCGTCTATTGATAAAGGTTCAATCAGGTCGGTATGCTTGGCGAATATCTCATGAACCTGCATTGAGACTTCCTTGTAACGCGCATGGTCTGAATGTACGATTATCAGGTCAGGACAAAGCCTTTTGGCCGCAATCATTGACATTGCGGAATGCACACCGTATTTTCTCGCTTCATAACTGGCCGTTGCAACAACACCGCGCGGGCCGTCAAACCCGACCGCAACAGGTTTGCCTCGCAAATCCGGATGATCGCGTTGTTCAACGGAAGCGAAAAAGGCGTCCATGTCGATATGTATTATCCTACGGTTCCCCATCACACTTCAACAATCTCATTTGAATAAACATACCATAGACATCCTTTTACCGACACATATCCCATATCAGCAAGAAGATCCATATATTGGCGCACTTGCAGGCGATATTCATCCCGAGGCTTGCCGAACTTAAAGTCGATAACGATTGTCTCACGTCCGTCGGTAACAACCCTGTCAGGGCGACGTTCTATGACATCGCCGTTTTCTCCGACATGTAAAATGCTGCACTCATTAAACACATGCCAACGCGGCTCGAACCAATACGCCACACGTTTGTCCGAAAGACGGTCGGACAACAGTTTTCTTAATTTCCCGCTCGTAATCGTCCCGTCATAAAGCACGCCGTCAAATTCCAGCTGTTTAAGCACATTGTCAACATCGTCAACCGTCCTTATCCTTGAAAACAGATTATGCAATACGTTGCCCAATTTAACATACGCGCCACGGCTGTCGCCATCACCTTCGGCGGTTATGAAATCACGGCTCTTGTTACTCTGTTTGAACTCTACGGTCAAAGGGTGTGACTCTATCCCAATGCTTTCATGTTCCACATACGACATGAAAACATTTTCCGACGCAGGCTTTGCACGACCGGGCTTCCTGATTTGCAATTTGCCATATTCAAAAACGGCAACGTCCTCGTCATGATCCATTCCTGTAAGCGACGACTCCTTAAGGCTCTCGCTTAGTTCAGGCAAGCATTCCAACAATATTTCCGACCGGCTGCCCAATCCCCCTTTTGTATTCTTTCTGCCGTAAACGAACAAGCTCTTGCCCGCGCGCGTAAACGCCACATACAACAAGTTCAGGTTGTCAACCCGGTTTTGTATATGTTCATCCTTATAATCGTCGGCGTAAATTGTTTCCAAAAGTTTCTTACTGTAATCAACGGGCACTATCGGCAGGCCGTTGAACGGCGGCTGCGCAGGGGCGCACCATAAAGTGGTGTCCCTGCTTTCCATCGCCCAGTCACAGAACGGTATTATCACATGGTCGAACTCCAGTCCCTTACTTTTATGTATGCTTACGAGCCTGATTCCATCAGTCTCGTCGCTTTGAATCGTCTTGCCGCAAATCTCCGTGTTCCACGTCTCTATAAACTTAGCCAGGTTGCCGGAATTATTTACGGAAAAGTCTGCAACCTGGTCGTAGAATGCACATACGTATGCGTTTTGTCCTTTCAGCTTATCCAAGCCGAACATAGAGTAAACAAGTTCCACCATATCGTGTAATGACTGTCTTGACAAGTCGTCCAAACTGTCAATGAACCGTTCAGGGAGCATATTGTCAAGACGGCTTGGATTGTCAATCACGGCAGTAAACAAATCGTCGGTTCCAGTGTCCTCGCACCGGATATTCTTCATGTATGTCGCCGCAAGACCGGCTTTTACCAATAAGTCATCGGGATGCAGCACAACCTCCAATGCCTGTATTATTATGCTTACGGCAAGCGACGCGTCGAGCCTGAATGCCTCGTCGCTGACAATCTTCACGCCTGCGTGGTTGGCCATGAAATAGTCTGCGATCAAGGGAATATGGCGGTTGTACCTTATCAAAATGGCAATATCATTCATCGCGGCGCCCGAAGCAAGTAATTCCTCTACGGCCGTGCCGACTGACGAGAGCATGTTGTTTTCATAATCCTCGGCGGGCAGTAAGCTGATTCTTACAAAGCCAGAAGGATTCTTGCCGCCGCATGGCGACTGGCAAACGTCGGCATAAGCTGAAAGCAATTCCGAAGCTCTTTCCTCGTCGTTCACTTCAAGCTCTTTCTCGTATTCACGCCTTGACGCGATTTTAAAAAAACAATTATTGAATTCTATTATGTTCCGCTCCGAACGGTAGTTGGTTTGCAGCGTCCGTATGTCAATGCCGCCGTACTGCGGCCCGAACTGGCGCTCTATGCCGTTAAGCAACCGCCAGTCGCCGGCACGCCAACGGTAGATGCTCTGCTTTACGTCGCCGACGATAAGGTTGTTGATAGTGCCTGCGCCGTCGTCCGACTTGCTCATGCACTCTTTTAGCAGGATCTTAAAGTTCTGCCACTGCACGGAACTGGTATCCTGAAATTCGTCAATCATGATATGTTCCAACTGGCAGCCTGACTTTTCAAATATGAAAGGAGTGTCATTGTCGTTGATCAGCGAATGCAACAAGTATTGCGTATCACTTAACAGGAAACGGTTTGCGTCCATGTTGAGCTCCCTCACTTTTTCCTCGATGCTGTTGAGCAACCGCAACTTGTCCAAGTGCCTCAAGGTGCTGTCGGCCGTAGCGAACAACATCCATTGCTTGGGCCGTTCGTCCTCGGCCTCACGAAGCAGTGGTATCAGCCTGCTTTCGGCCAACGACATGATTACATCCCTGTCGGGGCTGCTCTTCGTAGTCCAGTGCTCTGCGCCTTCAAGACACTTGGCGAGAGTCTGGTTTACGCACCGTGCGTCGCTGAAGTCGTCGCTTTTCAGCTTATTGAAATAGCTCCCTATCCCACTCTTTTTCTTTGCGTACGACAATGGGGGCAGCCCGGCATTTTCCGTCTCACGCTCAAACTGCGCGGCAAATCCGGCCATGCGCTTCTTTGCTTCCGCACGGACCGTGCGTATGCGTTTCGTATACCCGTCGAATGCGTCCTTATCAGCCAATACGGCATTAACCCCGTCGCCCGCAGTCTTATAAAAGTCACGGAATATGGCCCTGCCGAAACTTTTCACCTGTCCGATGACATTCCAGCTCTTGTTCTCGCTGATGTTGGAGAATATGTAGCTGATAAGCCATTGCAGCATCAAACTGTCAGGGCTGAGCGATTCGATCAGCAGGTCGACGGCCTGTTCCTCGACTTGGATGTCATTAAGCCCGATTTTGAGATTCGGGGTCAAGTCAAGCTCGCGGGCAAGGTTGCGCAATACGGACTGGAAAAACGAGTCGATTGTCTCAACCCTGAAATAATGGTAATTGTGCAACAGGTTGTTTAACGCCTGGCCGGCCCGGCGGCTTGCCTGCGTCTCGCTTACGCCAAGGCTGTCGCAGACATTCCTTAAATAAGTGCCTGACTCGGGCAACAATTTCCATATTCCGTAAAGCTGGCTCAATATCCGCAATTTCATTTCCTCAGTGGCCTTGTTGGTAAACGTCACGGCCAGGATGTTCCTGAAGCACATCGGATTGTCTATCAGCAGCTTTATGTATTCCACGGCGAGAGTGAAGGTCTTTCCGCTGCCCGCACTTGCCTTGTACACTGTCAAAGGTTTCATTTCTTTCAGCAATTAATATTTCATGTCACCAGTCCCTGAACAACTCGAAACCGAAGCGGCAACCGAAACCGGCGAACTCAGTATTGCGCATGGCCACGAACACGCCCATGGAGAAGAACCTGTTGGTAAATCCGTATCCGTATTCAACATAGGGGTATAAGTGTTCAACGACAAGCAGATTTGAATAAATGCGTTCCATCTCCATGAGCCGGCCAATATACGGTATGCGCGACAGGAACATCAACGGCGACTCGTAAGTTATGTTTGTCCGCACGTAATACTCCGACGCGTTATACCAGTTGCCGTTCAGCAGTTGGAATTCGCCCGTCCAGTCGTCGTTCCATCCGCCGGGTATGTTCTCTTCCCTGAAATTGACATAATCCAGGAAATAAGAATTGTCGCTCTTCGACGTGTAAAAGCCGCCGCCCAGCCTTAACGACAAGCTCCTCAACGTGCGCAGCCGTTTTTTCCATGACAAATCAAACTCGAAACGTTCATACTCCATATCGGCCTTGCCGGCCTTCACGCCACGTTCGTAATCGGTCGTTATTACCGCTCCCCTCCATCCTGCCGGACGGTATTGTATTTGCAACGACGGGGCGAACGAATAGTAAGACACCGGGCGGCCGGCAAGCTCGAAGCCGGTCTTGTCGACGGCTGAACGGCGGTGGAACACGAACGCCGGCTGCACGCTCCACTTGTCAGACAAGTCGTAATTGCCCGCGAACTTCACGTAAAAGTCCTTGAAATAGTCAAGGCTCATCCTGTCCCAGTCTATCGAGTCGAGCGTCTCGTTCTTTACCTGGTCCACGATGTTCGAGTTAGTTATACGGTTGCCGTTGCCTATCTCGACGCCGATAAAGCCGTTTCTGCTTTTGTCGTAATAGAACATTATCGGGACCCTGAAATAAAATTGCCGCTGCTTGAACGAATAGCCTGCGTTGAAACCTAACGACAAGTCGCTCTCGGCCGTGAACCTGTAGCTGCCGTTAAGTTCCAGCTTGTACGTTATGCCGCGCCTCCCGCTATAGCCGAGAGAGAGGGGATTGAGTATCGGCGAAACCCTGAACGCCCCTTTGTCTTCAACGCCGAAGCTGCCCCTTGTCCTGTTTACGACATAATCGCCGAACGAGTTCCAGAACACTCTTTTCCATACGTTTTCCTCCTTGCGGGCGGCAGCCGTGTCGGCCCGGGCCGCAATGGAGTCACTTGCGCCGTAAACGTCCCTTATATTACCGGGCAAGGGGGTGGGCCTGATTTCGTCCATCAGGCTCCTGTCATGTGAATCTACGATTGAATCGGGCAGGTAAACGGGATTGTCGTAAACTGAGTGGTATTCGGTTTTTATCTTGTTGCCGACGAAATGGAACGATGCTTCGATGTCGCAAGTCTTAGGCAGCAGCGAGCGCAAACCGTCCTTACCCATCACGGCCGTAATGTGGAACCCCACCATGTCGTACTCGCCGTTGAAGTCGATTTTCGCGACGCGCCCCGTCGTCCTGTCGACGATCGCTGAGCCGCTCACCAGCTGCGTGTTGTGCCTCTTCGGACGGAACACTATCTCCGCCCTGTCGGCCGTGAGCCGCGTCACGGCGTATCTGTAAAGCTTCACGTTGTAGCGGTGGAACGGTGACAGCAGTTGGTTGTCAAGTATCGTGACGGAGTAAACGTCGGGCATGAGATACTTCATCATCGTCTCCATGGCGGTCTTGTGCCCCGGTATCGTGCCGACGTTCAACTGGCGCACCGCATGCTTTATCTTGTTGTCCTTTATGTAAATGGAGCTGTAGCTCTCGCCTGCGTATTCGCGCCGCCCGCGCGATATAGCGTACATCGACGGGACGGCCATGAGGGCGATGTTGCGCTTTTCGGTCTTAAGATAATATCTCACGTATGCGTTCGTATGGATGCCGTCAGCCTTAAACGGTAAACTGCGCCGATAGTCCAACACGCGCCTTAGTATCAGCGAGTCAGACTCAGCCCCGGCATAGGCCGCAGCTACATGCAGCCATAAGCACACGGCGCACAATATGTATATGCTCCAGCCCGGTTTCACGATGCAAATTTAGGTATAAATTTCGATTTACATGCCAGAGCGTCAAGAAATAAATATTTTTTCTTCATGGCGGCACACCTCTTCAGGATATATGACATTTGTCAACAAAAGCGCACGGTTAAGTTACAACTTGATTTCGCATGACGCTCCACAAGGGCTTCGTTTTGAAAAATCCGCCCATCGGGCGCGTATAAGCAAAAAGACGGTGTGCAAACCTAACGGCCACGCAATAAGCATGTTACGCATTTTTCACCATTATTGTGCATGAAATCCATACGTAAAACCAATTGAAAAAGTAGTTTTCCGTCACATAAAAGCCGTTTCCTACCTTGGCACAAGGCGTATCTTAGCGCGTAAAAGGCCGTAAATCCAACCACTAAAGGCCGTATTTTGACTCCCCATTGGCGGTTTTTCATCACGCGAAGGCTTACGTTTCATCCACAAAAGGCTTACGGGCCGGTTAGGAAAATCCTATTCCGCAAAAAAACACTGCAAACTTCAGTTTGACGTATTGACATTGTTCCAAAGGATTTTCCGTCATTGTGTCAATCCGAACTCATCATGATAAGGACGCTTCACGCCGCTTACACAAAACCGCAAACGATTCACCAACACCGAATTATCGCAAAATCCAAGCCCGAATCCGTGCAACGTGTCCTATCGCGGTTTGGACTAAACATGGACTAAACAGACTACTATGTCGGCAAACAAAGACCGGGTTATGCGGATATTCGGAATAAAAATATTACCTTTGTCGGCGTTTGAGGATTTTTCAACTCATATCTGGAAACACATGCAAGACAAACAAGAGAACAAACGTCCAAGTTGGCGCGAACGCAATCCGAACACCGTACAGTGGATGAAGACAACCCTGAGCGGACTCATTGGCACATCGCTTGGCGTCATACAGACGTTCGGGACAGGAATAAACAGGTGAGGCAGAGGCAAACGGCACTGATGCCTTAAACGCTTTAACCAAAATCGGTCGTCAGGCCAAAGAGTATGTTAAACAAGCATTTACGTTCTAATTACCGATTTGGGTTTAACAAGTAATTTATAAATATGCCGGAAACTGGTTTATGACCGGCGTATGTCATATTAGGTATGGATATTTCTGAATTATTGAAAACGTACGGCAAGTCGCAGCATACCGAGGCTTTACGCAGGATGATGGGCGACGCTTCGATAATGACCGGATACGTCAAAGGCTGCGTAGGCTCGGCGGCGGCGATGCTTTTCGCGTCGGTGGCCGACAAGGTGGACGGTGTATGCCTGTTCGTACTTGACGATGCCGAACAGGCAGGATACTTTTACCACGACCTGACCCAGATGTTGGGCAACAAGGACGTGCTCTTCTTCCCCTCGTCTTACCGCAGGCGGACTAAATACGGGCAGAGGGACGCGGCCAACGAGATACTCAGGACGGAGGTTATGGGACGGCTGTTGGAGCGCAACAAGGTTTCCGCAGCAGACGGCGGGCCGGATAGTGCCGGAAAAAGAAACGCGCTTTACATCGTGTCGTGCCCTGAGGCCATAGGCGAGTTGGTTGTGTCGCGCAAGAAGATGGACGAGCGCACGATAATGCTAAGCGTCGGCGGAACGCACGACATCGTGGAACTAGGAAAGCAGATGAGGGCTTTGGGGTTTGCCGAAGTCGATTATGTTTACGAGCCAGGCCAGTTCGCCCTACGCGGCAGCATCCTTGACGTGTTTTCGTACAGCAGCGAATACCCTTTCCGCATCGACTTTTTCGGCGACGAGATAGACTCAATAAGGACTTTTGAAGTGCAGAGCCAGTTGTCACGCGACAAAAGGGAAAGGATAGAGATTGTGCCTGAACTTGCACGGCTGGTAGACGAAAAGATGCCGTTCCTCGTTTTTTTGCCTAAAGACTCGATACTCATAATTAAGGATTATGCCTTCTGCCGCGAGAAGATCGACCAGGTTTACCGGGACGGCTTCGCACGCCAGGCTGTCAGCGAACGTCTTGAAGGACTGACGGAAATGGAACAACATGAGGCGGTAAAGGAGCTTAAGGCTGAAAACAGCCTCATCACGGGAGCACAATTCGCCGACAGCGCCGCAGGCCTGAGACGCATAGAGTTTGGTGATAAGCCAGAAGGCACGCCGCAGGCCACAATAAAGCTCGACCTTTCAGCCCAACCGCTGTTCCACAAGAACTTCGACCTCCTTGCCCGTTCATTGGAAGATTACGTCCTGCAAGGTTATAAGATATACATCTTAGCCGACAGCCAGAAGCAAAACGAAAGGCTTAAGGAGATATTAAACAGCGGGGACTTAACGGCAACGGGCGGAGAACGTGGATGTGGAAAGGCTTCGGCTTCGCGGCCGTCAGTCGTATTCACTCCCGTAAGCAAGACCGTCCACGCGGGATTCGCCGACAACAAGCTGAGAGCGTGCTTCTTCACCGACCATCAGATATTCGACCGTTTCCACAAGTACAGTCTACGTTCCGACGTAGCGAGGGCGGGCAAAATGGCATTGACCATGAAGGAGTTGCAGGAGATGGAACCAGGCGACTATATCGTGCACGTCGACTTCGGCATAGGACGCTTCGCTGGACTGGTAAGGGTGCCGTCGGGCAACTCTTACCAAGAGGTGATACGGATAATTTACCAAAACAACGACAAGGTTGACGTCAGCATCCACTCGCTGTATAAGATTTCAAAATACAAACGCAAGGATGCCGACACGCCGCCGCGGCTGAGCACCCTCGGCACGGGAGCTTGGGACAGGCTTAAGGAAAGGACTAAAAAGAAGATAAAGGACATAGCCCGCGACCTGATACGCCTGTATGCGGCGCGAAGGCACGAGCGGGGCTTCGCTTTCAGCCCGGACAACTTCATGCAGCACGAGCTTGAAGCGTCGTTCATGTATGAAGACACGCCCGACCAACTGAAAGCCACCAACGACGTAAAGGCCGACATGGAGAGCCAACGCCCGATGGACCGCCTTGTATGCGGCGACGTAGGCTTCGGTAAGACGGAAGTGGCCGTGAGGGCGGCGTTCAAGGCCGCATGCGACTCGAAACAAGTCGCCGTACTCGTGCCGACCACCGTGCTCGCGTACCAACATTACCAGACTTTCTCCAAGCGCCTGAAAGACCTACCCGTGCGTGTGGACTACCTTTCAAGGGCGCGCAGCGCTAAGAAGACCAAAGAAGTGCTTGCCGATCTGGAGTCAGGACGGATTGACATAATCATCGGTACGCACAAACTGATAGGTAAGACCGTCAAGTTCCACGACCTCGGACTTCTTATCATAGACGAAGAACAAAAGTTCGGCGTAGCCGTAAAGGAAAAGCTGAGGAAAATGAAGACCAACGTCGACACGCTGACTATGAGCGCCACGCCCATTCCGCGCACGTTGCAATTCTCGTTGATGGGCGCGCGCGACATGAGCATCATACAGACTCCTCCGCCCAACAGGTATCCCGTATGCACGGAAGTCCACACGTTTGACAAGGAAGTTATTGCCGACGCGATAAACTTCGAGATGAGCCGCAACGGCCAAGTGTTCTTCGTGCACGACCGCATAAACTCGCTGCCCGAGATTGCGGCCGTGATACGCAAATACGTACCCGACGCCCGCGTGGCCATCGGCCACGGACAGATGAAACCCGAAGAACTTGAGAAAATCCTTATGGGCTTCATCAATTACGACTACGACGTGCTACTTTCCACGACGATAGTTGAAAACGGTATCGACATCAGTAATGCCAATACGATAATAATAAACGACGCGCACCGTTTCGGATTGTCAGACCTCCACCAAATGCGCGGCCGCGTAGGACGCAGCAACCGCAAGGCTTTCTGTTATCTGCTGGCGCCCCCCAAACACCTGCTTACCCAGGAAGCACGCAGGAGGCTCGAGGCGTTGGAGACGTTCTCGGAGCTTGGCAGCGGTTTTAACTTGTCAATGCAGGACTTAGACATCCGCGGAGCGGGCAACCTCTTGGGGGCCGAACAGAGCGGATTCATGGAAGACTTGGGTTATGAGACCTACCAGAAGATATTGAACCAAGCGGTAACCGAGTTGAAGAATGACGAGTTCAGCGAGTTGTATGAGGCCGAGATGGCTGACGGACGCGAAGTTAGCGGTGATGAGTTTGTAGAGGACTGCGCGATAGAGAGCGACCTTGAAATGTACTTGCCCGACCAATACGTGCCGAGCAGCAGCGAAAGGATGCTGCTTTACCGCGAACTTGACAACATCACCGACGACGCGGGCCTTGCCCAATATAAGGCAAGGCTTGAAGACCGATTCGGCCCCGTGCCCCGCGAAGGTCTTGAACTTATGCAAGTCGTACCGCTACGCCGTCTTGGCAAAAGGCTGGGATGTGAGAAAATAATCTTGCGCCAAGGCCAAATGCGGATGCAGTTCGTGTCGAATCCGATGAGCGCTTATTACAAGAGCAGCACATTCGACAAGGTGCTCAACTACATCGGAGCACACCCGCGGCAGTGCAACCTGAAAGAGATTGCCGGCAAAAGGATGATGGTTGTGTCAGGCATCGGCTCGGTGGAAGAAGCCGTAAGCACATTGAGGAATATGGATGTTAAATGATAAAAGGGAAAGGAATTTGGTTAAGAATGCCTTATCGGCGGCACCTTAGTTCTTTACCGTTCCTTTCCCTTTGTCTCTATTTCTTACTTTCCGGCATTATCGGTTTTCCCTATAATCCTTGTAGGATTGTCATACGTTGCGTTTCTGGTCCATCTCCAGTCCCAGTCGTCGGAATAGTCCCAACCCCACTCGTAGTCGTTCCAATCAGGGGCGGCGGTCTTGCTCAGGTAAAACTCCATCGGGTCGCCGTACTGACTCTCGATTATGCCTGAGAAATGATTTTCCGACAGCGAGTAATCATAAATGTAATAATAAGAATCGTCCTCATAAGAGTATATCTGTATGCGTCCGTTGCTTACCACCCATTGTATGTGGCTCGCAAAATAATCCCATGGAGCTCCCGAATAATAGTCGACCCAATACCCCGTGCCCGAATCATAATGGTTAGGCGCGCGGTCGAACTGTATTACGGAATATGTAGACTGATATGTGTGCCCGTTCCACTGGGAATATACATACATATTGCCTTCCCATACGCCCCAAAGGGTATCGGCTATCTCATAATCCTCGTCGCAACCCACGAATGTAAACGGAACTGCGGCAAGCATGACTGTAATGAATATTGATTTAAACTTTTTCATGACACGAACATTTATTTTTCTGCAAAGATAGTACTTATGGGTCACCCTGGCAAGTAGATTTCCATATACTTTAATAGGGTTTTCCCTATAATACTTTTCCGGTCGGATGTGGAATATTTTACCGACAACAACATTTTACGCAATTAAAGGCCGCAAATTTTGTTTTGAAAAGCATTTTCGCTATCTTTGCACAAGTTATGCGGCAGACCGGCGTTAATACAAGCGGAAGCAACGGCGGTTTTTACGGCATGACCCAAAGACATCAATGGAATTAAAAGTTCATTAAAAACACAGAAGATGAAAACAATTTATGATTTTACTGTCAAGGACAGGAAAGGCAAAGACGTATCATTGAAAGAATACGCCAACGAGGTTCTGCTCATTGTCAATACCGCGACGAAGTGCGGTTTCACGCCCCAGTATGAGGAGTTGGAGAAACTCTACGAGAAGCACCGTGGCGAAGCTTTCACCATACTTGACTTCCCATGCAACCAATTCGGCCAACAGGCGCCTGGTACAGACGAGTCGATTCACGAGTTCTGCAAGCTGACATACGGAACGGAATTTCCACGCTTCAAGAAAATCAAGGTGAACGGGGAGGACGCCGATCCTCTCTACAAGTTCCTTACAAGCCAGAAAGGCTTCGCCGGATGGGACGAGGCGCACCCGTTGACACACATACTCGACCAGATGCTGTCAAAAGAAGACCCCGATTATAAGAGCAAACCCGACATCAAGTGGAACTTCACGAAGTTCCTTGTTGACAAGAAAGGAATGGTTGTGGCACGCTTCGAGCCGACAGAGAAAATAGAGAACATAGAGAAACAGATAATAGAACTATTGAAATAATAACAAGCAATGGGAAATGAGCAATGAATAATCTGAATAGTACCTTTACTTTAAATTCATATTATTCATTGCTCATTTTTCATTTATATTTTTACTATGGAACAACAAGAAAGAGTGCGCTGCCTGATAGTAGGCAGCGGGCCGGCAGGATATACTGCGGCCATCTACGCCGCAAGGGCGAATCTCAACCCCGTTGTGTATTGCGGCCTTCAGACAGGCGGACAGCTTACGCAAACCACTGTAGTTGAAAACTTCCCCGGCTATCCGGAGGGCGTTGACGGAAACCAAATGATGCTCGACTTCCGCGCCCAAGCCGAACGTTTCGGCACAGACATACGTGACGGCATAATCGTTAAAGCCGACTTCGGGCAAGCTCCTTACACGCTGACAACGGACGACGGCCATACGATAACGGCCGACACGGTCATCATCGCAACGGGAGCGTCGGCAAAATATCTCGGTTTGGCAGACGAGGAAAAATACAAGGGCGAAGGAGTGTCGGCATGCGCCACGTGCGACGGCTTCTTCTATCGGAAAAAGACGGTAGCCGTTGTGGGCGGAGGCGATACGGCATGCGAAGAAGCCTTGTATTTGGCAGGACTCGCCAAGAAAGTCTACATGATCGTAAGGAAACCTTTCCTTCGTGCGTCGGAAGTCATGCAACGCCGTGTAAAAGAAGCCGAGAACATAGAAATACTCTTCGAGCACAACACAATAGGGCTTTACGGCAACAACGGCGTAGAGGGGGCACACCTTGTGAAACGTCTCGGACAAGCCGACGAAGAAAGGTACGACCTGCCTATCGACGGTTTCTTTCTTGCCATAGGCCATAAGCCTAACAGCGACGTGTTCAAACCTTGGCTTGATACGGACGAGACAGGATATATAATCACCGAGCCCGGCACTCCGCGTACAAAGGTGCCTGGAGTATTCGCCGCAGGCGACGTTGCCGACCCTCATTACCGCCAGGCCATAACGGCTGCCGCCAGCGGTTGCCGCGCAGCCATCGAAGCTGACAGATACCTAAGGGAACACAACATCGTTTAAAATGTGATACGATGGTGTGTCAAAATGGAGTTAATGGGAATTAGACGCTTCGTGTCGGAGTTACCAGGAGTCAACGGACAAATCCAAGTTGTTGAGATTCAAGGTGTTATCCGTTAACTTCGGCGAGTGAAACGAGCCTAATTCCAATTAACTCCTGATTACTTCTTAATTTTGATACACTTCCTTTTCGCTTTTCGACCTTTAGCCCAAACAATCTGACCGCATTTGGGCTTAACAAGCATTCCAGCCATTGTTATCAGTCCATTTACTAGTAACAATTCATAGCCGAATTCATACCCTGCATAACGCGACATAATCCAATCTATCGCAAGGCACAGCAAAGGTGAAGCCACACAAACGTAAGGCACAAGGTTGTCGTTGACCTTACGCTTGGTCAGCAGGCCAAACGCGAAAAGGCCGAGCAGCGGGCCATAAGTGTAAGAACAAAGAATGTAGACGGCATCTATCACGCTCGTCGAATTAAAATAACGGAAAGCCATTATGAACAATGCGAACACGGCGGCCATGCCGATATGCACGCGGCGGCGCAGACGTTCGTCGTGCGGACGTTCGCGAATGTCAACGCAATAGCTGGTCGTCAATGCCGTCAGCGACGAGTCGACAGTGCTGGCCGACGCAGCAACCACGCCTATCACGAATAATACCGTCACGATGCCGCCCAAGCGGCCCGTTGCGGCGAACATGGTCAGCAGTTCGTCGCTGTCGGCAGGCAGCGACGTTCCTTCCTTCCCTGCCAGCATGACAAGCAATACGCCAAGGCCGAGCAGCAGAAGATTGACTGGCACGAAGGCAAAGCCGTACGTGCACATGTCCTTCCTAGCTTCACCAAGAGTCTTGCAAGTGAGGTTCTTTTGCATCATGTTTTGGTTGAGACCGGTCATCACTACGACTATGAAAGCACCGCTTACGAACTGTTTCCAAAAATTAGTAGGCGACATCCATCCGCCAAACTCAAAAATATCACTCATGGGACTTGCGGCAACGGCCTCCACCGCCTGCCGCATATCCAATCCGAGACGGGCTACGACAATAACGACTATGGCCACGAGCGAAGCCAACATGCACAACGTCTGGAACGAATCAGTCCATACCAGCGTCTTTATTCCGCCCCGGCGCGTGTAGAGCCATATCAAAGCCATCAGCGAGGGGACGGTGACGAAAAACGGAACGCCGTAATCCTCAGCCACGAACCTTTGCAGTATGGCGCACACTACATAAAACTTGACGGCCGCACCCGTAAGGTCTGACATTATGAAAAACGCCGCACCCGTCTTGTACGACCGCCGCCCGAGCCTTCGGCCGAGGTAAGTGTAAATAGTGGTAAGGTTCATCTTGTAATACACAGGCAACAACACGAACGCCACTATAAAATAACCAACGATGAAGCCAAGGCAAGTCTGGATGTAATGCATGCCCTGCCCCATCACCATGCCCGGCACTGAAACAAAACTTACGCCGGATATGGATGCGCCAATCATACCGAACGCCACCATAGGCCAAGGCGACCTGCGCCCGGCGCGGAAGAAAACGTCGTTGTCAGCCTTCTTCGAGGTTACAAGGCTCAATAGGTATAATATGCTGAAATAAGCAAGGACCGTTATTATTATTGTCATAATCCGATTTCTGTTTTTCAGGCTTCGCGTAGCCCGGTTTTTCCAACATGCAAAGTTAACAATAATAATCGTAAAGACAAAACAACCTGAATCCAACAATCCCTGCCTGACTAGAACAGGAATTAAGCAACAAACTAAAATGTTATCTTTCAGGTTGCAAAAAACAAGCTTTTACAATACGATTTACGGTCTTTCACACCTTAAAAGACAACATTTTAAAATCATAAGAGTTGCACCGAAATGGAGTTAATAAGAATCATACGCTTCGCGTCGGAGTTAACGGGAGCAAACTGACGAATGCCAAGTTGTTGAAACAAAGGCTGTTGTCCGATAACTCCGGCGAGTTGAACCCGGAATTACGACACACCTTCACAAATTGAAAATCAAGATATGGGTTTTGCCATATAAAGAATAATACTTGAATGTCAATGAACTAAAAAAATTACGGGTGGCAAGGAGTCCAAGCCTTGCCACCCGATATAAGCCGTATCCAATTTTCTTATTGGTGTTGTTCCCTCAACAGGTCGTTCACAGTCTTAACGGGATTGAACGTTGAAAGGGGCACTTCTACGAATACCGTGTTCCAATCGCTCATCGCTCCGTTCCAGAGTCCGGGCAGTTCGAGAGCTTTCAGCTCGCGGCCGTTCTTGCTCTTTTGGCTGATGAAGCCCGTAGTCTTGTCTACGTAGTCGGGCAAGTTGAACGGACGGCCCTTATAGTCCTTCGTGGCGCATACAAGGTCTACGGGATTGAAGTGCGTACCCTCGGCAAACATACGCATGTATTCGGCGTTGCCCTTGTCTATCTGGCTGCTTTCGAGTATCTGCAGGCTGACGGTACCGTCCTGGTTATAGGCAAGGAACGGGCCGCCGCCGGGCTCGCCCACGTTCCTCACTACGCCGCATACGCGCATCGGACGGTTGAGCTTACTGCGGAGGTAGACCACGAGATCGGCATCCTCAAGCTGCTTAACGTCGGCCTTACGGCAGCATAGGTCGCGCTGCACGAAGCGTATTATCTCTTCAAGCTGTTCGTGGGTGTAATCGCCCGTGTCGAGCAAGCGCAAATATGCGAACGCCTTGGCCTGGAGCGTGACGAGCATGCCGGCCAACAGTTGCTTGTACGTAACGGTATCGCCCTTAAGACGGTCGGGCACTACGTTGTCTATGTTCTTGATGAATACTACGTCGGCCTCGATATCGTTGAGATTTTGTATCAGGGCCCCATGGCCGCCCGGGCGGAAAAGCAGCGATCCGTCGTCGTTGCGGAACGGAGTATTGTCAGGATTGGCTGCGATGGTGTCGGTCGACGGTTTCTGCTCGGAGAAAGTCACGTCATACTTAATTCCGTATTTACCGGCGTACACGGCACACTTATCGTCGACTTTCTTCTTAAACAGTTCAAGATGCTCATGGCTCACGGTGAAATGGATATGTGCGCAACCGCCGCATGCCGCATAGAGCGCGCCTTCTACGAGATGCTCCTCAAGCGGAGTGCGCGGTCCTTCGGCATACTTATGGAATAGCAGCAAGCCCTTGGGCAGTTGGCCGTAGTTCAGTCCCTTGGCCTCGAGCATGTTGGCGGCAACGGCCTTATGGCATCCTTCGGCCATCAGCGATGGTATGTCCTTGCCTTCGTTTTTCAGGCAGGCGGCGTTAAGCTCGTCGTAGAAGGCGAACTTGTCGATGTTGTCGAAGAATTTCTTCTCGAAGTCCGTCTGCGGAGTGTCGTGGTCGCCGTTGAGGAATGCGAACATGTCTTTGAACATACGGCTTGCAGCGCCGCTTGCCGGCACGAACTTGACGATCCGCTTGTCGCCGGCGGCTTTATAGCCGTTCCATGCGTCGATATACTTCGCGCGCTCGTTTTCGTCCGGCGCAAGTATGCCTTGGCCTATGCCTGCCGCGGCTTCAATACGGAGGAACGGAAAACCCTGTTTGAACTCCTCAAGCTGTGTTTCCACTTGAGCTTCGGTTATGCCTTTTCCGGCAATCTGGTTTAAGTCTTGTTGTGATAACATATTTATTATTTTTAGCGTTTAAGGTTCGTTTTCGATTTGTCTTAGGTCTACGTCTGTTTCAGGTATTGCCTCACATGCCCAACAAACTTACAACCATATAAAACTCAAGCGCAAAAATAATACTTTTCATTCAAAAAACACATTTTAAGACATTAAAAAGTTATTACTTTATGCAATAAAGCTTACATTTTTCGCTTTTCGACGATAACACCTCTCCGTATTTCGGAAAAAATGAGTAAGTTTGCAGACGAGTAACATTCTGGCAAAAACAAATAAATCAGGCCTGCACGGCTACACGTTTCCATCCTCCTGCCTGATTTTCGTCCGCCAGCTTGTCTGCTCGCCACAAAAAATAAAGACATGGACAGACTGATATTCACACCGGATGAACGCAGCGAAGCCTTGGCCATAATACGCAGGCTGAGAACCGGCATCAACGCACTGGCCAAGGGCGACGACGAACGCCACGTGTGGGCATACGTCAAAAAGGCTCTAAGAGACGGCTCGGCCGACAGGAACGCCTTCGGGCTGAACCCTGTGCTTTTAGCGCTGCAAACAGCACAGATAGCCGTCGACGAAATAGGATTGAAACGCGACGGAGTAATGGCGATACTGCTATACGCCGTCGCCGACACGAGCGAAGAATGCATCGAATGCATAAAATCCGATTTCGGCGACAGCGTGGCACTGATAATACACGGCCTTGGCAAAATACAGGAACTTTACAGGAAGAATCCGATAATTGAAAGCGAAAACTTCCGCAACTTGTTACTCTCGTTTGCCGAGGACATGAGGGTGATTCTCATAATGATAGCCGACCGTGTAAACCTGATGCGCCAGATAAGGGACACCGAAAACATAGAGGCCAAGACCGAAGTGAGCGAAGAGGCCAGTTATCTATACGCACCATTGGCACACAAACTTGGCTTGTATAAATTGAAAAGCGAGCTTGAAGACCTGAGTCTGAAGTATCTTGAGCACGATGCCTATTACATGATAAAGGAGAAGCTCAACGCCACAAAGAAGAGCCGCGACGCCTATATCGAACGCTTCATCGCGCCGATAGACAAGAAACTGAAGGAAGCCGGATTCAAGTTCCACATGAAAGGACGCACGAAGAGCATACACAGTATATGGCAAAAGATGAAAAAGCAACAATGCGCCTTCGAGGGCGTATATGATCTTTTTGCCATACGCATCATCCTTGACTCGCCGCAAACACTTGAAAAAGTGCAATGCTGGCAGGTGTTTGCCATAATAACCGACATGTACCAGCCAAATCCGAAACGCCTGCGCGACTGGTTGAGCGTGCCGAAGTCGAACGGATACGAAAGCCTGCACATAACCGTACTCGGTCCGGAAAACAAGTGGGTGGAAGTTCAGATACGTACGGAACGCATGGACGAAATTGCGGAGCGAGGACTGGCCGCCCATTGGCGTTACAAGGGGGTAAAGGGTGAAAGCGGACTTGACGAATGGCTCAACAGCATACGCACGGCACTCGAGAATAAAGACGACCTGCAGGTAATCGACCAATTCAAGATGGACCTGTATGAAGACGAAGTGTTCGTGTTCACCCCCAAGGGCGACCTTATGAAATTTCCCAAAGGAGCAACCGTGCTCGATTTCGCATACCGCATACACTCCAACATCGGCAACCGGTGCGTCGGGGCGAAGATTGGCGGAAAGGCTGTGACGTTCAGGTATGTGATGAAGAACGGCGACCAAGTGGAAATAATGACTTCAACCACACAGAAGCCCAAGCAGGAATGGCTGAACATCGTGAAGACGAGCCGCGCCAAGTCAAAAATACGCATGGCCCTGAAGGAACAAATGGTAAAAGACGGGGCTTACGCCAAGGAAATGTTTGAGCGCAGGCTGAAAAACCGTAAAATAGAGTTTGAGGAAAGTGCCGTGTCGCATCTTATAAAGAAACTCGGTTTCAAGGAGGCCAACGACTTTTACCGCAAGATGGCCGACGGCACTCTCGACGTAAACCTGGTCATAGACAAATACCAGGAACAGTTGCGCCACGATAACAACATGAACCCGCAACAGCCGGCACGCAGTGCCGAAGATTTCAGCTACGAGAATCCCAACGAGGATATGATACGCTCAAATGACGACGTACTCGTAATTGACCGCAACCTGAAAGGTGTTGACTATAGCTTGGCAAAATGCTGTAATCCGATATACGGCGACGACGTGTTCGGATTCGTCACGGTAAGCGGAGGAATTAAAATCCACCGCAAAGACTGCCCCAACGCCACCGAACTGCGCAAACGGTTCGGTTACCGCATTGTGAAAGCCAAATGGAGCGGCAAGGGCAGTTCGCAATATTCGATCACGCTGAAAATCATCGGCAATGATGACATCGGCATCGTGAACAACATTACGAGCATCATCTCGAAAGAAGAAAAAATCATGATGCGCAACATTAACATCGACAGTCACGACGGTCTCTTCAGCGGCAACCTTACGGTAAACGTGGAAGACACTTCACGCCTTGAACAACTAATCAAGAAAATCCGCAATGTCAAGGGCGTGAAGCAGATTATAAGAATCTGATAATAAAATTAAGAGTTAAGAAAATATGCTTATGCATGATTATAGTCAAACGACACATATTTTCTTAACTCTTAATTTATTAAACCCAGATCGGCATTATAGCGCAGTGTCTCTGCCTCATACTCTTCATATTATTTTATGTTCCTACGCCGTCTGATGACCGATTTTAATTAAACGCTTATTTGCTCGCACTCTTTCAGCCAAAGGGTGGAAGATGCGTCGCTCGGCATGCGCCAGTCGCCACGCGGACTAAGGCTGACGCTTCCAACTTTCGGCCCATCAGGCAGGCAAGAGCGCTTGAACTGTTGGCTGAAGAAACGGCGCAGGAAAGTGGTCAGCCATTTCTTTATAGTAGCATCGTCATAAAATGGTGCTCCGTTGTTGCCATTGAACGCTTTCCTTGCAAGCATGAATATTTTCGTAGGCCTGAATCCGAAACGCAGGATATAATAAAGGAAAAAATCGTGAAGCTCGTAAGGCCCAACAAGTTCTTCCGTCTTTTGGCTTATGTTGCCGTCTTCGTCGGCAGGTATCAGCTCTGGACTTACAGGGGTGTCGATTATGTCGATAAGCGTTTCACGTGAAGTATCGTCAACACTCGCAGCCACATACTTCACAAGATGCTTGATAAGAGTTTTAGGAATGCCTGCGTTTACGCCGTACATGCTCATGTGGTCGCCGTTGTACGTAGCCCACCCCAAAGCCAACTCTGACAAGTCGCCGGTACCTATCACCAATCCATTAAGTTTGTTGCCAAGATCCATGAGTATCTGCGTACGCTCACGGGCCTGACTGTTCTCGTAGGTTACATCATGTACGGCCATGTCGTGGCCAATGTCCTTAAAATGTTGTTCAACGGCGGCCGATATGCTGACTTCACGCACTGTCACGCCGAGACTCTCCATCAAGGCCACGGCATTTGTATGGGTACGGTCGGTTGTCCCGAAACCGGGCATTGTAACGCCGACAACGCCTTTTCTCGGCCAATCTAATTTATCGAAAGTCTTTACGCATACAAGAAGGGCCAGCGTGCTGTCCAAGCCTCCGCTTATGCCGACGACAACCGTCTTACAACCTGTATGGACAAGACGTTTCGCCAATCCTGCAACCTGTATTGAGAATATCTCTTCACAACTTGACTCCATCTCTTCAGATTGCGGGATGAAAGGATGCGGATTCACTTCCCTTATCAATTCAAAGTCACGCTGGGCCACAGCCACAGTCGTGTGCGCGTTGACTATACGTGCGTCGTGGCCCCGCTGCGCATTAACATACGTACTGTTGGTACGGCGTTCGCTTCTTAATTTTTCTACATCAATCTGCGACATAACAGCCTGAGGCTTCAGGCTGAAGCGTTCGCCCTCTGCCAATATACTGCCGTTTTCATATATTATGGCGTTGCCTGCGTAAACCATGTCTTGCGAACTCTCGCCGAATCCGCAACCACTGTAAATATAACCGGAGATCGTGCGTGCGCTCTGTTGCGAGAGCAGGCTTTTCAAATACTTATGCTTACCTATCAACTCGTCGCTCGCAGAAAGGTTGAATATCATGTCGGCCCCGGAAAGGGCAAGATTGTTGCTTGGCGGAGCCGGAGCCCATACGTCCTCGCAGATTTCAATGCCGAACAAAACACCGTCGCACGTCTTAAACAAAGTAGGCTGTGGGGTAACAAGAATCTTGTTGCCGGCAAAGCGGATTTCCGTCGGTTGCAAGTCTTGCGCCGAGGCGAACCAGCGTTTCTCGTAAAACTCACTGTAATTTGGCAAATACGTCTTAGGCACAAGCCCAAGGAGGTCGCCTTTCTGTATTACAGCAGCGCAATTGAGAAGCAAGTCGCCTACGACCACCGGCAGGCCGACAATGCTGATGATGTCAAGGTTTCTCGTAAAATCGAGCAACATCAACATCGAAGTCTCGACCTGCTCTAAAAGCAACGACTGGCGGAATAGGTCTTGGCAGGAATAACCGGTAATGCACAATTCAGGAAAAACTATAATCTCCACACCCTTGCCTTCGGCCTTTGCGATGATATTTTCGATTTGCAACGTGTTGTACTCACAATCAGCCACTCTTACCGCCGGTACGGCAGATGCGACTTTAACGAATCCGTTTTGCATATGCGTTATTGTTAAATGAGTTTCAAAGATATAGGAGTTTTATCTTATCGTCACCTGAGTGGCGCCATAACCGTATTCCTGGAATGAAGCGTCCTGATACTGGCACTTCTTGTAACGGTAGTTCAATTCATGTATGACGGCATGGCGCAACACTCCTTCCCCCTTGCCGTGTATGAATATGAGTTTTGTTCCGATTTTGCTTTTATATTCGTCCATTGTCTTACGGAATACATCAAGCTGGTGGTTTAGTATGTCAGCGGCAGACATACCTGCGGTTGTTTCAAGAAGCTCGCCTGCATGAAGGTCTACAACTATAGGCTCGTCTTTTGCGCGTTGCTTCCTCGCCGGCTGCAGCATAGGCTTCTTATTGTCTTCAGACACCTTACGTGACATTTCCTGTTTAAGTTTCTTCGCGTCCACCACAAGCGGACGTACAGGCTTGTCGTTTTCGATTATCGTATAAATCAAAGCCGGCTGCTCGAAGAAATCATTCTCTTGAAACGTATGTAGTTTGTAGAACTTGACAGTGTCGATGCGCATCTGTACGTCGACTGAAGGCTTTATCATAAACGTCCGTCCCCGCTTATACGATATCAGCTGCACGGCCACACGTTCAAGTTCGTTCAACGCTTCATGGTCAAATTCTTCAATAAACAACTTTGTATTAGGCTCAATCTCTCCATAAGAACGCAAACGCCATCCTGCACTTTCAGCCGAAAGGTATGTATATGTCACATAATAATTACTGTCGTTTACAAGATAAGTCTCAAATCTTGCTTTTGTTATTTCCTTACTGTCTATCGGAACGAAAGCAAGATATACTGACAACGCATCGCCGCCTTTGCGTTCTTCGGGTTCATCCTTGAATGTTACCGGACGGTCGGCTGGGTCATAATCCTCGTCCTCATCCTTAATTTTTGAATTCGTCACGGCCGGTTTAATGTTGTAGTCGTCCGTGTCGATGACAACCACGTCATTGATACGGACCGGTATTTGGAATCCATCTTCGTCCTCAACCAAGACGATATTTTTCCCTTGGAAACCGGCAACCATTCCACCACCCGTTTCACTTAAAAACCTGACTTTATCTCCTATTTTCATAATCTTCTATGTTTTAACCTTTAATATAAATGTACTACTTACGGTATCAACAACGAACTGTCTCCATAACTCAAAAAACGGAAATCATTGGCGATGGCGTAATCATATATCTTGCGCCAGTCACCATTGACGAATGCACTGACAAGCAACAACAACGTGCTCTGAGGCTGATGGAAATTAGTGACAAGCATCTTAACTATTTTATACTTATATCCGGGAGCGATTATTATTTGCGTACTGCCATGAAACGTGTTAATGCCGTTTCTGTCCAAATAGTCTACAACGTTCCGTAATGCCTTGACCGGCGTAAGCTCCGGACATGTGTCATAAGGCTCCCATTGGTCAATATGGAGTTGTTCTTCAGTAGCGTCGGGATTCTTTTCCAAACGTGCTCCTATATAATACAAGCTTTCAAGCGTACGCACACTTGTCGTACCAACCGCGATAGCGCAAGCGTCGTGTTCAATAAGCTTCACAAGAGTTTGCCGGCGTACGCTTATATATTCGGTATGCATGTCATGCCCTGAAATATCTACGCTCTTGACAGGCTTAAACGTTCCTGCGCCAACGTGCAATGTCAATTCTTCACGCTCTATTCCGTACTTGTCAATCGACCGTAACACTTCATCCGTAAAATGTAAGCCTGCCGTCGGTGCGGCCACGCTGCCTTTGACTTTTGAGTACACGGTTTGATAAGTAACCTTGTCACTTTCCTGTGTCTCCCTGTTAAGATATGGGGGTATCGGCAATTCACCGACACTTTCAAGAATATCCGTAAATGTCGTTTCACCGTCGTCCCATGAAAAATCCACCCAATGGCTCGTACCTTGTTCGCGGCGGCGAGTAGCAGTCAGCGTAACTTCACGTCCGTTAATATTAAACGTACGCCTCAAAGTACCTTCTTTCCACTTCTTCAAGTTGCCGATCATGCAAAACCACGAACACCCGCCCATTGTTTGGAACATCTGCTCATAATCTGACGGCATTGCAGGTTCAAGCAAGAAAACCTCAATCAATGCGCCTGTTTCTTTCCTAAAATGGATCCTTGCCTGAATGACACGCGTATTGTTGAATATCATCAACGCACCTTTAGGCAAATACTTTGAGATATTGAAAAACTTGTCCTCAGAAACATGCCCTTTATCATAAACCAGCAGTTTGCTATGGTCACGTTGTCCAATTGGGAACTTCGCAATGCGCTCGTCAGGAAGTTCGTAATAGTAGTCTCTTATTCGAATATGCTTAGTGTCCATAAAAACCAACAGAATACCTTAAAAAAACAACGCCATTATTACGGCGTACAACAAAGTCAATACTAAAACCAGCAAAACAATGTCTATGTCCATCTGATTGTAGCCGGTCGAGGTGTATTTAGAGGATATGTAATTAAAATCGGAATGCATACGGAAATAAGACTTGATGTAAATATAATACACGAAAGCGCCTACTAATCCGCCCCACAACAACCCGACAAAAATGTCGCTGGGATAATGCACGCCGAGATACATACGAGTCCAACAGTTCAGCAACGACCACGAAATCATCGCAACGACAAATTTTGCGTTACGGACCAACAACGAGAAGAACACAGCTATACAAAACGTATTTGAAGCATGGGCGGAGAAAAAACCGTATTTTGTATCCCTTATCCCATTAACTATGTCAATTGAATATTTAATGACCGGGTCATGCGACGGACGTAAACGACCGACCATCGGTTTGACAATATAATCAACAACGCCGTCGGAAATCAGCATGCACAAGCATACGCAACCAACGACAAGCATTATCTGCTTCATCGTTTCGTTGTTTTTTATCACTATGTATAATAGAGAGAGGTACAGAGGTATCCATGTCAACCCGGAAGTAAGGATTACCGCCAGGTTGTCAACGAACAAAGAGTCACTTCCATTAAAAAGATCAAGAATACTCCGGTCTATCTCTATCAATGTTTGCATTTAACCTACATTTATTATTTTTACGTACAGAGGCTTAAATGCGCTCCATTTGCGTAGTTTGCACCCAACCTTCACGTCCGTCCTCAAGTTTTATAAGCTTCCAGTCTTTCATCGTGTCGTCGATAATCTCGACCTTGGTACCTTCATGTATTATCGCGCCATATTCGCTGTTTGCCACAGGGGTTTTTCTTAATGACGCCGAAGGCGATATGACTATCGCGCCCGTATTGTGCGTCAAGATGCATTTCTGTTCGTAAGCGAAAATATTACTTAATATAAAAAGCACGACGAGCACGACGGCCCCGTAAAAACCGACCTTGCGTAGTAATACGTTGCGGCCAAACAGGTAACATAACACAAGTACCAAAGCCACGGCTATGCTCATTATCGCAGTTTTGGCCCAACCGTCGACACTTGTGAAATTAACCAACGACTTATACCATGTGACAAAAAACATCTCCGACTTTGGCGTTATCTTGTCAATGGTCTTAGAGCGGGCCATCTGGAGATTAAACCTTATGTCATCATCGCCGGGAGACAACAACAAGGCACGCTCGTAGTTCAGCACCGCTTTCGTGATGTTGTCTGTCCTGTAATATGAGTTCCCGAGATTGAAATACAAGTCCGCGCTCGGGCCTTTCTTCAACAATTCTTCATAATCCCTTATGGCCTGCTGATAATTGCCTTTCTTATACTCGTCGTCGGCGTTCTTTTTTGTTATGGCGTTGGCCGATGCCGAAACGAATACGGTCATTACGGCAAGCATTAGAATACGCATACCTCCGGCCTTTTTCTTCTTCATACCTCTCAAAACGTCTTCTATCTTTATTATAGCCGTCATCGCAGCCTCGAAAGTTTGGTTCATATTACCTTTAACGTCTCCAGGGGCGTAGCGGTTGAACTCACACTCGTCAACGGCCCTGATGAACATGGATATTGTTTCTTCGTCTACGTTTTTAGTTGCCAGCCGTTCAGCTATGTTGTCCTTGGAGAGCTGCTCGACAGGCATGTTCAACTTGTCGCCGACATATCCCCATAACGCCCTAAGTACTTCGTCGTAGAACTTATCATGATCGTTCTTTAGCATCAGCGTACTTGCGTACTTCAACCGTTTCGTCGCTATGCGGTTAGCCTTCTTCACTTTAAGTTTCGTTATGTCCGCGTTGTCTATGGCCCGCTTGCGGAATACGATGAGCACTCCTGCGAAAACAACAAACAAAACAGACAAAGTAACCCAATAAGCTACTGAGCCGTAAAATATGTCATGAACATCTTGAACTTCATACCCGCCTTCCTTAATTGGATGAATATCCTTGTCCTTAAGGTCGCTGTAATCAACCGAAGCGTTCGAGTTTCCGTCACCTTTGGCTACATCCAGGTTGAACGACTGGGTTTTAATCGTTTTGTACGCATTGGCGTCAACATCGTAATATACGAACTCGATTGCCGGAATAACATACTTGCCTTGGTTGCGTGGAACGGCGAGGAAGTCGTATATCATGTTCCCCTCTACGCCGTTGGTCGTAAGCTTTGTCTTATCGGTTACCTTCGCATCATACTTGTCGAAATCCGTCGGAAAGTTTACCACCGGTTGTTTTATCAGTTTTAAGTTGCCGGTACCTCCAACTACCACACGTATCGTTACCGGGTCGTTGGCTTTCACTTCGTTTTTGTTGATTTGTGCGCTGATGTTGAACTTGCCGACGCCGCCGGAGAAATTAGCCGGACGCTTCGGCAGAGGATCTACCTGTATGGTCATTCCCGGAGCCTTTATCGCACGCTTGACCTCTATATATCCCGAACCGCCGTTGAAAAACGCCTCAAACGGATCAACATTCCTATTCTGCTGGATAACGGTGCCGTTGAACGTTATGCTCGGTATCTCAAGCTTGCCGGTCATCTGCGGATACATTACGTACTGGCTCCACGTAACGCACCGGTAAGGCCTGCCGTTGACACGCTCTAAATGGAACGATTTTTGCTGTGGCTGGGGTATTTCCTGGGTATGGAATCCCGTCAAGTCGGGCATCTTACCATCAAGCTGCGTCAAGTCGACAAGCGTATAAACCTTGTATGTCAACAATATCGGCTCCTGCTCGTGGACACGGCGTTTGTTAGCACTTACCTTTATGAACAGGTCGCGTCCGCTGACAGGTGTACCGGCATCGCGAAGGCGCGGCTGGTCGTCAGCGTCGTCGTGCATCCGAGGCGCACCACCGTTGTTCTGACTTTCTCCAGAAACCTTCACCTTTACGGCTTTTGAGGCTATCCGCTTCCCATTCGCCACGACATTGGCCGGTGGAATGGTGAACGTTCCGCCCTTCGACGCGCACAGGATGAAAGTATAGGTCATCGACGAAGTGCTGCTCGTATGTCCGTTGACCATCTGGAAGCTTGACTGCGACGATGTGTACGGCCCTGTTATCACTTCCAACGCATCGGGAATACTGCCTATCCTGAAATCCTTGGCGTTTTGCGTATTAACCGTATATGTAAGCCTGAAGTTCTCGTTGACCGACACTTGCGACGGCGCGTTCACGACAAGCCTTTGGGCATCGGCAAACGCAACCCATGCAAGCATTAGAAATAAAAGAATAAAATATCTTTTCATACTAAAAACACGTCAATGTAAGATTCTTAACCACGTCTACCAATTCTTGTCGCTGCTCTTGCGCGAACCGGGTTTCTGCATCGCCTTTTTCAACCGTTGTTGCGTAGCTTTTTCGTTTTGTATGGCTGCGTTTATCAGCTGCTCGGCGTTTTCCTTGCTCATCCTCTCATCCGGCTGCTGTTGCTTGTTTTCGCCCTTTTCCTTGTCGTTGTTCTTTTCCTTGTTGTCCTGCGACTTGTTGTTCTCGTTCTGCTTATTCTCGTTCTTGTTCCCACCGTTTCCACCTTTCTTCTGCAACCTCTTACAAAGGGCGAGGTTGTAGCGTGTCTGGTCGTCCTTAGGATTGTTGCGCAACGACTGTTCGTAAGCCTTTACCGCTTCGTCGTACATCCTGTGGTTCTGGCATATCACGCCGATGTTATGGTAGACGCTTGCAAGGCGCAACTTGTTCTTCTCAAGTTTCGCGGCCCTTTCATATTGCGCTATTGCGGCCGAATCCTTGTTCTGCATCATAAGGGCGCATCCCAAGTTGTAAGCGGCCTGGGGGTTCGACGGATTCTTTGCCGCCGCCTTGCGGTATTGTATCTCAGCCTTGTCATACTGTTGCCTGTCAAACAGGCGGTTGCCTTCACGCACAAGCTGACGGTCGGTCTGCGCCCCGGCTGCTGCGGCGAAGCACAGGAGCAACATTATCAAAATATGTCTTGCCATTGCTGATTCCATCTTGCAAAATTGTTATTTAAAGAGTCTGATCTTGCGAAGCAGCGGATTCCTGCTCTCGAGTATCAATGTCTCGACGATAAGCACCAATATGAGCAATATGCCTACTGCCTGGAACTGCTCGTCATACTCACTGTAAACAACGCTCATTATGTCGCCTTTCTGCAACTTGGCAATCTCTCCGTCAAGTTGTTTCTGGGCTATGTTGGTGTTGTCGACGTGGATGTAAGCACCGCCGCCGGCCTTGGCCACCTCTTTGCACATGTCCTCGTTCAGGGCAGACATCACTTCCTGCCCGCTCCGGTCTTTCATGTATCCGCCGCCGTCGGCCGGCACAGGCGAACCTTTCGGCGAACCTACGCCGAGCACGAACACCCTCATGCCCTCTTTCCTGGCTTTCTTGGCCGCCGCCACGGCTTCGCCCTCATGGTCTTCACCGTCGGTTATCACGATTATCGCACGGCCTACCCTGTCCTGCTTAGTGAAGCTTCTCGAACTAAGCTCAATGGCTTCCCCTATATTGGTTCCCTGCGATGCTATGAGCGACGGCCCGATGTTCTGGAGAAACATCTTGGCCGACACGTAGTCGCTCGTTATCGGAAGCTGGACAAAGGCATCGCCGGCAAACACGACGAGCCCCACCTTATCGTTAGTAAAATTGTCGACCAGGTTCTCTATCAGCATCTTGCTTTTGTCAAGGCGCGACGGTGCCACGTCTTCAGCCTTCATCGAATTGCTTATGTCAAGCGCCAGGATCACCTCTATGCCTTGGCGCTGCTCCTGGCTTATCTTAGTGCCCATCTGCGGACGAGCGAGCATCACGGCCAACAGGGCCACGGCGGCAGTCATGAGCCAAAACTTGGCCTCGACCCTCGCTTTCGAGACGTCGGGCATAAGGCTTTTCAGCAACGCCGGGTCGCCGAACTTGCCGAGTTGGTGCTTGCGCTTGCGCAGCCCCCAAAGCCTTATCAGCACAAGAACCGGGACAAGAGCGAGCAGATACAAATATGCTGGGTCTTCAAATCTGAACATATTGCGTGCGTATATATTAATTCAAACGGTTAAGGTATGCGGCGGAACACTACGAGCCTGAGCAGCACTTCAAGCAGCATTGAAACGAACGCCGCAAGGGCGAAAGGCTGGTAAGCGTCATACCGTTTCGAGAATTTCTTGACATCCATTTTCGTTTTCTCAAGCTTGTCAATGTCTTCGTAGATTTTCTTCAGCTCGGCCGTATTGGTAGCGCGGTAAAAGTGGCCGCCGGCAGTCGATGCTATCTCGCCGAGCGTCTCAACGTCGACATCGGCGCGCAGGTTGACATACTGCGTAGTTCCGCCAACCTGCATCGGATAAGGCGCCATGGTCTTGCTGCCGATGGCTATGGTGTACACGCGTATGCCGAAGCTCTTGGCGATATTGGCGGCGGTCAGCGGCGATATGTCGCCCATGTTGTTACTGCCGTCGGTAAGGAGTATCACCACCTTGCTTTTCGTCTTGCTGTCCTTAAGGCGGCCCACGGCGTTGGCCAGCCCCATGCCAATAGCCGTGCCGTCTTCGATCAGTCCGCGCGCGGCAATGTCGGTCCTGACGTTCTGCAGGAGGCTGATGAGCGATGCGTGGTCGGTGGTCATCGGGCACTGTGTGAAAGCCTCGCCGGCGAAGATGGTAAGGCCGATGTTATCGTCGGGGCGGCCCGATATGAACTCGGAAGCCACGCTCTTGGCCGCCTCTATCCTGTTCGGCTTAAGGTCTTCGGCCAGCATGCTCGTCGACACGTCCATGGCGAGCATTATGTCGATGCCCTCAACCGTGCGCTTGCCCCAGCTGTTGTGGGTCTGCGGACGGGCCAATACGATGACGACAAGGACGAACGTGACGACGCGCAACAGCGTCGGCAGCCACATCAGCCTTACGCGCAGGCTGCGCGGAGCGTACTGATAGGCGAACGTGTCGCTCATCTTCATCGTCGGCTCGCTTTTCTTCCTATATAGCAGGTACCATATAAAATAAGGTATCAGCAGCAGAAGGAGCAGGAAATATTCTTTATCGGCAAATTCCATAAAACTCTACAAAAACTTCTATATCAACAAATATACCTGATAAACGACGTAGGCGAAAAGAGCCAAGCCTAAGGCGGCGAGCACGGCTATCGAGCCTTTGAGCACGGTGCGCGAGCGCATTTTCCGGCGGTCGGTATCACTCACTTCGGGCTCAACCCGCTCTACGGTGGGCTGGTTTTCAAGTTTCGTCGTATTGATGAACCCGACGGCGTTAACTAGGTTGGCGTCGTTCTCGTTTATCAGCGCCGAGTACTTGGCGAACTTCACAAGGTCGGCCGTAGTGAAGAGTTCCTTCAGCTCGGCGGCCGTCTTGCCGTCGGCCTCCTGCTGCAGGCGCGATATTATCTCGCCGCTGGTCATCTCCATGGCGTTGAAGCCGAACCTCTCCTTGATGTATTTCCTTATCACGTCGGTCAGCCGTGTGTAATAAGCCTTTTGATCCTCCGACGCCGACATCCTGTCGGCCTTGATGTGCTCGATTTCCTTAAGCGCCTTTTGGTGGGGCGGCAGCTTTTTCACGATGCGTATCCTTGCTATCACCGGCTTGTTCTCCTTAAGCCTGGTCCAAAGGTAATAAACCGCCACGCACACCAACACCCACGCCACGCTGAGCCAGAACGCAGGCTCCCACTCGCTCCACTCGAAAGGGTTGTCCTGCACGCCCTTGGGCGGATAGAACTTCTCCGGATGGAGAGTGTCGACGGGCACGGTCAGCACTTTCAGCGCAAGGCTCTTGCTCTTATACTCCTTGCCGTCGACTTTCACCGTCATAGGCGGAAGGTAATAAAGGTTCTCGTCAAACGAGGTCAACGTATAGCGCCTGGTTATTTTCACCATTCCGTTGTCGGCCTGCGCCGTGTCGGCTGAAGTGGCGCCAAGCACCTCCACGCCGGGCGTGACATACTGCGACGGCTCATATTCGGGCATGACGACCTTCGCCCCCTCCCTTGCCGTAACGCTCAGGGTGACACCGGTCTGCTCGCCTATGAGTATCTCTATCGAGTCTATCTTTGATTCGACAAAAACTTGCGCATGCGTGCATAACACGCACGCCGTCAGCGATATTATGAATATTATACGTTTCATCTCCTTATCTGCGGTTTTGCAGTTTTGCGGCCTTTAGGCCTTATGTGAGCTTTGCGGTCTTAAGGCCTAACAACCTTACTTTCATCAAGCCCTGCTCCTCATGGCGAACAGCTGCATCAGGGCCTTGACGTAATCTTGGTTGGTGGCTATCGACACGCTGTCGACGCTGCTCTTGGCGAACACTTCGGCAAGCGTGCGCTGACGGTTGAGCCAATAGGCATGATGGGCGTTGCGCAACCGACGGTCGCCCGTGTCGATATACATCTCGTGCCCGGTCTCGGCATCGAGAACCTTCATCAGCCCGACGTCAGGCAACCATTCGGCACGCGGGTCGTAAACCTGCACGGCGACGACATCGTGCTTGCGGTTGCATATCGTCAACGCGTCGGCGAAGCCGCCCTTCGTATAGAAATCGCTCATAAGGAAAGCCGTACACCTGCGCTTCAACACGCCGGTGAGGAACTCGACAGCCACCTTGACGTCGGTCTTGCGGCTTTCGGGCGTAAAGTCGAGCATCTCGCGGATGATGAACAAGATGTGCCTGCGCCCCTTCTTCGGCGGGATGTACTTCTCAATCCTGTCAGAGAAGAATATCACGCCTATCTTGTCGTTGTTCTGCATCGCGCTGAACGCCAGCGTGGCGGCTATCTCGGCCGCCACTTCGCGCTTCGTGGCGTTGAGCGTGCCGAAGTCGAGCGAGCCGCTGACATCGATAAGCAGCATCACCGTCAGCTCGCGCTCCTCCTCGTACACCTTGACATAAGGCTTATGGAAGCGCGCCGACACGTTCCAGTCAATGTCGCGGACATCGTCGCCGTACTGGTACTCGCGCACCTCGCTGAACGCCATTCCGCGCCCCTTGAACGCCGAATGGTATTGCCCGGCGAAGATGTTGCTGCTCAGCCCGCGCGCCTTTATCTCTATCTTGCGGACTTTCTTCAGTATCTCACGGGTATCCATCAAGGAACCTCCACCTTGTTTATAATGTCGCTGACAATCTCCTCGCCCGTCACGTCGGCAGCCTCGGCCTCGTAAGACAGGCCTATCCTGTGGCGGAGCACGTCGTGGGCCACGGCGCGCACGTCCTCGGGTATGACGTATCCGCGGCGCTTTATGAACGCGTAAGCGCGGGAGGCCTTGGCCAGGTTGATGCTGGCGCGGGGGCTCCCGCCGAAAGTTATCAGGTCCTTAAGCCGCGGCAGGCCGTAGCGGTCGGGATAGCGCGTGGCGAAGACGATGTCGGCTATATACTGCTCGATCTTCTCGTCAATGTAAACCTGCTCCACGACCGAGCGCGCCGAAACCACGTCGCCGGCCGAGATTACTGGCGAAACCGCCGGCCGCGCCCCCTGCAGGTTGCCGCGTATGATGAGCTTCTCCTCCTCTATCGTCGGATAATCGATGACCACCTTCAGCATGAACCTGTCCACCTGGGCCTCGGGCAGCGGGTAGGTGCCCTCCTGCTCTATCGGGTTCTGCGTGGCCATCACGAGGAACGGGCTCGGCAGGGCGAACGTGTCGCTGCCTATCGTCACCTGGTGTTCCTGCATGGCCTCCAGCAGGGCGCTCTGCACCTTTGCCGGGGCGCGGTTGATCTCGTCGGCAAGGACGAAGTTGGCGAACACGGGTCCCTTCTTCGCCCTGAACCTCTCGTCCTTCTGCGAATAAATCATAGTGCCCGTCACGTCGGCCGGCAGCAAGTCGGGCGTAAACTGTATCCTGCTGTATTCCGCGTCGACCAGTTGCGCCAGCGTCTTTATGGCCAGCGTCTTGGCCAGGCCCGGCACGCCCTCGAGCAGTATATGCCCGTCGCTGAGCAGGCCTATGAGCAACGCCTCCACCAGGTGTTTCTGCCCTACGATCACGCGGCTCATGCCCGCCGTAAGGCTCGACACGAAGGCGCTTTTCTGTTCAATCAGAGCGTTCAGTTCACGTATGTCTATCGATTCTGCCATAATCTTTACATTGTTTGTTGTTCCACTTTTTTCTGAAATTCGGCGCAAAAATACTACTTTATGGACTTTCAGGCTAAATTTTGAGACTAAATAATATTAAAATATACGCCCCGTACGCTTATTTAACGGCAATTCAATGATTTTCAGACACTATCGGGCGCGACCGATAAACGCAGGCGGAGACAAGGCGGCGCGTGGCGGCATAAGCATTGATGGGCAAGCTTGGAGTCATTCAAGGAAGGCGGCATTAACCCGTTCATATTTGTATTTTTAGCGGTGAAAAGCATTAAGCCCAAATCGGTCATTGGACTTTGGCCTGCTCGACAGAAACGCATAAGCGACCGGAGAGTATGGAATTTAAGCAATATTCAAGCATATACGCTCTACTGGCCGATTTGTGTTAAAGACATTATTTGGGCGACATTGCCGACAATCTGATTTTGCATGACGCTTCCAGACTGCGTTATTTTGAAATTAAAATCATTCGCACGGAAATAACGCAAGGAAATGCGTGCAAACGTAAAGGCCTGATTAGCCGCCGTTTACTTGGAACACATAAAATAATGCGCAATAACCGGCTATGTGCCTTATCAAGAAAAAGCCGGAAACGCGAGGCAAAACATAAGCTTTTAGCGCATAAACAAGCCGTTTCTTACATGCAAAAGGACGGTTTTTGCGCCGCAAAAGGTTAACTTTCACGTCAATACCGGGCCATGATTATACCTTATCGGGGCTATCTCAGAAAAAGAGACAAGGCTTAATGCCACGCCGGTTGTCTATTTCGGGAATTTTGACGGATACTTTGCTGATGACACTTTGACAAGGCGCATGGCGGTTTGCGTTTCATTTTGCCAACAAGCAAGCTTCAACATGAGGAAGCGAACGAAAAACAAATTGCCCAATATGCACCACAAAATAAAAAGCGAGAGTATGTCAAAATCAAGAAGTTAACGAGAGTCTGGCACGTCGCAGCCGCCGGAACAGACGGACTGCAGCACGAGTCCTATGCAACTTAACTTGCCGGCCGACTTCAGATAACCCCTTCTTGACATACTCACGCGACGGTTTCAAGCGCGTTTACGACAGTGATTGTCAGCGTTTGATCACAGCTCGCCGACGGCTTCGACCAAGCGGCGGAAGTCATCCGGACACACGTCGCCTATGCTGCCTATGCGGAATGTGTCGGCCTGCGAAATCTTACCGGGATAGATCACAAACCCCTTAGCCTTAAGGGCTTGGTAGAAAGCTGCGAAGTCGAAACCGGCAGAAGGATAATAGAACGACGTGATGACCGGTGACTGCCATTCGTCGGGCAACAACGTATTGTAACCCAGGCTGCGCATGCCTTCTACAAGCACCCTGTGGTTCTCGCAGTAGCGCGCGTGGCGTGCACGCACGCCGCCTTCCTCGTCCAGCTCGTTCATGGCCTGCATGAAAGCGCGCACCACATGCGTCGGCGACGTGAAACGCCACTTACCGTGGCCTTTCTCCATTGTCTCCCATTGGTCGTAAAGGTCGAGCGACAGCGAACGTGCAACGCCCTTGCACTTTTCGAGTAAAGCCCTGCGCGCTATGACGAAACCGAAACCGGGCACGCCTTGTATGCACTTATTGGCACTGGATATGAGGATGTCTATGCCGAGGGAAGCCATGTCAATCGGCACTCCGCCGAAACTGCTCATCGCGTCGACGATGAGCGTCTTGCCATGGGCTTTCACCACGCGCGCGATTTCGTCCAACGGGTTGAGCACGCCGGTGGTAGTCTCACAGTGGACCACCGCAACGTGGGTCACTTCCCCATGCTCGTCGAGATACTTTGAAACGGCTTCCGGAGAAACGGCCACGGTCTCGTCAAACTTCATCATACGGCAATTAAGCTTGTAATAATCGGCTATCACGCCCATGCGCTTACCGTAAGCGCCGTTGGCGGCGACGAGCAGATGGTCGTCGGCCCCCACCACGCTGCCGAGAGCGGCCTCGACACAGAATGTTCCGCTGCCTTGCATGAGCACGGCCGTATATTCTTCAGGACGTGACGACGCCATGTCGACAAGACCGCGGCGGATGACCTCCACGATACCTTCGTTATAATCCTTGTCCCAAGTGCACCAGTCGCTCATCATTGTGCCTTTCACTGTTTCTGTTGTAGTAAGCGGTCCGGGAGTAAGCAATAGATATGGTCTCATTTGTTCTTTTATTTTTAAGGTAATATTTAATTCCTGAAATTTGGTTTGTAACTGATTTTCACCAGCTTAGTAACTGTTTGCCTGATTGATACACCCTATCAGCCGTGGCAGTTCCGTTATGTCGTCGATTACGTAATGCGCGCCGGCGGCATACATGCGGTATCTTACGTCGCGCATCCTCGCCTTAAGCTCGCCGGCCGGCATTGCCTCAACCTCTTGCAGCGTAAGGGCAAGCTCATTACTTCCAAGTATCACGCCCACGCTCCACGTACCGGCGTTAACGCCTTCCTTGATGTCGGAAATTGTATCGCCCACTTTCACGACACTCTTCGGCGACCGTATGTCCATTCGGCACATATTCTGATAAATCATATATGGCTGCGGACGGCCGCACGGCAGGCAGTCGGACGTCTCACAGTTATCGACAACATAGCCGTGGCGGACGGCGGCAGGGATTACGACATCCATCATTCCACGTGTGTAGCCGGTTGTCGAGCCGACCTTAATGCCGCCCTTACGGAGCGCGTCGATTGTCCCGACCACTCCGGGTATCGGTACGGAATATTCTTCAAGCGTCGCAAAAAGGTTTTCCTGGAACATCCTGTAAACCTCCCACACGTCCTCCTCTCCATACTCGCGGCCGTATTTGGCACGGAAGTCGGCTTGTACGTGGTCGACGGCAAACAGCGCACGCACCTCCTCGATTTTAGTCAGGCCCATGTGGGCGCGGGTTTCGGCGACCGTTACGGGAGCACCGATTGACTTGAAACTTTCAACGAAAGCGGCCACGGGGGCGAAGCATCCGTAATCGACGGCCGTACCGGCCCAGTCCATTATGATACATTCAATCTTTTTCATGTGTGTTATTTATATTAAGTTGTAATCTGTTTTTAATTCAACGCCACCATTTCCTTATTGGCGAGCACGCTTGGCTCCTGTGCATCGTCGGCGATTGCAGGCACGGCGGCCGCAACCGTCCGGGACTCGGCCATCCTGCGGTATTTTGACTTGACGATGTAAATTATCGAACCAGCGAACGCAAGACAGCATGCCGTACCGACGACTACGCTCATTGAATTGTAGAACGAGGCCCACTCAATGTGCGGAACCATGAATTCCTTAAAAAGCAACAACGCCAAAGTGCCGAAATAACCTACGAAGTCGATTGTTATTATGAAGAAGCCGACATTACCTTTTACCTTGAAACAGGCAATAAACCGCTCGAAGAATATTGTCTGGAAACTCAAATAGGCAATATCAATGCAGAACGTCTGCAGGAACAGCCAAGCCGTGGTCGGCATCCCGAATGATTCGTCCTCAGCGCCAAGAAAGGCTATCGTGCCCATCCCGATGGCCGAAAATATCAGGATCAAACATAGCGCCATCAAATGGTTGCCTACGGACGAAAGCAAGGCGAACGCTCCGAGCAGGACTATAGTGGCAATGCTGTCAAGATAGGCGAACGCCCACGGTGAAACTGTGCTGACGTCAATTATGCAGACAATGAAATCTTCCTTTATGTCGCGCTGTACGGTGAGCAGTAGGTTCGCGCCGAAAAGCATTACAAGCAGCGGCATGAATTTCACGAACAAGCGCCTACGCTCTTGTCCGTTAAGCGTTACACGCTTGGTGCGTGCGGCAATGTCTGCAGCTGTCGGAGACGGAAATTTCGTCATCATCCACCCCATGAAGCACAACAGGGGAAAGGCAAAAGCTCCTATCAACGCCGGCATCCAAAACTCGCTTACGCCAAAATCGTGCATCGCGTAAAGGCCGAGCGACTTGGCCACACCCGAACTGAGCGCCATGCTCACTCCCATGATGCCCGCAAGAATGTCTGTCGTGCGGCGTCCCTCGAGGAAACTGAATATCACTCCCCACATGCAGCCAAGCGACAACCCGTTGAAAAACAGCGCGTATATATTATAAGGAACAGGCAAAAGCCCGAACGCAAGCAGCGACGCTTCAGACAAGGCGGCAGAACCGATAATGAACCTGAGCCTGCCTTCAGGCTTCAGTTCGGAACACTACTGTCCACTAAAAAATGGACAAGGTTAAAAATTAAATAAATTCGGTTCGCTTGAATCATATTGGTCTTTGACATTTTTGAAATTCGATTTGTTGAACAAGTCACGAAGATGTGTTTTGTC